>DASXXX010000209.1:0-2269 GCA_036502765.1 Acidimicrobiia bacterium | reverse complement strand
CGGAACCGGCGGGCGATGCCGTCCTCGGAGAAGATGCTCTTGCCGCCACCGAGCACGATCGGCTCGATCATCAGGTCGAGCTCGTCGACGAGGTCGTGGGCGAGCAGCGACTTCGCCACCGTCGCGCTGCCCATCACGTTGATGTCGCCACCGGGCTGCGCGCGCAGCTCGTTCACCTTCTGCACGAGCTGGTCGCGTCGAATGATCGTCGTGGGCGACCACTGCGCCGCGTCGTCGTCGCTCAGTGAGTCGGACACCACGTACTTCGGCACGTTGTTCATCCAGTCGGTGAACGGGTCGTCGTCGCCGGTGCGCGAGGGCCACGCCTCGGCCATGACCTTCCACGTGCGCGCACCCTGCAGGATGGCGTCGGTGTGCTCCATCGCGCCGCCGATGAAGCCGCCCATGATCTCCGGGTCGAAGTAGGGCATCGACCAACCGCCGTGCTCGAACCCGCCGTCGGTGTCCTCTTCCGCGCCGCCGGGAGCCTGCACGATGCCGTCGAGGCTGATGAATTCACTGATCACGATTCGCATGCAGGTAGGACGATGGCACGGATCGGAACTCATCGCGGCGTCACACGGCCAGCGTCAGTCCGTTGGGCCCGCGTTCGAGTTTCCAGCCGCCTTCGTGGACGGCGACGTGGTGGCGGCGACACAGCAGCACGCAGTTCTCGAGGCTGGTCTCGCCGCCTCGGGTCCACCAGATCAGGTGGTGGGCGTCGCACCACGATGCGGGTGCACGACATCCGGGGAACTGGCAGTGCTCGTCGCGGATGACGATCGCGCGGCGGAGCCGGCCGGGCACGGTGCGGGTGCGGCGCCCGAGGTCGAGGAGCTGGCTGCGTCCCTGCACCACTCGTCCGAGCGCACAGTCGCACAGGAGTCGTTCGGCGGTGACGCGGGGGATCGGGCCGAAGCCCTCGATGTCGCACTGCAGCGAGTCGAGGTTCGCCAGCGGGTGACCGGCGAACACGTCGTGCGACATCACCAATTCGGCGCCGGCGATCGGTCGCGACGTCGGCAGCTCGCCGCCGCGGAACCGTTCACACAGCAGGACCAGAGCATCGGCGCGGCGTTGGGCGAGGGTCCGGGTGTCACCGGAACCTTCGGGTGGCTGGACGTCGTCGAGGGTGCTCGTGACCGTCGCGTAGGCCTCGGGGTCGAGGAACCCCGAGAGGCCGGCGCCGTGGGTGGTGGGAGAGAGCATGAAGCCTCGCCGATCGAACGCCCACGCGGCGTCGCGACGCGAGAGCTCGTCGTCAGCGATGCTGGCCCACCGTCGGGTCACCCGCGGGAAGTCCTGCACCTCGACCGTCGCCGCGGCGTCGAGCAGCATGGTCTCGTGCTCCGCGTACAAGTCGTCGCGCCGGTGCGCGACAGCAGCCAGCATCTCCACGTGCGGCACCGACACGTCACCGATATCGAGCGCCTTCGCGGTCTGCGCATGCCGTGCGACGAACCGCGCCGTCTTCACCAGGCGCGCCGCCGCGCCCCGCACCAGTCCGGTCTTGGACGCCATCCACGAGACCGCGCCGAGGCAATCGTCGTGCCACGCGTCGACCACGTCGCAGTCGGCGACCGCCCGCAGCACCTGCGCGTCGATCCGTTCCTGCAACTGGCGGAGCTCGACGAGACGCGCGAGGCGCGCCCCACCGGACCAGGTGGAGCGATCCTCGGCAGCGAGCTCGGCGACATCGAACACGCGTTCGACGCTACGGAACCCGATTCCGATGTGCAAGCCCCAGTTCGGCGAATTGGGGCTTGACTTCTACGCCGAGATCTCGCGCTCGTAGCGTTCGTGCACCGCGGGGTCGAAGCACACGAAGCGCACCACGTGTACGCCGGTGAGCGTGGAGCGCACCGTCTCCACCGCGATCTTGGTGGCTTCGGGCACCGGGTAGCCGTAGGCGCCCGTGCTGATGGCGGGGAAGGCCACCGACTCGGCCCCGATCTCGTCGGCCACCTCGAGGCAGCGGCGGTAGCAGCTCTGGAGCAGACGGGCCTCGCCCGCGCTGCCGCCCTGCCAGATCGGCCCGACCGTGTGGATCACGAAGCGGGCGGGCAGGTCGAACGCCGGCGTGGCCTTGGCATCGCCGAAGGCGCAGCCGCCGAGCTCCCGGCAGGCCTCCTTGAGCTGGGGGCCCGCGGCCCGGTGGATGGCGCCGTCGACACCCCCGCCGCCGAGCAGCGAGGAGTTGGCGGCATTGACCACCGCGTGCACGTGTTCGGTGACGATGTCGCCCAGCTTCACCTCGAGATGGGGGCCC
>DASXXX010000208.1:0-15704 GCA_036502765.1 Acidimicrobiia bacterium | reverse complement strand
CGCATGACGCTGATGCGACCGAGCCGGTGCCCGAGCGCCGCGGCCCGGTCGGCGGTGTGGTCGGGGCTCGCGTCGTCGACGATGAGGATGTCGACGGTCGGGGCCGTGGAGCGGATCGCACGGAGGAGCGGGTCGACGTTGTCGCGCTCGTTCAGCGTCGGCACGACGACGAGGGTCCGCGCGATCTCCGTGCGTCGACGGAGCTCGGTGGTGGTGGTCATGGCGGCAACCTCCTGGGGAGTGTCACGGTTGCGGTCGCTCGGACAGGTCCGGAGCACGCGCGCATCATCCCGACACTGCGCTGAACGACTCCTGAAGCGAGCGGGCCGCGCGTTCACCTGAGGTTCAACGTCACTCTGCGAACGTGCTCTGGTGAGCGCCCTCGTCGGCCGGCTCGGAGTCGACCCGTCGGTGGCACCGCGCGGCGCGCCGCAGACGTCCGACGTCGGGGCCGAGCGCCGCCGCTCGAATCCCACCTTCGTCGCCAGCATCGTCGTCGTCGCCCTCGCGGTTTTCCTGCGCACCTGGCAACTCGGCAGAGACCGGCTGGGGTTCGACGAGGCGTTCACCGCCATGGCGGGGCGGCGGTCCCTCGGCGGGCTGTTCGCCTACCTGCGCGTGCGCGACTCGCACCCGCCGCTGGACTACCTGCTCCGCAGCCCGCTCTCGCGCGCCGGGCTGTCGGAGGTCTGGATGCGACTGCCGTCGGTGCTCTGTTCGATCGCGGCGGTGGCACTGGTCGCGTGGTGGCTCCGGCACCGCGGTGTGGTGGGCCTGCTGGCGACTGCGTTCATGGCGTTCAGCGCGTTCGAGGTCGTCCACGGTCGCGAAGTGCGGATGTACGCCGATCTGCAGCTCCTGGGCGTGGCGGCCGCCATGGTGTGCACTGCGTGGCTCAGTCGTCCCCGCCGTCGTCACGTGCTGGCCATCGGCGCACTGGTCGCGATCGGGCTGTTGCTGCACACCTCGATGCTGATCTTCGGTGCCGGGCTGCTCATGGTGCCGGGCGTCCGGCGCGACGCCGACGCCTGGCGGTGGCGCGGTGCGTTGCTCGCCGGGTTCGCCGTCTGGGCTCTCGTGTGGGGGCCCGCGTTCCTGCGCCAGGCGGGCGGCGGCCACTCGGACTGGATCCCCCGTACAACGGTGTCCCGTGCGGTCGACGCCGTCGGCCGCCTCCTGATCGACGACCCGTCCTGGCACGTGGCGATCGTGGTCGGGGTGGTGGTGGGTGTCGTCGTGATGTGGCGGGTCGACCCGCACCTCGCGCGCGTGGTGACGTGCTGTTCGTTCGTGCCACTGGTGCTGGCCGCGCTCGCCGGACTCGTGGCGCCGGTGCTCCTCGATCGCACGCTCACGCTGATGGCGTGGGGCCCGATGGTCTCGCTGGCGTTCCTCGCGCGCGCGGCCCCGCGGCGCAAGGTGGTGCGGTCGCTCGTCTACCTGTGCCTCGGCGTGCTCGCGCTGGTGATGGCGGCATCGGCGTGGCAGTCGGTCACGACCCGAACCCAGCCCGATCGGGTGCTGCGCCACCTCGAGGCAGCGGTGCGACCCGGCGACGTCGTCGTGCTCCGACCGGGTGGACGGCTCCATCTCCTCGAGTGGACACTCGGCGTCAGGCACGGGCGGACGTACCGTGTCGACCAGCTCACCGGTGTCGCCGAGACCGCTGCCTTCCAACTCGACGGGCAGCAATCGACCAACACCGACGCGCGACGGGTGTGGTTCCTCGACTGGAAGGCACCTCATCTCGCGCCCGTCGAAGGCCCGCACTGCGGGCCGGACTGGCCGGTCGACGACGCGCGCCTGTCGTGTCTCCTCGCTTCCCCGTCGGCAGCTCGGGCGGTTCCGTGAGCTCACCGCTCTTCACGACTCGACCGGTGTCGACGCTTCAGGTGTGCTTCAGGGTCCGCCGTCAGGGCGGCGCTCACTGGTGACTGACCCGGCCCGCCGGACACGCGCGCGTGGCGCGGGCCCGGCGGGCGAGGGCACGAGTCAGGTCGCCGGCACCCCTGTGGTGGGTACCGTCGTCGACGCACCGGTGTCCGGCTGGTCGTTCGCCTCTGGCTGGTCGTTGGCGTCGTTCGCGTCGGCCTTGTCGTTGGCCTCGTTGGCATCCGGCGCGTCGTTGGCCTCGGGCGGGTCATTCGCCTCCTGCGCGTCGGCCTTGTCGTTGGCCTCGTTGGCATCCGGCGTGTCGTTGGCCTCCGGCTTGTCGGTGGTGCTCTGCGCGCCTGACTGCGTGGTGGACACACCGGCCGGCGTCGACGTGTCGGTCGCCGCGGCGGTGACCCCCGCCGCGCCGAGCACGATGCCGAGCGCGGCGGCGCCGGTGAGCACCACCTTCTTCGTGGGACTGAGATCCATGTCGGGCTCCTTGGTTCGGGTGCCACCGACGGGTTCGGCAGCGCATCCCGCCACGGTGCCCGAAGGCGCTGACTGCAACCTGAAATCCTGAAACGTCGGCATGACTGGCCGCGGCGACGTTCAGCGGCCCGCGGTGGTGACCAACCACTCCGCGTACCGCCCGACGGCCACGAACCCGAGTGACTCGTACAGCGACACCGCCTCGGGCGTCGACTGGAGCGACGCCGTGCGCGCACCTCGCCCGCGAGCCGCGGCCAGCGCGTGCTCGACCAGCGCGCCGGCGATGCCCTGGCGCCGCCACCCGGGCACGGTGCCCACCGCGTAGATGCCGCAGTCGGCGTCGTGCACGCACGCCCACAGCCCTGCGACCGCGAACCCGTCGCGCACCATGACCCACGCCTCGATCTCCGAACCGGAGTCGGCGACGCCGAGCTCGTCGACCGCGACCCGCGTATCTCCCGCCATCGCCGCGGTGGCGATCGTGGTCGGCACCGCGTGCGCGCTCGTGCTCACGCCGTCTGCGAGGTCGCCGAGATCGGCCGTCATGACCAACGTCGTCGCGTCGCGGGCGGCGCCGGCGACGATGGCGTCGTCTGCATCACCGAGGTGACGGCTCGCACTCGACACCCAGTACGCCCACGCGTCGACTCCCGCGACGGTGTACCGCTGCGCCAGTCGCGCCACCTCCGCCGCGGTGGCGTCGACGTCGAGCGCGGCCACGCGGCCGATGGCGTTGTTCAACGGCGCCCAGACCGGAAAGACGGCCGAGACCGATCCGGGGGTCTCGCTCACGGTGGCGCCTGCGGAGGTCCGGGCCAGCGCACGCCACGACGCCACCAACGTCGCTTCACCCGGCATCGCACGGGGCATCGGACCCGCGCTCATCATCCGGCTGTCGGAATGCGGCGGCCGTCGAACGGGTTCACCGACCCGTGCATCTGGTCGCCATCTCCGGGAGCCTGAAGGAGTCGTCGTCGAATTCGGCGCTGGTGCGCGCGATGGCCGCGAGTGATTCCGAACACGTCGAGATCTGGGACGGCCTCGGTCTGCTCCCCCACTTCACTCCGGACGACGACGGTGGCGCACGGGTCGCATCATTGCGCGACGCGGTCACGCGCGCCGACGGCGTGCTGCTCGCGACGCCCGAATACGCAGGCGGCATGCCCGGGGTGCTCAAGAACGCGCTCGACTGGTTGGTCGGCACCGGCGAGCTCTACGACAAGCGCGTCGCGGTCGTGAGCGCAGCCCCGAGCCCCGAACGCGGCGCGAACGCTCGGCGCTGGGTCGAGGAGGTCCTCGGGTACCAGGGCAGCCACGTCGTCATCTCGTTCACCGTCACCAAGGACGACGAGCCCGCCGCCGTGCTCGCGCGGGTCATCGACGCGTTCGCCACGTCGGTTCACCGACGCGCGAGCTGACGCGCCGCCCAGTCGCGCCAACCCTCGGGCACGGCCGAATCGCCGGCGACACGCGTGAGGAACGCTTCGTCGGCGTCGCGGGTCACGGTGCCGAGCTCGGCAGTGGTGATCCCACCGTCGATGCTGGTGGCGGGCGGCACGATGGTGATCTCGTCACCGGCACCGACGTCGCCCTCGCGCACGATCCGGAGGTACGCGCCGAACCGCGCCGCCTCGTCGAAGCGGTCGACGAACTCGGCGTCGCCCATGCGAATCCCGAGCTTGAAGCACGGCTGCCGAGGCTGCGCCACCTCGAGCTCGGTGGTCCCCACGAGCCAGCGCGTGCCGATCACCAACGCGCCCAGGTCGACGCCCTCGACGGTGAGGTTCTCGCCGAACGTCCCCGGACCCAGCTCTTGCCCGACGTCGCGCCCGAGCTCCTGCGACCACCACGCGTAGTCCTCGACCGCGTACGCGTAGACCGCCTTGTCGGGTCCACCGTGCACCCGCCGATCCGCCTGGTCGTCACCCGCGAGGTTCACGCCCCGCACCGCGACCCGTCCGTCGAGCGGCGACTTCCAGATCCCGGTGGTCACGGCGCGCCCGTGCCACTCGACCGTCCGCACCGCACCCACGTTCACCGACACCACCCGGGCCATGGGGTGCAGTCTCGCAGTGGACGCAACCGTTACATGCCCTCTACAATACTTGTACTATGCAAGTTACTGACGACGAGCTCGTCGACGCCGTGCTCCAGGGCTCCCGGGTCCTCGTCTCAGTCGCCGTGCGGTCGCTGGCCGCTGCCGATCACGACGTGACCCTCCCCCAGTACCGGGCCCTGGTGGTCCTGGCCAGCAGAGGGCCCCAACGACCGACGGGGTTGGCCGAAGCCCTGGCGGTACACCCGTCGACCATCACCCGCCTGTGCGACCGTCTGGTCGCCAAGCGGCTGGTGCACCGCGGTGAATCGCCGGCGAACCGGCGGGAGGTGTCGATCCGGCTCACGCCGAAGGGCCGACGCCTCGTCGACGCGGTCACCGTCCGCCGGCGCGAGGAGATCGCCCACATCGCCGCCAACATCCCTGCGCGCGAGCGCGCCGCGATGGTGCATGCGCTCCACGCACTGGGCGACGCTGCCGGTGAACCCGCCGACACCGCGTGGTTCAGGGGCCTCACCGACGGGGCCGACGCGTGAGCCCCGGCGACACCACCCGACGCTTCCGTGAGTTCGCACGTCGATCGCACGAGGTCATCGTCCTCGCCGCGATCACCGGCGCCGTCACCGGCTTCGCGGTGGCGGCGTTCGACTGGATCGTCGTCGACGGGATCCTCGACCACCTCTTCGAGCTCTCTCCGTGGGTGTTGGCGTTCATGCCGTTGGTCGGGCTCGCTCTGTCGTGGCTCGCGCTCCGCTACATCGCGCGGACGACCGACTCCGGCATGACCGACCTCTACCTCAGGGCGTTCCACGATCCCCAGGACGCGCTGAAGCTGCGCGAGCTCCCGGGCCGCGCGCTCGCCGCCATCGCCACACCGGCCTTCGGCGGTGCGATGGGTCTCGAAGGTGGATCGCTCTACGTCGGGTCGTGGTTCGGCTCGTTCCTGCAACGGCGCTTCCCGCGCTTCACTGCCGGCAGCAGCCGCCAGGTGCTCCTGGTCGCGGGCGCGGCCGCGGGCGTCGCCGCGATCTTCAAGGCTCCCGCCGCGGGCGCGCTGTTCGCGCTCGAGGTTCCCTACAAGGAAGACTTCGCGCGCCGGATGCTGCTCCCCGCGCTGGTCGCGTCGGCGTCGGGCTACCTGGCCTACGTGTTCGTCAACGGCACGACGCCGTTGTTCGCGGCGCAGGGTTCGCCGCCGCCGCTGTCGTTCGCCGATCTCGCCGGCGCGCTCGCGCTCGGCGTCGCCGCGGGCCTGGGTGCGCGCGCGTTCGCGCAACTCATCCTGCTCGCGAAGTGGGTGAACACGCGATTCGGTCCGTGGATGCGCGTCATCGGGTGTGGCCTCACGCTTGCGGCGCTGTTCGGGATCGTGTGGTCGCTCAGCGACCGACCGCTCACCATCGGCCCCGGCTACCAGACCATCGCGTGGGCGACGTCACCCGACCGCGCGCTCTGGCTCCTCGCCGTCGTGCTGGTGGCGCGGTGTCTCGCCACCGCGACGACCGTCGCCGGCAGCGGCGTCGGCGGTCTGTTCATCCCGCTGGTCGTGGCCGGTGCACTGATGGGTCGCATCGCGGTCGGGATCGTCGGCGACGCCAACACCACGTTGTTCGTCGTCATCGGCGTCGCCGCCTTCCTCGGCGCCGGGTACCGGGTGCCGTTGGCGGCGGTGATGTTCGTCGCCGAGACCACAGGCCGACCCGGCTTCATCGTCCCCGGATTGCTCGCGGCGGTCGCGGCGATGCTCGTAATGGGCCAGGCCTCGGTCACCACCTACCAACGGGACTCACAACCGGATTCGGGCCCGGGGAGCGATCCCGACCCGCCTGCGGCCCTCGCCGGTGGCGATCATCAACCGGAGTGAGCCCTGTCGACATCGTCCGGAGGCAGGTCTACCGTCAGGGCAGTCCCAGCAGACGGCAGCACGAAGGGAGTGCGCCATGTTCGTGCAGGTGATCAGCGGCAAAGTGACCGATGTCGACGCGTTCGAACGCCTCGGCGAGCGGTGGGAAGCAGAGCTCCGGCCCGGGGCGGTGGGCTACCTGGGCGTGACCGAGGGAACGACCGACGACGGGCGATTCGTCGTGGCCGCCCGGTTCGAGTCGGCCGAAGCGGCGGCGAAGAACAGCGCTCGACCCGAGCAGGGTGAGTGGTACGCAGAGATGGAGAAGGTCGTCGACGACGTGACCTTCCACGACTGCTCGCGCATCGAGACGCTCTTCGGCGGCGGCAAGAACGACGCCGGCTTCGTGCAGGTCATGCGCGGCCAGGTGAGGGACGCGGCCAAGGCCGACGAGATGTTCGCCAACTCGGCCGAGGCGGAGAAGGTGCTCGGTGCGGTGCGGCCCGATGTCATCGGTGAGGTCGTCGCCATCCACGACGATGACTCCGGCTACACCGACCTCGTCTACTTCACGTCCGAGGAAGCGGCGCGTTCCGCCGAACAGCGGGAGATGCCCGCCGACGCGCAGGCGATGATGCAGCAGTTCGAATCAGCGCTCGAGGTCTCCGAGTACCTCGACCTGAAGCGAATCACCCTGCGCTGACGCCGGGCATCCGGTCGAAGTCGCCATCGAGCGACCAGACCCTCAAGCCATGCGCAATCGCAGTCGCGCCGATCCAGAGGTCGTTCGCGTCGACCGGAGCTCCGGTGCGGGCGAGCGCCGATGACATCCGCGAGTAAGCGCGAGCGACCGCGAGATCAATCGGGAGCAGAGCGGTGTTCGTGAGCAGCGCTTCGACTGACGCAGAACGCGTCTGCGCGCGTCTGCCCGTTGCACGATGCACGCAGTGGAGCAATTCCGCAGCCGAGATGACGGACACGAAATAGGCCACATCCGGTTCGACGATCGTGCGGAAGTCGAGATCACCTCGCTCGACGGCGACCAACACCGACGTGTCGATCAGGACGTCCACGGATCGACCGGCGCCCGGGTGATCGCGGCCAGGCTGCGCACGTCGTCCGCGAAGCCGACGTCGACATGCGGGAGCCGCTCGAACAGTTCGACGAGCTCGGCGCCGCGCATGGAGCTGGACCGTCGCGGGATCACCACCGCGACGACGTCGCCGTGGCGTTCGATCTCGACCGTCTCGCCGGCCGCGACTCGATTCAGCAACGCGGAGAACCCGCGGCTGGCTTCGGTGGCGCTCACTCGCACATCGTTCAGCATAGTAGTGACCTCAGATTTTTCAGATATTCTGGATCGTCGGCGGGAACGAAGCGTTGGCGGGTGCCCTCGCCGACCAGGCGCAGGTTGTGACGGTGCTTGTGCTCGTGGTGGTGTCCGCACAGCCGCCCGAGGTTCCACAGCGCGGTCGGCCCGTGGAACTCGACGGGCAGGTTGTGGTCGTTCTCGAGGTGCTCGCGCACCTCGCACCCCCCGATCACGCACTGCTGGTACAGCTCCTCGAGCGCAGTGCGGAGATGTGCAGGAATCGAGCGACCGATGTGCGAGACGGCGAGCACGTCGACACCGTCGACCAGCACCGCCTTGACGAACGAGTCGTCGAGCAGACGAGACGCGACGTGCACCGGGATCGGGCCGACGCCGGCGATCTCGCAGACCTCGCCGGGCTCGACCGACCCGCGCACCAGCGCGGCGTGATCGACGCGCACGACGTGCTCGGTCTGGACCTTCGCCCGACTTCCGGCGGGAGCCGCGAGCGCGCGCGACAACGCATCGAACGCCAACGCTTCGGGTCGCTCGCGAACTCCGCTCCGTCGGGCCGCCTTGAACAGCTCGCGCTCGTACGGACGGAGGGCGGCCATCATCTTGCTGGTGACGTCGAGTGGCCCCCGCACGTCGATGCGGCCCGCACCCTCCGCGTCGACCCAGTGCCGCACCGCGCGCGCCTCGCACGCGCGCTCGTAGCGCTGAGCCGCGTCGTTGCTCGCCGCGGCCTTCACGCGATCGCACGCGATCCGCAACCCGCGCACGCCGTCGTGACGAGCACTCTCGAGGAGCTGGGCCTCCACCTCGGGCACGATCGACGCAGCACCTGCGACCGCCTCCATCTGCACGCCGGACAGCTCGCCGGCACGCACGGCCGCCTCGGTGGCGGGGAGCTCGGTCAACTTGGTCGACGCGTTGAGCGTCGCCCTCGCCGCGCCGACCGTGGTGCCCGTCGCCGACGACAGCCATGCGGCAGCGTCGCGGTGCGCGCCGACACCGCGCCATGCGTTCGTCGCCACCACCTGCCGCGCCGCGAGTGCCTTGCCGCCGCCGGCGAGACGTTCGAGCTCACCGAAGAGCTCCGCGACCGCTCGAGCGTCGGGACCCGCGAAGCGCTCGGGTTCGAGCGCGCCCACCAAACGGCGGACCTGCTCGACGGCGCATCGGAGCTCTCGGAGCATGGGCTTCCTCGGGGTTCGATCAACCAGCCGGGGAAGCTCCGGTCACCATACCCGAACGCGTGTTCGACTGCAAGGGGAATCGCCGACGATGACGGGTTCAAGTCGGCGCTCGCCGCACGAGCAGTACGTTTCCTGCAACATGACCGCCGACAGGAACGACCTCGACGGCAGCCGGGACCTCACGACATTGCCGCCGAACGTCCACCTGGGTCACGACTGCTTCGTGGAGCGGAAGGACAGCTTCGCCCGCTTCCGCAGCGAGCGCGACCCGGGTGTCGTCCTCGGTGATCGTGTCCACGTCTCCACGTGGACGGAGTTCAGCCTCGAACCGGCGGGATTCGTGACCGTGGGCGACGACTCGGTGCTCGTCGGCGCGATCTTCATGTGCGCGGGCGACATCCGCGTGGGCAAGCGGGTGCTCGTCTCGTACCAGGTCACGATCGCGGACTGCGACTTCCACCCGATCGACGCCGCGCTCCGTCGTGCCGACGCCATCGCGATCGCGCCCGAAGGTGACCGCACTCGCCGCCCGCCACTGGTCACGCGCCCGGTCGTCATCGGCGACGACGTGCGCATCGGGATCGGCGCGCTGATCCTCAAGGGCGTGACCATCGGCAACGGCGCACAGCTCCTGCCCGGCGCGGTCGTCACGCACGACGTTCCCGCCGGGGCAACCATCACGGGCAATCCCGCGCGCGTCGTCGACGATCAGATCCCGTGAAGCTCGAGCACGACTGGTACCCCGCTGACCTTCCGACCGCGGTCAGCATCGGAGAGCGCAGCTGGCTCTACAGCAGCTACGCGTTCCTGCACTTCGCGAGCGAGGATCCGCGAGCCGTGACGATCGGCGACGACACCGGCGTCTACGTGGGGACGCTCTTCGACCTGGGATCTGCCGGCACCGTCGAGATCGGACGGTACTGCTCGATCGTCGGTCCGATCATCAGCACGAACGCGCGGGTCACCATCGGCGACTACGTGCTGATCGCGCACGCCGTCGTCCTCGCCGACGATCCGTTCGCGACACCGGGGATGGGCTCCTCGAGCTCACGACGACCGCGCGGCGACATCGTGATCGACGACGGCGTGTGGATCGGTGCGAACACCGTGGTGCTGGGACCCGTGCACATCGGTACCGACGCCATCATCGCCGCGGGCTCGGTCGTCGACGCCGACGTCCCGCCCGGCGCGACCTGGGCGGGCAATCCGGGACGAGTCGTCCGGACGGGCGTGAACCGCATGGATTGATCGGGCGTTCACCGCGCGGGCGTTCACAAGGTGTTCGCGCCTACGACACCGCGCGGTCAAGCGGGCCGCCGAGGATGTCGAGGTTCACCAGGGCAGGGGGGCCGGCCAACGAACTGACTGAGTTGCGGGCAGGCAACGCGTAGAGGAGCTCACAGATGTCTCTCGACGTTGCTGTCGTCGGCAGCGGGTATGTCGGCACCGTCGTCGCCGCCTGTCTGGCTCACGTGGGCCACGATGTCGTCGCACTCGAGATCGACGACGACAAGCGGCGCGTCCTCGAGGACGGCGCGGCACCCTTCCACGAGCCCGGTCTCCATGCCCTGCTCGCAGCAGGGCTCGACTCCGGGCGGTTGCGCTTCACCGGCGACGTCGACGACGCCGTGGCCGCGGCCGAGATCGTCTTCCTGTGCGTCGGCACGCCGGCAGGCGACGACGGGCGCGCCGACATCCGGTTCCTCGAAGCCGCGGCTCGCTCGATCGCGGTGGCCATGACCGAGCGCAAGGTGCTGGTCACGAAGAGCACGGTGCCGATCGGGAGCGGTCAGTGGCTCCAGACCGTGGTCGAGGACGCGATGGCACAGCACGGTGGTCCCTTTGTCCCGTTCGCGGTCGCCTCCAACCCGGAATTCCTCCGCCAGGGATCGGCGGTCGAGGACTACCTCCATCCCGACCGCGTGGTGCTCGGTAGCGACGACCCCGCGGCGCTCGACGTCCTCCAGGAGCTCTACGAACCGATCCTCGGGCAGGACTTCGACGGCGGGGATCGCGATCAGACACCGACGCTCGTGCGCACCGGGCTCACGACCGCCGAGACCGTGAAGTACGCGGCCAACGCCTTCCTCGCGCTCAAGATCAGCTACGCCAACGAGATCGCCAACGTGTGCGAGCTCGTGGGCGCCGATGTCGAGGAGGTCACCCATGCCATCGGCCTCGACGCCCGGATCGGGCGCCGCTTCCTCGACGCCGGCATCGGTTGGGGCGGCTCGTGCTTCGGCAAGGACATCTCCGAGCTGATCGCCGCCGCGCAGGACCACGGGTACGAACCTCGGATCCTCCGTGCCACCCTCGAGGTCAACGCTGCGCAACGCGGCCTCGTCGTGCGGAAGCTCCGGCGCCGGCTCTGCGGTCTGCGCGGTCGACGCGTCGGCCTGCTCGGTCTCGCGTTCAAACCCGAGACCGACGACCTGCGCGACGCGCCCGCGATCGACATCGCGAACTGGTTGGTGCAGGGCGGCGCGCGCGTCGTCGCGCACGACCCGGTCGTGAAGGAGTTGCGCGGAGTGCCAGAGGTCCTGGTGGTCGACGACTGCTACGAGGTGGCCGACCGTGCGGACGCGGTCGTCCTCGTCACCGACTGGGCCGAGTACCGCGATCTCGATCTCGACGAAATTCGCCGCCGGATGCGCGGCGTCCTCTTCGTCGACGGTCGCGGTGTGTTCGACCCGGAGAAGGTGGCACGCGCGGGCCTCGTGTTCGAAGGCATCGGTCGCGCCGCACAGACACTCGCACGATGACCGATCGCGTCACGGTCGACGGCAAGGTCTTCGCCCGCGCGGGACAACCGTGGCCACTCCGCGGCGTCACCTACGGAAGCTTCGTTGCCCGCCTCGACTCCGAGCACTTCCCCGAAGCGGAGCAGGTCAAGACCGACTTCCGCGCCATGGCCGACCTCGGCCTCAACACCGTGCGCTGCTACGAGCTGCCGCCACTCGACGTGCTCGACCTCGCGGAGGAACACGACCTGCAGGTGCTCGTGGGCGTGCACCATCACGACTGGCGCATGGAGCAGCACCCGACTCGCGATGCTCGCCACCGCGTCCGGGCCGCCGGGTTGACCGCGGTCGATCTCGCGGTGCAACGATGCGGCGGTCGTGAGCACGTCATCGGCATCGCGGTCGGCAACGAGGTCCCGAGCGACGTGGTCCGGGTCCACGGCATCGCCGCAGTCGAGGACACCCTCTCGGATCTCGTCGCCGCCGTGCACGAGCGCTCCGACCTCCTGGCGACGTACGTCAACTACCCGACCACCGAGTTCCTGGAGGTGGCCGACGAGGACTTCATCTGCTTCAACGTGTTCTTGGAGGACCCGTGCGCGCTCCGGCGCTACCTCCGTCATCTCCAGGTCGTCGCCCGTGACCGCCCCGTCGTGATCACGGAGTTGGGGTTGGCGTCCGAGATCCACGGCCGCGCCGCCCAGGCGACGTCGCTCGATGCCCAACTGCGCGTGGTCGACGAGACCGGCTGTGCCGGAGCGACGGTCTTCTCGTGGACCGACGAGTGGGGCGTGGCCGGTGAACGGGTCGAGGGCTGGGGTTTCGGCATCACCGACACCGAGCGAGACGAGAAGCCGGCCGCGTGCGTCGTCGGCGACTGGGCCCACCGCGAGCTGGTCGGTCTGCGCCCGGAATGGCCCAGGGTGTCGGTCGTCGTCTGCGCGTACAACGAGGAGCGCACGATCGACGAGTGCCTGGGATCTCTGGCACGGTGTCGGTATCCCGACTTCGAGGTCATCGTCTGCGACGACGGCTCGGCCGACGCGACGCGCGAGATCGCCCGGCAGTACCCGTTCCGTCTGCTCGAGCTCCCGCACGGTGGGCTCAGCCGCGCGCGCAACGCAGGGATGGACGCCGCGACCGGCGAGTTCGTGGCGTACCTCGACGCCGACGCGTGGTGCCATCCCGACTGGCTCTTCCATCTCGTGCTCTCGTTCGACGACGAACACGTCGCCGCGACGGGCGGCCCGAACCTCCCGGTGCCAGGTGCACCGTTCGTCGAGCGCGCGGTCGCGTTGTCACCGGGAGGACCGCTCGAGGTGCTGACGAGCGATGATCGCGCCGAGCACGTCCCTGGTTGCAACATGATGTACCGCAAGGACGTGCTCGAGGCCGTCGGCGGCTTCGACTCGGTGTACACGTCGGCCGGTGACGACGTCGACGTCTGCTGGAAGCTCCTCGACGAGGAGCACGAGATCGCGTTCGCGCACGCAGCCCAGGTCCGTCACCATCGGCGCGCATCCGTGCGCGGCTACCTCCGCCAGCAACGGGGGTACGGCCGGGCGGAGAAGATGTTGACCGGTGCGCATCCACAACGGTTCAACCGCATCGGCCAGGCCCGCTGGAACGGCGTCATCTACGGCGGTGCCGCGATCGCACCCTCGCTGCTCCGGCCCGTCGTGTACCACGGCTACCAGGGGGCGTCCCCGTTCCAGCCGATCGCCCGTCGCCGCGCCGAGCACGCCGGCATGTGGGCCTCGGCGCTCGTTCCCGCGGCCGTGCCGATCGTCGCCATCGGCGCGATCCTCGGTGTCGTGTTCAGCCCGTGGTGGTTCCTCCTGCTCGGCGTGGTGGTGGCGAGTCTCGCCGCGTACGGCGCGGCCGTTGCTGTCGCCGTCTCGCCCATCCGTGCGGAACCGACACCGCTGCGCCTGCGCGCGCTGGTCGGCGCCCTCCATGTCGCACAACCGCTCTGGCGAACGTACGGGCGCCTGCGCGGTGTCGCGGTGACGGAACGGGGACGCACACTCGCAGCCTGGTCGGGAGATCGGTGGTCGTGGTTGCGTGCGCTCGCCGACGAGTTGCGCGAAGCGGGATGCCACGTCGAGATCGCCCCACCCGACCACGCATGGGACCTGAGCGCGAGCGTCGGCCTCTTCGTGAGCGCACGGATCACGACCGCGGTGGTGTGGAGTTGGACGCCGCAGTCGCGCGTCCGGTTCGCGCCCCGGGCCGGAATGTGGATCACAGTCGCGGTCGCGGCCGTGCTCGCCCTGGTCTTCCCGATCGTCGCCATTGCACTCGTCGCACTGGTCGCGCTCTCGGCGGTCGCGGAGATGGTGCGGCTCAGGGCGTGTGTCCGAGCCGCGCTCGCACAGACCGCGCCGTCGGCGGGTGTGACGACGTGACGATGTGGCGCCGAGCGGTTCGCGACGCGCGGCCACACTCGAAGGCCCTGTTCGGCGTGACCATGCTGAGCCTCGCGGCGGCGCCGCTCGCGCTGCTCCTGCCGGTGCCACTCAAGGTGGCGGTGGACAGCGGCATCAACGACCAACCCGTCCCCGGATGGTTGGCGGCGGTTCTCCCGGCGCACCCGTCACCCGAGACCGTCCTGGCGGCGGCCGCCGTGCTCCAGGTGATCTTCGTCTTGCTGATGCAGGCACAGATCGCCGGCCTCAACGTCACGTCGAAGGCATTGAGCGAGAACATGACGCTGCGCGCACGCGGACAGCTCCTCACGCACGCGCAGCGGCTGTCGTTCGCCTTCCACGACTCGCGCGGCACCAGCGATTCGATCTACCGCATCCAGTACGACTCGCCGAGTCTTGCCTTCCTCGCCGTGTACACGCTGATTCCGCTCTCGGCCGCGATCCTCACCTTCGGATCGATGGTGTTCGTGATCTTCGACATCAGCGTGAAGCTCGCGGCGGTGGCGATCTGCATCGCGCCGTTCCTCTTCGGTTACTACTACTGGTTCACCACCAGGATGTCGCCGCGCTACACGGAGAGCAAAGAGCTCGAGAGTGACGCGCTCCAACACGTGCACGAGACGCTCGGCGCACTGCGGGTCGTGAAGGCGTTCGGTCGTGAGCGCCACGAGTACGACCGGTTCATGGGCACGTCGCGGAGGAGCGTGCGCGCGCAGGTGGATCTCAGCCGCGCCGAGGGCATCTTCTTCGTCCTGATCGGCACGACGACCGCGATCGGTACCGCGCTCGTGCTCTACATCGGCGCCACCGATGTCCGTGCCGGCGTCATGACCCTCGGCAGTCTGCTGCTCGTGATGGGCTACCTCCGCGAGCTCTACGGGCCGCTCGAGACACTCGCCAACACCGGCCCGAAGGTCGAGGAGTTCAAAGCCGGGCTGCGGCGCACGTACGAGTTGCTCGACGCGCCGCGAGACGTGCCGGAACGGGCCGACGCGGTGCCACTGACGCGGTGCCAGGGCGCGTTCGAGTTCGATGCCGTCGGCTTCGGTTACGAGCGCGACAAGCCGGTGCTCTCAGAAGTGACCCTGCGCATCCGCCCCGGGCTCAGGATCGGGATCGTCGGTCAGACCGGCTCGGGCAAGACCACGCTCGTGAGCCTGCTGACCCGCTTCTACGACCCCACGGCAGGCTGCATCCGGCTCGACGGCAAGGATCTCCGTGACTACCGGGTTGCCGATCTCCGCCGCCAGTTCTCGATCGTGCTGCAGGACGCGGTCCTGTTCGCCGGATCGGTCGCCGAGAACATCGCGTACGCGCGTCCGGGCGCCACGATGGCGGAGGTCACGGCGGCGGCGCAAGCGGCCGAGGCCCACGACTTCATCGAGCGCATGCCGGACGGCTACGACACGCGGGTCGGTGAACGAGGTCTCCGACTGTCGGGTGGTGAACGGCAACGGATCGCGCTGGCGCGAGCCTTCCTCCACGACGCGCCCGTGCTCGTCCTCGACGAACCCACCAGTGCGGTCGACGTCGCAACGGAGGCGGCGATCATGCGCACCCTCACCCGCCTGATGGACGGGCGGACCGTGTTCATGATCGCGCATCGGCTCTCGACGCTCGACGTGTGCGACGAGGTCGTCACCCTGCAGCACGGGAAGCTGGTCCACCGAACCAGACACGGAACCGCGAACGGCGATCCGGACGACCGGCAGGCGCACGAGGCGGCAACGTGACATCGGCGGAGCTGCCGGAGTGACCGA
>DASXXX010000207.1:0-18084 GCA_036502765.1 Acidimicrobiia bacterium | reverse complement strand
GGCCGAGGTCGAGCAGATGCTCGCCGCCCTCGACGTGTCGTCGGTGGCCGAGCTCGTCGACCGGGCGGTGCCCGAGTCGATCCGCGAGCGCGCGCCGCTCGACCTCCCCGTCGGGCGCACCGAGGCCGACGTGCTCGCCCGGATGCGCGAGCTCGCCGACCGCAACGAGGTGCTCGTCTCCCTGATCGGTCAGGGGTACTCGGGCACGATCACGCCGCCGGTCATCCAACGCAACCTGCTCGAGAACCCGGCCTGGTACACCGCGTACACGCCGTACCAGCCCGAGATCTCGCAGGGCCGACTCGAGGCGCTCCTCAACTTCCAGACCATGGTGAGCGACCTCACCGCCATGGACTTCGCCAACGCGTCGATGCTCGACGAAGCCACCGCCGCCGCCGAGGCGATGACCATGCTGCGGCGGGTCAACGACAAGGGCGGCGACACGTTCTTCGTCGACGCCGAGTGCCACCCGCAGACCATCGACGTCGTGCGCACCCGGGCCGAGCCGCTCGGGATCGACGTGGTCGTGGGGGAGCCCGAGCCGGACATGCCCACCGAGGGCGTGTTCGGCGTGCTGCTCCAGTACCCGGGCACCACCGGCGCGATCCGCGACGACCGCGAGCTCGTCGCCCACCTGCACGCGCACGAGACGCTGGTCGCGGTCGCCGCCGACCTCCTCGCGCTGGTGCTCCTCATCCCGCCGGGGGAGTGGGGCGCCGACGTGGTCGTGGGCTCGGCGCAGCGCTTCGGCGTGCCGATGGCCAACGGCGGACCGCACGCCGCGTTCTTCGCCACGCGCGAGCAGTACAAGCGAAACCTGCCCGGCCGTCTCGTCGGCGTGTCGGTCGACTCGCAGGGTCGTCGCGCGCTGCGTCTCGCGCTGCAGACGCGCGAGCAGCACATCCGGCGCGAGAAGGCCACGAGCAACATCTGCACCGCGCAGGTGCTGCTGGCCAACATCGCCGGCATGTACGCGGTGTACCACGGTCCCGACGGTCTGCGCGCGATCGCCGAGCGCGTGCACGAGATCGCGCGCGCATTCCAGGGCGAGCTCGCACGGTCGGGTTTCGAGATCCAGAGCCCGACGACGTTCGACACGGTGTCCGTCCGCCTCGACGATGCAGTCGCAGCGGTCGAACGTTGCCGCGCTGCCGGCTACAACGTGCGCCGCATCGGCGACGACGTCGTCACGATTGCGTTCGACGAGACGAGCGGGCCGAGCGACGCGCGCAGGGTGTTCAAGGCGCTCACGATCGATCACAACTGGGGTGACGCGGCCCCGGCGCCGGGCATCCCCGAGGCGCTGCGGCGCACGTCCGACATCCTCACGCACCCGGTGTTCCGCACGTACCACTCCGAGTCGCAGCTGCTGCGCTACCTCCGCAAGCTGAGCGACCGCGACCTCGCCCTCGATCGCACGATGATCCCGCTCGGCTCGTGCACGATGAAGCTCAACGCCACCGTCGAGATGATGCCGATCACCTGGCCCGGCTTCGCCAATGTGCACCCGTTCGCGCCGGTCGACCAGGCCGACGGCTACACCGAGCTGTTCGCCGGCCTCGAGGCCTCGCTGTGTGAGATCACCGGCTACGACAGCGTGTCGCTGCAGCCCAACGCGGGATCGCAGGGTGAGCTCGCCGGGCTCCTCGCCATTCGTGGCTATCACGAGAGCCGGGGCCAGGAGGCGCGCACCATCTGCCTCATCCCCGAATCGGCGCACGGCACCAATGCCGCCAGCGCGGTGATGGCGGGCATGCGCGTCGTCGTGGTCAAGTGCGACGACGACGGCAACGTCGACTTCGACGACCTCAAGGCCAAGGCGCACGAACACGCGCACGAGCTCTCCGCGCTCATGGTCACGTACCCGTCGACGCACGGTGTGTACGAGGCCAACATCCGCGACGTCTGCGCGGTGGTGCACGAGTGCGGCGGGCAGGTGTACCTCGACGGCGCCAACCTCAACGCGCTCGTGGGCGTGGCCAAGCCGGGGAAGTTCGGCGCCGACGTGTCGCACCTCAATTTGCACAAGACGTTCTGCATCCCGCACGGCGGCGGCGGACCCGGCGTCGGTCCGGTCGCGGTGCGCGAGCACCTCGCGCCGTTCCTCTCGCCGCACATCGCCGCCGCGCCGCACGGTTCGGCCGGCATCCTCCCGATCTCGTACGCGTACATCGAGCTGATGGGCGGCGACGGTCTGTTGCGCGCCACCGAGACCGCGATCCTCACCGCCAACTACGTCGCGGCGCGGCTCGCGCCGCACTACCCGGTGCTCTACCGAGGGCCTGGAGGCCTGGTCGCGCACGAGTGCATCCTCGACCTGCGGCCGATCACGCAACGCACCGGCGTGACCGCCGACGACGTCACCAAGCGGCTGGTCGACTTCGGCTTCCACGCCCCCACGGTGTCGTTCCCGGTCGCGGGCACGCTCATGGTCGAGCCCACCGAGTCGGAGGACCTCGCCGAGCTCGATCGCTTCTGCGACGCGATGATCGCCATCCGCGACGAGATCCGCGCGGTCGAGGCGGGGGAGTGGCCGGTGGAGGAGAGCCCGCTGCGTCACGCACCGCACCCGGCCGCCGACGTCGTCGTGAGCGACTGGACGCGCGCCTACACGCGCGAGCAGGCCGCCTTCCCGGCCGGCGTCGCGGCCGAGTCCGGGCTCGTGGGTCCCGACAAGTACTGGCCGCCGGTGAGCCGCATCGACGGCGCGTTCGGCGACCGCAACCTCATGTGCTCCTGCCCGCCGCTCTCGGCCTACGAAGAGACCGTCTCCGAAGAGGCTGGCTGACCGTGGCGCGCCCGCAGCCGGGGATCTTCGCCCAGGGCACGCGGTCGCACTACCACCTCGAGTTCGACCTGCGGTCGGGCGTTGCCGACGACGCCGTGGTGGCCGCGTTGGGTGGGTTGCGCGAGCCCTCGGTCACCGCCGGCGGCTCGAACATCGTGGTGGGGTTCGGCCCTGCGCTCTGGCGCCGCCTCCGCCCGGCCGACGCGCCCGAGGCACTCGCCGACTTCGAAGCCATCGAAGGTGAAGGCCGGCGCGCGCCCTCGACGCAACACGACCTCTGGGTGTGGACGCACGGCACCGGCGAGGACGTCGAGCTCGACGTCGCCCGCGCGGTCGTGGTCGCGCTCACCGCGACGTTCGCGCTCGCGGCCGAACAGCCGTGCTTCGTGTACCGCGACAGCCGCGACCTCACCGGGTTCATCGACGGCACCGAGAACCCGCCGGTGGAGGAGGCGTTCGACGTCGCGCTGGTGCCCGACGGCGAACCGGGCGCGGGTGGCGCGTTCGTGCTCGCCCAGAAGTGGGTGCACGACCTGGCGAAGTTCCACGCGCAGTCGCAACCCGCGCAGGAAGGCACGTTCGGGCGCACCAAGCCCGACAGCGTCGAGCTCGACGACAAGCCCGACACCGCGCACATCGCGCGCGTCGTGATCGAGGAGGACGGCGAGGAGCTCGAGCTGTACCGGCGCAGCACGCCGTACGGGCGGGTGGGGGAGCTGGGCCTCTACTTCCTGGCGTTCAGCGCCGACCCGTCGCGCTTCACCAAGATGCTCCACCGCATGTTCGGCGTGAGCGGCGACGGCCTGCACGACCACCTCACCGACTTCACCACGCCGGTGAGCGGTGCGCACTACTTCGCGCCGTCGCTCGACGCGCTCGACGGGATCCTGCCGTCGGAATGAACGCGGGGAGATGACCATGCCGGTCCGGTGGGCAGCCGGGATCGTGACCGTGGTGGTGCTCGGAGCGCTCGTCGCACCCGGCGCGCCCGTCGGCATCGCGGCCGCGTCGACAGGCGCGTGGGTGGGGCGCGCGAAGGAACCCGCGTACGAAGAGACCGTCCGGCTGACCGTCGACGACCTGCAGGACTACTGGGCGAACGAGCTCCCGACCCTCTACGGCGTGCGGTACCGGAAGATCCCGGCGTCGAAGATCATCGCCTACACGTCGACGTCGAAGATCCCGCGCTGCGGTCCCGGGCGAGTGAGCTACAAGGACGTCGCCGAGAACGCGTTCTACTGCAATGCGGGCAAGTTCGTCGCCTACGACGACGAGAACCTGTTCCCGCAACTCGACGAGCAGTTCGGCGACTTCACCATCGCGTTGACCCTCGCGCACGAATGGGGCCACGCGGTGCAGGACCAGGCCGGGCTGACCGGGCCGACGATCGCGCTCGAGCAACAGGCCGACTGCTTCGCCGGCGCGTGGGTGCGCAACGTCGGCGACGGGGCGTCGAACCGGCTGAGCCTGAACGAGGGCAACCTCGACACCGGCCTCGCCGGGTTCCTGACCTTCCGTGATCCGCCCGGGAGCGATCCCACCGCGGAGGGTGCGCACGGCAGCGCGTTCGACCGGGTCGGCGCGTTCCAGGAGGGCTACGACAACGGGCCGGAACGTTGCGCCGACTTCGAGAACAACCCGCCCGAGCTCACCGACATCCAGTTCACCGACCCGGGTGACGCCGACCGCGGGGGAGACCTGCCCTTCCGACAGGTCGTCCCGGTGGCCGCCGAGGACCTCGATGCCTACTGGTCCGGGCTCCTCACCGACTACCAGTCGGTGGAGCACATCACCCCGTACGACCCGAAGCGGGCGCTCCCGGTGTGCGACGGGCAGCAGCTGCCGAGGTCGCAGGCCGTCAACGGGATCGCGTACTGCGGGGAGAACCGCACGATCGCCTACGACCGCCAACTCCTGCCCGACGTCTACGAGCGTTCGGGCGACTTCGGGGTGGCGGTCGTGATCGCCGCCGAGTGGGCCGTCGCCATGCAGCAGGACCAAGCGGTCACCGGCGAGCCCAGGAGCCTCGAGCTCCAGCAGAGCTGCTTCACGGGATCGTGGGCGGGCGACGTCGTGCGGGGCGGTCACAACCCCGACGGTCAGGGGCTCACCCTGTCGGCCGGCGATCTCGACGAGGCCATCCAGTCGTTCCTGATCTTCCGTGACACCGACAAGATCTCCGCCGGCACCGGCGCCACGGCGTTCGAGAACGCCGACGCGTTCCGCAGTGGGTTCTTCCAGGGCGAGCAGTTCTGCGTCGACCTCGTGCCCGCGAGCTGACGGGGGAGCGGCGGTGGACTTCGGCGCGCACCTCCCGCTGATGGACTTCGGTGGCCACCCGTACACCCTCGACCATCTCGTCGGGTATGCCTCGACGGCCGCGGAGCTCGGCTTTCGGGCCCTCGCGGTCAACGACCACCTCGTGTTCTCGGCGCCGTGGCTCGACGGGCCGGTCGCGCTCGCCGCGGTGATGGAGCACACGGGCGACATGACGCTGGCGACCACCATCGCGCTGTCGGTGGTGCGCGGCCCCGTCGCCATCGCGAAGAGCCTCGGCGCGCTCGACCGGTTGTCCGGCGGCCGCATGCTCGCCGCCCTCGGGCCGGGCTCCTCCGCCGACGACTACGCGGCGGTCGGGCTCGACTTCGCAGAGCGTTGGTCTCGGTTCGACGAGTCGATCGGTGCGATCCGGGCCCTGTGGCGCCCAGACGGCGAACCGTTCACCGGCGCCTTCTATTCGACGGAGGGAATCGACCTCGAGCCCCGACCGCTCCAAGCCGGTGGACCGCCGATCTGGGTGGGCAGCTGGGGATCCGCGCCCGGCCTGGCGCGGGTCGCCCGGCTGGCCGACGGGTGGCTCGCGTCGGCATACAACACGACCCCGGAGCGCTTCACCGACGCCTGGCGGCTGCTCCAGGAGAAGCTCACAGCCCAGCGCAGGGACGCCTACCCGTTCCCGAACGCGCTGTCGACCATGTGGTGCTACATCACCGACGATCGCCGGGAGGCGGAGCAGATCCTGCAGGAGCGCGTCATCCCGACGGTGCACCGGCCCGAAGCCATGCTTCGGGAACGGCTCCCGATCGGCCCGCCCGAGCTGTTCGCCGAGAAGCTCACGGCGTTCGCCCGTGCCGGCGTCCAACGGGTCTTCATCTGGCCGGTGGCCGACGAGCGACGACAGCTCGAGCGCTTCTGGGACGAGGTCCGACCGCTCGTCGAGTCGTAGCCAGCGGCCAGAGGCCGAAGTGCACGGGGAGCGGCCGCATGCCCTTTCGTCCGGCGTACTTAACATAACGAGGATTATGGGCACTAGGCCCGAGAAACGCTGGCTCCGAAGGTGCGCGCTTTTCACCGCATGTGGCGAATTCCGCGTGGTTTCAGGCCTCAAGCAGGCGATCATCGGCGCCTCCGAAACCGACACCGTTCTGGTGAACCGCCACAACGGCAAGCCGATGCGGGTGTTGCTCCCGGCCGCGGAGATCGTGCGCCAGACGGTCGAGGAGTTCGGCGAGACCCTCAGCGCGCTCGGCGACCGCTACCTCAGATCGAGTGATCCGGTGGTGCCGACGTCGTAGACGACGGTGTCGCCGTCGCGTCGGGCGCCGTCGGTGACCGCATGCGGTGTGGCGCGGCCGTCGTGCATGAGGTGGACGACCTCGATGCCTTCGACGACCACGAGGTGGTCGGCCAAGAGGCGCCGGTGGCACCGCCACCAGACCGATTCGCTGCACATGACCACCGTGTCGCGGGTCGTCGCTTCCACGAGCAGGCGCTCCACACCGGCGAGGAACTCCGTCGTCTCCATGTGGTCGGCGTAGCCGCGGAAGGCGTCGTTGCGCAGCGCGGTGTGCCGGGAATCCGGGCGCGCGGGACGGCGGCCACCGAGCTCACGCTGCCACGAGTAGGTGAGGTCACCCGCCGACAACCACGCCTCCATGGCTTCCCGGTCGTACTGCGGGTTGTGGCGGCTGCTCGGGTACGAGCGCACGTCGACGACCACCTCGAGGTCGGCCGTTCGTACCAGCGCCGTGAAGTCGTCGGCCGGGAGCGTCCCGTGGCCGACGGTGTGGATCCGCACCCTCCGACGGTACGTCAGCCCTGATCCTCGGCGTCGCCTGATGCCTCCGCCGACCGGCGGTTGAGCCCGCGTTGATGTGCGACCGCGACCATGCGGCGTGCCCGTCTCAACTCCTCGCCGTGACCTGCCGACGACATCAACGTGATGTCGACCCTGCGCGACCTGGCGCGACGCCGTTCGCTCCGTCTCGGTGTCGTGGTCGCGTCGGTGGCGATCGTGGCGTCTGCATGCCTCCCGCCTCCGGCACCCGGCGACAACTCGAACCCGCTGCCCGCACCGTCGTGGTGGTCGGGCAGCTGCGACAGCGGCAACTACGTCGGTGCGCACCCGCTCGGCGCTTCGTTCCGAGGCGTCGAGGTGTGCGGGCCGCGTCCCGGCGCCGACGGTGCGGCCAACCGTCTCGTGCGGTTCTTCCCCGGCGCGTGGGGTGAGCTCGAGTGGCAGTGCGTCGAGCTGTCGATGCGCTTCATGTACGTGGCGTACGGCGTGTCTCCATACGGCGCCAACGGCAAGGACGTGGTCGACAACTACACGACCGCATCCGGTGGAGGGCTGGTCCGCATCGGGAACGGCACCGGCGTGGCGCCGGCGGCGGGTGACGTCATCTCCTTCGGTGCGACGGGTTCGAGCCCGCTCGGCCACACCGGCGTGGTCGAGTCGGCCAACGTCGACGGCAGCGGCGACGGCACCCTTCGCATTCTCAGCCAGAACGACACCACCGACGGCTGGCGCACGATCTCGGTGGGCAACTGGTGGGTCGACGGCACCTCCGGCGGTCTCGGCGTCGTCGGCGGCTGGCTGCACAAGCCCTGACCACCTCAGCGCCGTCTCGCAAAAGGTGGCGATCTGTTGCAGATCTGGAACAGATCGCTGCCTTTTGGCGCGGGGTTGGCGCGGGGTTTGGCGCGGGGTGAGGCCGGGGCGGGTCCGCCGCGTGGGTGGTGCGGAGTTGGGCGGCGTACGAATAGGGTGGTCGGGCCGAGATCGCGCGAACCCCGGGGGTACGGATGCGCACGGAAGACCTCATCCTGGTCAGCGTCGACGACCACATCGTCGAGCCGCCGACGCTCGCCGACTACCTGGCGGACCACGTCCCCGCGAAGTACAAGGAGCGCGTCCCGCGCGTCATCCACCGCGACAACGGCACCGACGCGTGGCTGATCGAGGGCCAGGAGCTCGCCACCTTCGGGCTCAACGCGGTCCAGGGTCGTCCGCGCGAGAGCTGGGGCGCCGACCCCGCCAGCTTCGACCAGGTCCGTCCGGGCACCTTCGACGTGCACGAGCGCATCCGCGACATGAACGTCAACGGCGTGCTCGCGTCGCTCAACTTCCCGTCGTGGCCCGGCCTCGGTGGTCAGTTCTTCGTGCAGAACGACGACCGCGAGTTCGTCGAGGTGATGATCCGCGCGTACAACGACTGGCACATCGACGAGTGGTGTGGCGCCTACCCCGGCCGCTTCATCCCGCTCGCGCTGTCCGGCTTCCCGCTCGGTGACGAGTGGATGGCTGGCGAGATCGCCCGCGTCGCCGAGAAGGGCTGCCACGCGGTCTCGTTCCACTCCGAGCCGCACCGCTTCGGCTCGGCCGACATCCACGGGCCCGAGTGGGACCAGGCGTGGCAGGCGTGCAACGACCTCGGCACCGTCGCCGTGTTCCACTTCGGCGGGTTCCCCACGTTCATGCCCCGCACGCCGTTCTCGGTGATCCCCCACGCCATGCCGTTCCAGACGTCGATCTTCGCCGCCGAGCTGCTGTGGTCGCCGATCATGCAGAAGTTCCCCAAGATCAAGATGGCGCTCGCCGAGGGTGGCATCGGCTGGGTGCCCTACTTCCTCGAGAAGGCCGACTTCGTCTACGACCACCACAAGGCGTGGACCGGCGCCGACTTCGGCGACAAGCTCCCGAGCGAGGTGTTCCGCGAGCACGTGCAGACGTGCTTCATCGACGACAGCACTGGCCTGCGCAACCGGTACCAGATCGGGCTCGACACGATCACGTGGGAAGCCGACTACCCGCACTCCGACAGCACGTGGCCGGACTCGCCCGAGGTGCTGATGAAGTCGCTCGAGGAGGTCGGCCTCCCCGACGACGACATCCACAAGGTCACGTGGGAGAACGCGTGCCGGTGGTACCAGTTCGAGCCGTTCGAGCACCGCACGCGCGAGGAGTGCACCGTCGGTGCACTGCGGGCGCAGGCCACCGACGTCGACACGACGCCGCGCGAGTACGGCGGCTTCAGCACCGACGCTGCGGTCAAGGAGCTCGACAAGGGCAACGCCACGAACTTCCTGGCCCGGAACAACGCGACGGCTGACACCGCGGTCGACGCGTAACGAGAGACCGATCGACTACAGGCCGAGTGAGTGGGCCACCTGCTCGAGGTGGCGCGCCGCTCCCCCACCGGTGAGCTCATAGGCCTTGGCGCGGCGCGTGTACAGCTGCAGGTCGTACTCCATCGTGAAGCCGATCGCGCCGTGCACCTGGTGGGCGCGGGTGAAGATGCCCGGCAACACGTCTCGCGCGTACGCGTTGGCGAGGGCGACCGCGCGCGCGGCACCGTCGGGGTCGGCGTCGTAGCGGTCGAGTCGCCACGCGGCCTGGAGCGTGAGCACGCGCATCGCGTCGATCTCCACCCGCATGTCGACGCACTGGTGCGAGACCGCCTGGTTCACACCGATCGGCCGACCGAACTGCTCGCGGTTCGTCGCGTGGTCGACCGCGAGCGCGAGCGCGCCGCCGGCGAGGCCGACCGCGTAGGCGGTGTCGACGACGGTCTGGTGCGCGAGCGCGCGTTCGAGCACGGCCGCGTCACCCACGACGTCGTCAGGCGTGACGACGACCTGATCGAACGTCACCGACGCGTAGGGCGTCGGTGCGAACGTGTCGTGGCGCGCGCGGGCGATGCCTGGCGCGTCGGCCGCGATCATGACCAGCGACGGTGCGTCGAGGTCGACGCTCACGACGAACACGTCGGCGACCGCGCCGAAGGGCACCGCCACCTTGGTACCTGAGAGCCGCCAGCCGTCGGCCGCGGCGGAGACGTCCAGCCGCTCGCCGCCGCGCGGTCCGGTGACCGTGAGGGCGGCGATCGCTTCGCCCGCGGCCAGCGGCGCCAGCCACCGGGCCTGCAGCGCCTCGGAGCCCGCCCAGAGCAGCGGCAGCGTGGCCGCGTACGACGACAGCAACGGGAGCGTCGCCGCGCCCCTGCCGAGCTCCTCCGCCAACACCGAGAGCTCGAGCGCGCCGTAGCCCGCGCCGCCGCAGTCTTCGGGCAGCGCGATGCCGGGCCAGCCGAGTTCGACCGCCTGCTTCCAGAGGTCAGCCGAGAAGCCGTCGGGCGTGTCCTCCGCCTCGCGGGCCGACTCGGTGGTGTACGTGCGCTCGAAGAGCTGGCGGGCCGACTCCGCGAGCAGCAGCTGGTCGTCGTCGAGGGTGAGATCCATGACTACGCGCTCCGCGGGAGGCCGAGCCCACGCTGGGCGATGATGTTCTTCTGGACCTCGGTGGTGCCGGCGGCGACGGTCACCGGGATGCTCTCCAACCACTGGCGTTGCATCTCACCGTCGAGCAGACAGAGTGGATCGTCGTCGAGCAGCAGGCCCTGGGGCCCGAGCACCTCGAGCCCCACCTGCCCCGCGAGCTGTTCCACCTGCGTGTTGTGGATGCGGGCGATCGACGCCTCGATCGCCGGGACCGAACCGGCGGCCTGGATCGAGATCGCGCCGTAGTTGAGGAGCTTGGCCGCCTCGATGCGCGTCGCCAGCGTCGCCAGGCGGGCGCGGATCGCGGGATCGTCGGCCAGCGCACGACCGTCGACCACCGTGTCACGCGCGTACTGCACGAGATGCTCGAGCACGCGGTTGGCGCGCGCGTACCGCGCGATGCCGATGCGCTCGAACGCGAGCCCCTCCCCCACCAGGTTCCACCCCGCGTCCTCGTCACCCAGTCGGTCGGACACCGGGATGATCGCGTCGTCGAAGAAGATCTCGCTGAACTCGCTCTTGCCCGCCATGCTCGGGATCGGCCGCACGGTGATGCCGGGCGTGCGCATGTCGACCAGGAACATCGAGATGCCGAGTTGCTTCTTCACCTCGGTGTTGGTGCGGACCAGCAGCAGGCAGTGGTCGGCGGGCGCGTCGGCGTAGCTGTTCCAGATCTTCTGGCCGTTCACCACGTAGTGGTCGCCGTCGCGCACGGCGCGGGTCTTGAGCGACGCGAGGTCGGACCCCGCCTCGGGCTCGGAGAAGCCCTGGCACCACAGCACGTCGCCGGCGGCCATGCGCGGGAGGTGACGGGCCTGCTGCTCCGGCGTACCGAAGCGCATGATCAGCGGGCCGATGTAGTTGAGGTTCATGTACTGCGGGCCGCGCGGCTCGCCCGCCGCCCACATCTCCTCGCGCACGACGGCCTGCTGCCACACCGAGCCGTCGGCGCCGCCGTGCTCGGCGGGCCAGCTGAGCGTCAGCCAGCCGCGCTCGGCCAGTTGATGGCAGAAGTCGCGGGTGAAGGGCATGGCGCGCGCGTCGTCGACGAAGACGGTCTTCCACCATTCGGGCAGCTCGTCGTCGAGGAACGCACGCAGCTCGGCGCGGAACGCCTCTTCCTCGGGGGTGAAGTCGAAATCCATGGGATCACCACACTCCCACGTCGCGCAGGAACTCGTAGAGCCCGCCGACCAGCGCCAGATCGGACACGTCGGCGAACGCCACCCAGGCCACCTCGGCGGCGTCGTCGCCCGCCACCGGTCGCGGCGACGGGTCCAGCGCGGTCACCGCGAAGTCGAGGATGACGTAGTGGTACGGGTCGACGATCCGCTCGACCCATCCGAGGTAGCGGTCGACGACGACCTCCAGCCCGGTCTCTTCGTGCGTCTCGCGCACCACTGCCTCGTGCAGGGTCTCGCCCCACTCCACGTGGCCGCCGGGCACCGACCACTGGCCCTGCGCCGCTCCCCTCCCCCGCCGGACGAGCAGCAGCTGCTCCAGATGGGTGCACACCGCCCCCACCGCCACCTCGGGCCGGCTCACTGCTCTGCGGGTGGAGCCGTGAGGCGCCGGTGCATGGTGAGGGCCCGGGCGGTGAAGCCGTGGGTCTCGAAGAAGTTCTTGGCCGCGCGGTGACCCGGCAACGCGGCGGCGTCGACGCCGAGGCAGCCCGCGGCGCGGCAGTGCTCGACGAGCGCGTTGACCAGCACCTCTCCCACGCCCACTTCGCGCGCCTCGGGTTCCACGAACAGGTCGGTGATCACGCCGAGGCGCGCGCCGGAACGCAGTTCCTCGAGCGCGACCGCGGCGAACGCGATCACCGCGTCGTCGATGGCGCCGACGAGCAGGAGTGCGTCGTCACGCACGAGGAGCGCGCCGTACGCGTCGTCGAGCGGTTCGGCCCACGCCTCGCGCTCGAGCCACAGCGCGCCCCCGCGCATCGAGCCCAACTCTGCACGCATCAGCTCGGCGAGCTCGACGACGCGCGGGATGTCCTCGGCCGACGCCGGCCGGCACGACTCCACGTCAGCTGAGCTGCGCGATCTTGCCGAGAATGGTGTTGCGGCCGCGGTGCTCGGTCTCGTAGGCGCGGATCGCGTCGAGCGAGTCGCGGTCGAGCCCCTCGAGCCGTTCGACCACCTGCGACGCGGAGAGCTCGTCGTAGTCGGGGATCGGCAACGCGTCGACGGACGGTACGTCGGCCCCGGGAGTCGGCACGTCGGCCCCGGGAGTCGGCGCCGGACGAGACGGGGACGGCGCGGGAGCGGGAGCAGCCGCCGGCGCAGGAGCCGCACTCGGGGCAGCCGCGGGCGCAGTCGGCTCGGTCACGTCGACCGGGACCGACTCGTCCGCGAAGGGTGCGCCGTTGGCGCGCATGGCGAGGAACTGCGCGAGCGCGCTGCCGGCCATCTCGCGCGCGACCCCGATGCCGTTGCCGGCGACGTCACGTGCGACGCCGAGGCCACCTTCGGCCATGTACTTGGCGACACCGACCGACTCGTCGATGCGGCGCTTCACCTCGGGCGGCATCGGCGGGGGTGACGGCGGCGCGGGCGCGTGGCCGGGCAGGTGCGACTGCACCTCGCGCTTGCCGCGTGACACGAAGATCCCCATCATGCTCGGCAGCATGTCGCGCACGTAGAGCGCCACGCCGACGGGCGCGTACACGAACAACTCGACTGCCTTCTCCACCGGTTGCTTCTCGTCCGCCACGTCGTCCACTCCCGAGCTCAGAACCATGGGCAGTCTACGGTGCCGGACACCATGTCGGCCCTCGAAGTCCTGCTCCTCGTCGGCGCCGCCTTCCTCGCCGGGACCATCAACACCATCGTGGGCTCGGGCTCGTTGATCACGTTCCCCACGTTGCTCGCCATCGGGTACTCGCCGGTGATCGCCAACGTGAGCAACACCGTGGGCATCACCTTCGGCGGCATGAGCGGCGCGTTCGGCTACCGCCGGGAGCTGGGCGGCCAGCGCCACCGCACGACCGTGTTGGGCAGCGCCTCGCTGATCGGTGGCATCACCGGGGGTGTGCTGCTGCTCACGCTGCCGAGCTCGGTCTTCGACGCCGTGGTGCCGGTGCTGATCATCGGTGCGGTGGTCCTGGTGATCCTCCAGCCGCGCCTGAGTCGCCTCGTCGCCGAACGGCGCACGCGGACGGTCGAGCACGGCGGTGTCGAGCTGTGGATCGGGATCTTCGTCACCGGCGTGTACGGCGGCTACTTCGGCGCCGCTCAGGGCGTCATCCTGCTCTCGCTCCTCGGCATCTTCCTCGCCGACGCGTTGCAGCGACTCAACGCGGTGAAGAACGTGCTCGCGCTGGTCGCCAACGGCGTCGCCGCGGTGCTCTTCGTGTTCTTCGCCCACGTGAACTGGACCGTCGTCGTGATCATCGCGGTGGGCTCGGTGGTCGGGGCGCAACTCGGGGCCACCGTGGGTCGACGACTCCCCGCGCCCGCCTTGCGCGCGCTGATCGTGGTGGTCGGCCTGGTCGCCGCGATCAGGCTGTTGGCGACCTGAGCGCCTCGCCCGCGGCCGGGCGGCTGACCGGCCGGCGGATGGCCAGCACCGTCACCACGAGCATGGCGAGCCCACTGAGGAGCAGCACCCAGTCGCCGAAGCGCACGTAGAGCGTCTCCCCCGTCGACGTCGGGACCGACGCGCTCACGATCCGCGATTCGAACAGTCCGGTCTCGTGGTGCACCGAACCGTCGGGATCGATGACCGCGCTGATCCCCGACACCGACGCCTGGAGCACCGCACGGCCGGTCTCCGCCGCGCGCATCTGGCCCAGCGCGAGGTGCTGCTCGCTGTTGGCCGAACGCTGGTACGAGCGGTTGTTGGTGCTCACGACGATGACCTGCGCACCGTCGCGCACCGCGTCGCGCACCAGCGGTCCGAACGCCGACTCGAAGCAGATCACCGACTCGAACGGGTGACCGCCGGCGCGGAACAGGGTGCGTCGGTCACCGGCCTGGAAGTCGTAGGGCACCTGGCGCAGCTCGGGCAACCAGCTCAACGCGTCGCGCCAGGGCACGTATTCGCCGAAGGGCACCAGGTGCTGCTTGGAGTACGTCCCCTGCAGCTTCCCGTCGGGCGTGTAGAGGAGGTTGGTGTTGCGCGACTGCCCGTCGTCGCCCGGTGTGCGCGCGTTCACGAGGACGGCGGAGTCGTGCTCCTGGGCCAACGCCACCAACCGCTCGCGCAGCTCCGGGTCGGTTTCGGGATCGGTGTCGAGCGCGGTCTCGGGGAACACGATGAGGTCGTACTTGCCCTGCAGCTGTTCGGCGAGGGCGAAGTGCTGCTCGGTGAGCGGCTGGTTCACCTGCTCGGCCAGGGGCAGCTGCTGGTCGTCGCCCTGGAGCAGCGCCACCCGGAGGTGGCCGGTGGTGGTGGGCTCGAAGCGGGTGACGTCGACGACGACGGTGGCGACCAGGATCCCGGCCACGCCGATGACGGCGAGCAGCGCACGACGAGATGTGTGCGCGCGCAGGGCGAGGCCGAGGTCGAGCAGCAGCCCGTTGACGCTGACCACCGCGTAGCTCACCAGCAGCGTGCCGCCGACGCTGGCCAGGGCCCGGGCGGCAGGGACGCCGTGCAGCGCGGCGCCGAGGTCGGCCCACGGGAAGCCGCCGAACGGGAAGCGTCCACGCAGGGCCTCGAGCACCACCCACACCGCGGCGGTGAGGAACGGCGACGCGAGACCGCGGCGCGCGTACGCGGCCACCAGCGCGCCCACTGCCGCGATCGCGGCGGCCATCGCCGCGACCAGCGGGACGATGGCGACGTACCCGAAGTAGCGGATCCACGGGATCACGACCACGTACGCGGCGACGCCGTACGCGAATCCGTACAGGGCCGCGTGCGCGGGACGCGCGCCGCGCCACGCCCACAGGAGCGGCACCAGCGCGACCAGGACCACCGGGCCGAGCCCGACCGGCGGGAAGCACAGCCCGGTGAGGACGCCCGCGGCGAGCGCGGCGCCGAGACGCAACCAACTCGGTTTCGCACGGAGCCCGACCGTGCGGCCGGACACTGGCACCGACACCGGCGCTGCCGGTGTCATGGGATCAGGCGCAGTCGTCGCAGTACTGCCGCGCGGGATCGGCGAGGCGGCGGAGTGGCAGCAGCAGGAAGCACGACTGGCAGAGGAACTCGTCGGGGCGTCGAGGCACGATACGCGCCGGGCCGTCGACCCGGTCGTCACCGTCGCCTTCTTCCTCCTCGAGCTCGTCCTCGTCGTCCTCGAGGGTGGCGCTGGCGGTGCGCTCCTGGAGGAGGGTGTCGAGGGGCGCCTCGACGTCGTCGGGATGCAGCTCCTCGTCGAGGTCGACGACGCCTTCTTCGTCGTCGTCCTCCTCGCCCGCGGCAGTGGCGTCGGTCACCACCGCCACCGGCACTTCCACCTCGGGGCTCGCATCGACGAGCTCGTCGTCGAGGAGATCGACGACGTCGTCAGCGTCGTCGACGAGGGGGTCCTCGACGTCGAGGTCCTCTTCGTCGAGCGCGTCGTCGTCCAGCTCGGGTGCTTCTTCTTCGAATTCTTCGTCGGGCATTGGGGCTCCGAGCGTCGACCGTGTCGATCGCGTGGGGTCGGGGGGCGCGGAATATAACACCGCACTTCCATCAAGTCGCGACCCAAACGAGTGCGGGGCCGCTGCTATTCCCATTGGTACGTCAGACAACGCACATTGGATGGGCGCGTCGGATGGCGATGCCGACCCGGTGGCCCAGAAAAGGGGCCGGAGAAAAGATGGGGGCCCAGGAGACCGTTGGGGCCACTGGTTGGCCCGGACTGCCGTGCAGCCCGAGTTATTGCAGCGTTCTCTACTTGGTCTCCTGAGCCCCCGTGCCCATCCCTCTCCCGGTGCCTCATCCCGCTGAGGATGACCCACGACCGAGCGGTGAGGACGTGGAGTAGTAGGCCCGACAGAAGGGGTGCGCGTCAAGCGGGAGCCGCCGCGCGCGCGATGCCGTGACCTGCACCGACGCGCGTCGACGCTGGTCAGGGGGCTGTGAATTTTTTCCTACCGTCCGCTTTCTGGACAGGCTCCGGTCACACTCCGGCTCGGGCCGCGTGGGTCCGCGCGCGGTCCGTGTTCACGCGTCGGTGGACGCGCCCGTTCACGCACCCCCGGCGGTGCGGCGCGCCTCGGCGGCGCGCTCGGCCGCGAGACGTTCGAGCTCGTAGGTGGTGTGGTCGACGTACGACATGGCGTCGGCGATGGCGCGGTGTCCGGCCTGCTCGGCGATGAGCCGGTGCATCTCCTGGCCGATCTGTCGGTACGACGGGTGGCCCGACGGCGCGGTGCGCAGCTCGAGCAGGTGCATCGCTTCGCGCGCGTTGAACTGCATCGTGAACCGGATGCCGTACGCGAGCGACACCGCGTACGGCGCCTGTTCCGGGAACGGGTCGAGCAGCGCGTCGTACAGCGCGGCCGAGCGTTCCATCGCGTCGTCGAACGGATCGCGCAGTCCGGCTTCGTCGACCGCCTCCGGGATCTCGTACCCGTGACGCGTCGACAGCGGCTGCCACTCGATGGTGAGCATGCGGTGACGTTGCAGATCGCGGAACGCGCCGTAGTCGGCGACGATGTCGAAGCGGTAGTCGACGCGCTCGAACGCGCGGCCGGGCTTGTGGCGACGGTTGCGCCGTTCCCCCACGTACGCGCGCAACAACGCGGCGCGATCGTCGGCGCCGAGCGTGCGCACCTTGGCCAGCACCTGGTCTTCGGGGAGGTGCGTCTGCGGGTAGCAGATGGCGGCGAGGAGCTTGTCCTCAGCCTCGGGATCGAAGTCGGTGAGGGTGACCGCGGGGCGCGGTTCAGCCCGCTCACCTGCGAAGATGCGCTCCACGAGGTCGCGGGTGTCGTGGCGGGTCTCGGCCAGGTAGGCGCTCCACGCCACCCCGCGGTCTTCGCGGTCGACCCGGGTGAGGAAGCTCGGGATGACCTTGCGCAGCTCGTCGAGCATCATCGCCGCGTAGCTGCGCGCCTCGGGCAGCGGGTGCGCGCGCATGCGCAACAAGAGCGACTCGTAGCCCTGACCGGTGCCGTAGATGCCGACGTTCGACAGCGTCGCCGCGGGGAGCACTCCGCGGACCGCGTCGCATGCCTTCGCCTTGATCGTCTGCTTGTAGACGAAGTCGGAGTCGCCCGGCTCCTTCGGGTACCGCTCGCGCGCCCAGTCGGTGAGCTGCGGCAACATCTCGGCGTAGGTGGTGAACTGCGCGTCCATGTCGGCGATGTAGCGCCACGCATGTTCGCGCGAGGCGAGCACCGCGGTGTCGCGGTAGTAGCGCCAGCGACCGTCGAGCTTCTTGTCGTATTCGATGTAGCGCGTCGACTGCTCGAGGTAGGCCATGAGCCGACCCCACTCGAGGATCTTGGTGAGCAGGTTCGACGACTGCTCGCACGCGAGGTGCACGCCGCCGAGCTGCGCGACGGAGTCGTCGCCGTACTCGAGGAACACGCGGTCGTAGAGCTCCTCGGCGCGCTTCAAGCCGATCGTGGCATCGACCGTGAGGTCGCCGGTGAGGTCGAGGTCGTTGACGAACTCGTCGAGGAAGAGGCGGCGCAGGCTCTTGTGCGTGCGCGAGTACCGGGCGAACAACGCGCCCTTCACCACCTCCGGGAGGTTCACGAGCGCGAACACCGGACGGTCGAGGTTGGTGAAGTACGGACGGAGGACGGCAGCCTCTTCGTCGGTGAAGTTCTCCGAGGGGTACACGCCCA
>DASXXX010000206.1:0-8086 GCA_036502765.1 Acidimicrobiia bacterium | reverse complement strand
TCTGGCGGCGCTGCGCGTCGTCGATCTGAGCACCGGCATCCCCGGCGGGTACTGCGCGCGCCTCCTCTGCGACGCGGGTGCCGACGTCGTGAAGGTCGAACCGCCCGGGGGTGACCCGTGGCGATCGTGGTCGGCGGGTGGCGCCGACGTGGACGCCGACGTCGGCGGCGCGCTGTTCCAGTTCCTGCACCACGGCATGCGTTCGGTGGAGGGGCGTCCGGGTGATCCCGAGGTGGATGCGCTCGTCGCCGACGCCGACGTCGTGATCGACAGCTTCCTCCCGTCCGAGTTCGACGTGCAGACGTGGCGCGCCGCGCACCCCGGACTCGTCGTGTGTTCGATCACCCCCTACGGACGCGAAGGCCCGTACGCCGAGCGCCCGACCACCGAGTTCATCGTGCAGGCGGAGTCGGGCGGTCTCGTCGGTCGGGGTTCGGTGCGCGGCGTGCCGTTCCAGGCCGGCGGGCGCACCAGCGAGTGGTTGGCGGGCACGTTCTCGGCCATGGCGGTCGCCGCGGCTGCCCGGCGCGTGCAGCGGACCGGACGCGGCGACCACATCGACTTCTCGATCGCGGAGGTCATGACCATCGCCGCGAGCAGCTATGCCGACTACATGCGCGCGCTGGTCGGCAACCCGCCGATCGTCGGCCCGCGGCGCACGATCGAGACGCCCTCGGTCGAGCCGACCCTCGACGGCTACGTCGGCTTCTGCACCAACAGCCGCCAGCAGTTCCACAGCTTCCTCCTGCTCATCGATCGCCCCGATCTCATCGACGGCGATCCGTGGAGCAACCAGATGGACCGCCAGAAGCGCTGGGACGAGTGGAACGACATCGTCCATGCCTGGACCCCACGCCACACCACCGCCGACACCGTGCGCCTGGCCAGCGAGCTGCGCATCCCCGTCGCGCCGGTGCACAGCGGCGAGAACATCCTCGAGTGCGACCAGTTCGTCGCCCGCAACGTGTTCGTCGACGATGCCACCCACACGTTCAAGATGCCGCGTCGCCCGTGGCGCATGGACGACGAGGACCCGCCGCCACCGCGCCGCGCACCGAGACTGGGTGAGCACTCCGGTGCGATCGAACCTCACACTCGAGCGGCGGCGGCGTCGATCGGTCCCGACGAGCTGCCGCTGGCCGGCGTGCGGGTGCTCGACCTCACCGCGTGGTGGGCCGGCCCCATCGCTGCCGGCGCGCTGGCCGCGCTCGGCGCCGACGTGATCCATGTCGAGTCGATCAGCCGCATGGACGGCATGCGCGCCACCGGCGCGGGCACGGGTATGGACGGCGCGTGGTGGGAACGCAGCGCGCACTACCTATGCTCCAACACCAACAAGCGCGACCTCACGCTCGACCTCGGCACCGACGACGGGCTCGCGATGCTGCGCCGGCTGATCGGTGAGAGCGACGCGGTGCTCGAGAACTTCTCCCCGCGGGTGCTCGGCAACTTCGGGCTCGACTGGGAACAGATCCACGAGCTCAACCCTCGGTGCCTCCTCGTACGGATGCCGGCGTTCGGCTTGTCGGGACCGTGGCGCGACAACGTGGGCTTCGCGCAGACGATGGAACAGGTCACGGGCATGGCGTGGATCACCGGCCACGTCGACGACCAGCCGCGGATCCAGCAGGGTCCGAGCGACCCGAACGCGGGGATGCACGCCGCCTTCGCGCTCATCGTCGGTCTCGCGGAGCGCGAAGCGACCGGGCGCGGGAGCCTGCTCGAGGTCACGATGGTCGAGGGCGCGCTCAACGCCGCCTGCGAGCTGGTGTTGGAGAAGACCGCCTACGGCAACCTGCTCGAACGCGACGGGAACCGCAGCCCGAACGTCGCGCCGCAAGGCCTCTACCGCGGACGCGAGGACGAGACCTGGCTCGCGATCTCGGTCGCGACGGACGTGCAGTGGGAGGCGTTGGTCGACGCGCTCGGACGACCCGCGTGGGCGACCGCGCCCGACCTCGCGACCTACGTCGGGCGGCGCGCCCGTCACGACGAGCTCGACGCGCACCTGGGGGAGTGGGCCGCGACGCAGGACGTCGGGGAAGCGGCGGAGCTGCTGATCGGCCACGGCGTGCCGGCCGCGCTCGGACGCGATCCGCGCCTGATGATCGAGCACCCGCAGCTCCAGGCCCGGGGCTTCTACGAGGACATCGACCACCCGGTGGTCGGGCGCCAGGCCACCCCCACCTGGCCGTTCCGGTTCGCGTCGGTTGACCGCTGGCTGCGCACGCCCGCACCGACGCTCGGTCAGCACAACCACGAGATCCTGGTCGACGATCTCGGCCTCGACGAAGACGCCTACCGCACGCTCGAGGACCGCTCGGTCATCGGGGAACGACCGCTGGGGCTCTGACTGCGGCATCGCTCAGGCGACGACCCCCTTCACCTTCAGATCGATGATGGTGTCCCAGTCGAGGCCGAGCATCTCGGTGAGGATCTCGTCGCCGTGCTCGTTGAAGTCGGGTGACTTCCCGGGTACCGACGCCTCCTCGTTGAACTGCACGGGGGTCGCGACCAACTTGTAGGGATAGCCGTCGTACTCGAGCTCCGGCAGGTAGCCGTTGGCGATCACCTGCGGATCCTCGGCGATCTCCATCGTGTCCTGCACGACCGCCCACTGGCCGCGCATGCCGGTGAGCTTCGCCTTGATCTCGTCGAGCGTGTACTTCGCGATCTCGGCCCGGATGAGGTCGGCGCCGACCGCCGCGTTCGCCATGATGTGCTCGTTGTTGTCGAAGCGCTCGTCGTCGATGAGGTCCTTGCGGTCCAAGCGTTCGCAGACCTCGGGCCAGTAGTGGAAGCCCTGCAGCATCGAGAACATGATGAACCGACCGTCGCTGGTGCCGAAGTAGCCGATGAGCGGGTTGAACGGCGCCGCCGGCTGGCCGGCGGGTGGGGCCTGCCACGGCATCTTGATGTCCTGCGAGACCGCGATGGTGCCGCCCAGCGCCCACATCGCGGTGGAGAGCAGCGAGATGTCGACCACGGTGGCCTCGCCGGTGCGCTCGCGGTGGAGGAGCGCGGCGGAGATGCCGCCGGCGATGGTCATCGCGCCGATCGAGTCGCCGAACGCGGGCCCGGGCTGGCCGACCGGCTGCGGCAGGTCGGACGGGGTCACCGAGTGCGCGACGCCCGAACGGGCCCAGAAGCCGAGCGAGTCGTAGCCGCCGGCATCGGCGTCGGGACCGCGGTTGCCGTAGCCCGTGCCGCGCACGTAGACGATGTTCGGGTTGTGGGCCCGGATCTGCTCGACCTCGATCTGCAGTCGTTCGCGGACGCCGGCCATCTTGTTCGTGAGGAAGACGTCGGAGACCGCGGCGAGCTGGTAGAGGATGTCGCGCCCTTGGTCGCTGGTGAGGTCGAGACCGAGGCTCTTCTTGCCCCGGTTGGCGTGCTCCATGAGCACCGCGACCTTGCCGCTGAACCCGGCGATGCCGGTGGAGCCGAGACCGCGCGCGGCGTCACCACGGGTGACGTGCTCGATCTTGATCACCTCCGCGCCCCAGTCGGCGAGGACGCCCGACGCGGCGGGCACGAAGGTGTGCTCGGCGACTTCGAGGATGCGGATGCCTTCCATCACGTTCGTCATGGCGGGAGCGTACGCGTTCGCGGTCCGTCGGTCGCCGGACCGACCGTTCGGTGGTCATCTTCCCTCTCGACGAGAACAGCGTTTTCGTCTCCGGATCGGACGTCGGAGACCGCCGCGGGACACCGTGAAGGCGTGCTAATTGGGCGCGGCGGTGACCGTCACCGCCACGCCGGAGGCGCGTGGCATCGCGGTGAGCGGATCGACGTCGATGATGCGGCTGGTGAGCGACCCTGGGCTCACGTCGTGGCCGTGGGTCATGGAGACGACACCCCGACGGACGCGCTCGTCGGCGACCACCACGACCTCGACCGATCCGTGCGCGCTGGCGAGGACGCAACGCTGGTCGGCGCGCACCCCGGCGGCCTCCATGTCGGTCGGGTGCATCCGCACCACCGGCTCGTCCTTGTGGCGGTCGTAGCGCACCGAGTTGCTCCACCCCATCTCGCGCCGCGGCGCCAGCAGGAGACCGGGGCCGGGCGGTTCGTGCGCGGCGAGCCGTTCGAGCATCACGGGTGGCGCGATCTGCCAGCATCCGTCGCGGAGGAACGACTCCCGGATCCACCCCACGTCGACCGGCACCGCGGTGCCGTGGGGGCCGTTGGCGAACACGACGTCGGCGTCGATCGGTGAGGCCGCCAACATGCTGCGCAAGAAGTCACCGTCGGTCATCGCGTCGGGGTCGGCCCCGCCGAGCACGTCGCCGCCGAGACGGCGCGCGAGGTGGCCGAGGATCCACCACACCGGCTTGCGCTCGGCGACCGGTTCCACGACGGCCGCGGTGAACTGCACGCTCGAAGCCACCGACACCTGCGAGAACATGGAGATGTCGCTGCGTTCGAGCTGACCGGTGGCCGGGAGCGCATGGGTGGCCAGTTGTGCGATCTCGGCGTCCTGCACGTCGATGACCACGAGCACGTCGAGCTGCTCGAGCGCAGCGCGCATGCGCTCGGGCTCCGGGCACGCGGCGATCGGATTGCCGCCGCAGACGATGAGCGCCCGGAGGTTGCCCGCTTCGATCTCGTCGACCAGCGCCACCATGGGCACCTGGTGGACGACCCGAGGCATGTCGGGACGGCTCGGCGGGCCGGGGCGCACCTTGGCGTCGGGGTTCGCGGGGCGGCCGCGGGGCATCAGGCCGTCGTGGAAGTGCATGCCGTCGGGCTTGTCGAGCGAGCCGTTGAGGATCAGCAGCACCCAGCGCAGCCAGGCGACGAGGATGCCGTCACCGCTCATCTGCACGCCGGTGCCGGCGATGAGGTTGAGCTGGCCCGGATGCGCGCGGATGTCGGCGAGGAGTCGTTCGAGCAACTCGAGCTCGACGTCGGCGGCAACGGCGGCGCGCTCGAGCGTGAATCGCGCCAGCGCGGCGCGCAGCGCGTCGACCTGGTCCGGGTCGCAGTGGTGGGCGAGCTCGTCGGCATCGGCGCCGTCGATCAGGAGCTCGCGCGCCAGCGCCGCGAGCACCGCGACGTCGCCACCGGGTCGGATCGCGAGGTGCGCGTCGGCGAGTGTGGCGCTCTCGGTGCGGCGCGGATCGAGCACCCACATGGTGCCGCCGCCGGCGCGGAACCGGCGGAGGTAGGTGACGGGATCGGGGAGCGCGGTGCCGTACCCGTGCGAGACGACCGGATTGTGACCGACGAGGACCAGCAGGCCGGGGATGTCGGGGCTGAACACCGGGTTCAACGACGGGTGCCCGGTGACCAGCTCGCTGGCGACCATCACCGGCGCGTTGTCGACCGTCATGGCGGAGTACAGGGAGCGACTGCGGATCGAACGCAACCAGCCGCCGCTGATCGCGGTGCCGGCGGTGTCGTAGGCCATGCCGGTGGCGATGTAGATGCCGATGGCGTCGGGACCGTCGGCGTCGATGATCTCCTGCAGTCCGTGGGCGAGGTCGTCGAACGCGTCGTCCCAGCCGCCGTCGACGCCGCGCACGCGTGGGTGGTCGAGCCGGTCCTCGGAGTGGTGCCACGCCGGGATGCCTCGGCCCTTCGAGCACACGTACCCGTGTGAGACCGGGTGCGTGGCGTCGCCGCGCACCTTGGTGACGCGATCGCCCTCGACGGTGACCGTGATGCCACACGCGGCGACGCAGATCCGGCAGTACGACTGGTGCTCGACCGGGCTGGTCATAGGTGTGGCATCGTCGCACGGACGCGCCGCTCGCGTCGGACGGGCACCGCGAGACCCCGTGGCTCGATGGGCAGGGTCTCGTAGCCGGCCACGGGCCGCAACCTACCGGGCTCGCCCCCGAGCGCGTCGGTGGTGCCGTCGGAGGCGCCCTGTGTAGCGTCGGGTGCCCGTTGCGCTTGGAGGTCACGCATGCCCGAGTCCGAATACCGCTACGTCAACGTCGAGTCGTACGACGACGGCGCGATCGTGCGGATCAAGCTGAACCGGCCGGAGACGCGCAACGCCCAGCACCGCTCGATGCTCGTCGAGCTCAACGAGGCGTTCCTCGCGGCGGAGGCCGACGACACGGTCCGGGTCGTGATCCTCGGGGGCGAGGGACCGATGTTCTCGTCGGGCCACGACACCGGCAGCAAGGAGATGTGGGAGGAGCTGCGCGGCGACAACCCGCACCCGAGCGCCACGATCAACGGCGGAACCCGCGACGGCGCCGAGACGCTCATGCTGCAGGAGTGGCACTACTTCTTCCAGAACACCCTGCGGTGGCGCAACCTGCGCAAGATCACCATTGCCCAGGTGCACGGGGGCGTGTACGCCGCGGGCCTGATGCTGATGTGGGCGTGCGATCTGATCGTCGCGGCCGAGGGCACGGTCTTCGCCGACGTCGTCGGGACGCGTCTCGGGATGTGCGGGGTCGAGTACTTCGCCCACCCGTGGGAGTTCGGCGCCCGCAAGACCAAGGAGCTCATGCTCACCGGTGACTCGATCGACGCCGACGAGGCCTACCGCCTCGGCATGGTGAGCAAGATCTTCAAGGGCGACGAGCTCGACGACCGCACGCTCGAGTTCGCGCGTCGCATCGCCAAGGTCCCGACGATGGCCGCGCTGCTCGTGAAGGAGTCGGTCAACCAGACCCAGGACAACCAGGGGTTCTACAACGCGCTCAACGCCTGCTTCACCATGCACGAGCTGAACCACGCGCACTGGGCGATCGTGCACGACGACGGCATGGCCGTGGCCAAGCTCGGCGAGGACGTCGCCGACTGGCGCGGCACCAAGCTCAAGCCGTCGCAGCGCGACACGGTCGAAGCCCCGGTGGAGGCATGACCGACGACGTCCTGCTGCGTGAGCGCCGGGGAGGGGTCGAGCTCCTGACCCTGAATCGTCCGGAGAAGCGCAACGCGCTGAACAAGGCGTTGCTCACCGCGCTCGCAGAGGCCTTCGCCGAGCTCGAGACCGACGACGCGGTCAACGCGATCGTGCTCACCGGTGCCGGCGACAAGGCGTTCTGCGCGGGCATGGACCTGGCTGAGTTCGCCGCTGGTGCCGGTGGCGGCAACACCGTCGCCGAGCAGACCGAGCCCGACGACTCGGTCGTTCCCTCGCGACACCAGATCGTGTCCTGGGACTATCCGAAGCCGCTGGTCGCCGCGCTCAACGGCGCGACCGTCGGCGGGGGCTTCGAGATCATGATGGCATGCGATCTGGTGGTCGCGGCCGAGCACGTGAAGTTCGGGCTCGCCGAGGTGAAGCGCGGACTGATGCCCGGCGGTGGTGGCACGTTGTTGGCCACGCGCATCCCGCTCACGGTCGCGCTCGAGATCACCCTCACCGGCGAGACGTTCGACGCCGCGCGCGCGCTCGAGCTCGGGCTCGTGAACCGGGTCGTGCCCGCGGGCAACGAGATCGACGAAGCGTTTGCGCTCGCGGAAGCGATCGCGGCGAACGGACCGCTGGCGGTGCGCACGGTGAAGAAGCTGGTGCGCGCCACCACGTTGCAAGGCGGCGACGCGGGATGGCCGCGGCCGAGTGAGATCGGCGCGGTGTTCGGGAGCGCGGACGCGCGCGAGGGCGCGACCGCCTTCGCCGAGAAGCGGGCACCGAACTTCACCGGTCGCTAGAGACCGAGCAACCAGTCATCGACGACACCACGAGAGGGGTCACGACATGTGGGATTTCGAGACCGAACCGGAGTTCGAGACGAAGCTGGAGTGGATCCGGCAGTTCGTGCGCGAGAAGGTCGAGCCGCTCGACCTGATCTTCCCGCACCGGTCGTTCCACCCGCTCGACGACGAGACCGGTCCACTCGTGCGCCCGATGCAGGACGAGGTGCGGGCTGAAGGGCTGTGGGGTGCGCACCTGGGTCCGGAGCTCGGCGGCAAGGGCTTCGGTCAGCTCAAGCTGGCGCTGATCAACGAGATCCTCGGCACGTCGAGCTGGGCACCGATCGTGTTCGGCACCGCCGCGCCCGACACCGGCAACGCCGAGATCATCGCCCACTACGGCACCGAGGCGCAGAAGGAGAAGTACCTGCAGCCGTTGCTCAACGGCGAGTGCTTCTCCTGCTACTCGATGACCGAGCCG
>DASXXX010000205.1:0-2528 GCA_036502765.1 Acidimicrobiia bacterium | reverse complement strand
CGGTTGCGGCCCGCGCCACCGGCCCGACCGGCCGCGCGCCGGCGGCGACCGGCGGCAACCGTCACCAGTTGAGCGTCACCAGTTGAGCGTCACCAGTTGAGCTCGGCGCACCCGGCGTGGTCGTCGGGCTCCACCTGGATGGTGGCGTGCGCGATCTCGTGCTCGAGCAGCAACACCCGCGCCTGGTCGAGCACACCGTGCGCGTCGGCGTCGGGGCCGACCATCACGTGCGCGCTGGCGACGTCCATCTCCGAGGTGAGCGTCCACACGTGGAGGTCGTGCACGTCGACGACCCCGGGGAGGGCCATGAGCTCGCCCCGGATCGCGTCGAGGTCGACGCGCGCGGGCGCGACCTGCAACAGCACGCGGAGCGCGCTCGCGGCGAGGCGCCACGCGCGCGGCAGGATCCACACGCCGATCACCATGGCGACGATGGGGTCGATCGGATCCCAGCCCGTGGTCGCGATCACCACCGCGGCGACGATGACGCCGACCGAGCCGGCGGCGTCGGCCATCGCGTCGACGTAGGCACCGCGCACGGCCAGGCTGTCCTGCGCGCCGTCGCGCAACATGAAGAACACGATCAGGTTCACGCCGAGGCCGGCGATGGCGACGACGAGCATCGGACCCGCCTCCACACTGCTGTCGCCGTCGGTGAGCCGGACCACCGCTTCGTACAGCACGTAGCCCGCCACCGCGAACGTGAGGATCGCGTTGACGAGCGACGCCAGGATCTCGAGCCGGAAGAGACCGAACGTGCGCGAGCCCTCCTTCGACGCCCGGTTGGCGACCACGATCGATCCGAGCGCGAGGGCGATGGCCACGCCGTCGGTGAGCATGTGGGCGGCGTCGGACAACAGGGCCAGGGAGCCGGCGACGAACGCGGTGACGGCTTCCACCACCACGAAGGTGACCGTGAGGGCCAGCGCCACCCACAACCGGCCGACGTTGCGGGCCGCGGTGCGGCGCAGGGCGTCGGTGTGATCGTGCCCGTGCCCCCGTCCTTGTTCGGGTTGGCTGTGGTCGTGCGCCATCACGCCCATTCTCGCGGTCCCGGGAGGAATCTCGGCGCCGACCGGCCATAATGAGAATCATGCTCAACTCCGAAGCGGCGCCGGTCGTGCTCGCGGCCGCCGACGTGTCGTTCGCCTACGGCCCCGAGGTGGTCCTCGACCACGTCGGGCTCGAGGTGCGCGCCGGGGAGTTCGCCGCGCTGGCCGGACCCAACGGATCGGGCAAGTCGACGTTGCTGAGGATCCTGCTCGGGCTGCTCGAACCCCAGAGCGGATCGGTGGAGGTGTTCGGCGTCGCGCCGTCCGACCTCCGCAACCGGTGGCGGGTGGGGTACGTGCCGCAACGACCGCGCATCGCGCCCGATCTCCCCGCCACCGTCCAAGAGGTGGTGGCCACCGGACGACTGGCGAAGCGTGGATGGTGGAAGCGCCGCACGCGCGCCGACCGCGACGCGGTCGACCACGCCATCGAGTCGGTCGCGCTCACCGAACACCGGCGCAAGCGCCTGCACGAGCTCTCCGGTGGTCAGCAACAGCGCGCGCTCATCGCGCGCGCGCTCGCGGCCGACCCCGAACTGCTGGTGCTCGACGAACCGATCGCGGGTGTCGACGTGGAGTCGCAGGAGCTGTTCCGCGACTCCCTCGTGCACCTGGTGGAGCATCACCAGGCCGCGGTGCTGCTGGTGTCGCACGAGCTCGGCGCGGTCGCCGACGATCTCGACCACGTGGTCGTGCTCAAGCACCGGGTGGTGTTCGACGGCGTGCCTGCCGACCTCGCCGCCACCGGCGTGAGCCTCGGCGTGCACCGCGACGACCTCCCGCTCTGGCTCGAGGAGCTCGGGTAGTGGGGATGTCTTCGATGGGAGGCTTGCCGGGGATGCCGTGGGACCTCCCGTGGCCGTTCGACCGCACCTACATGCAGCTCGCGCTGCTCGCGGGCATCGTCGTCGGTGCCACCGCGCCCCTCATCGGCGTCTTCCTGGTGCAGAAGGGGCTGTCGCTGATGGGCGACGGCATCGGCCACGTCGCCGTCGCCGGCATCGGGGCCAGCCTGCTGCTGAACACATCGCCCACCTGGACCGCGTTGGTGGTCGCGGTCGCCGCCGCGCTCGTGATCGAGTTCCTCCGCACGCGCGGCAGCGCCACCGGCGACCTCGCGCTCGCGCTCGTGTTCTACGGCGGCATCGCCGCAGGCGTGGTGTTGGCGAGCCGCTCGGGCACGAACACCAACCTGCAGCCATATCTGTTCGGGTCGATCCTCACCGCCACCGCCGACGACGTGTGGACCGTCCTCGGGCTCGGGGCGGTGATCGTGATCGCGATCGCGTTCACCGGTCGGGCGCTGCTCGCAGTCGTGCTCGACGAAGACTCGGCCCGCGTCGCCGGCATCCCCGCCCGCACCCTCAACACCATGCTGGCGGTGCTCACCGCGGTCACGGTGGTGATGGCGATGCGCATCGTCGGCGTGCTCTTGATCGCCGCGCTGATGGTGCTCCCCGTCGCGACCAGCCGCCT
>DASXXX010000204.1:0-3115 GCA_036502765.1 Acidimicrobiia bacterium | reverse complement strand
CGGCCACGCGGAGTCGGAGTGCGGGTAGTCGCACTCCCACGTGACCATGTCGAGGCCGACGTCGTCGATCAGCTTGAGGCCGGTCGGGTCGTCGATGAAGCACGTGATGATGTGCTCGTGGAAGACCTGGCTCGGGAGCTTGTCGCCGAAGTCCTGGTGCGTCCACGCCTTGTGGTGCTGGTACGTGAAGTCGATGCGGTCGAGGAAGTACGGGATCCAGCCGATGCCGCCCTCGGAGAGCGCGATCTTCAGGTTGGGGAACTTGCGGAAGACCTGCGACCAGATGAGGTCGGCCGCGCACATGAAGAGGTTCACCGGCGTGGTGGTGATCATCACGTCGACGGGCGCGTCGTCGGACGTCACCGAGATCGACGACGACGAACCGATGTGCAGGCACACCACGGTGCCCGTCTCCTCACACGCGCGGAGGAACGGGTCCCAGTGGTCGGAGTGGAAGCTCGGGTACCCCAGCTTGCTGGGGTTCTCCGAGAACGTGACCGCGCGACAGCCCTTCTCGGCGACGCGGTAGATCTCCGCCGCCATGAGGTCGGCGTCCCAGATGGGCACGATCGCCAGCGGCATGAAGCGGCCGGGGTACGTGCCGCACCACTCGTCGATGTGCCAGTTGTTGTAGCCCTGCAGCAGGCGGAGGCCGAGGTCGCGGTCGGGAGTCCGGCTGAACAGCTGACCGCAGAAGCCGGTCATCGACGGAAAGCACATCGAGCCGAGCACGCCGTTGACGTTCATGTCGCGCACGCGCTCGTGGATGTCGTACGCGCCTTTGCGGATCTCGTCGAATGCGGTCGGCTCGAAGCCGTACTCCTCCGGGGGACGACCGGCGACTGCGTTGAGCCCGACGTTCGGGATGGTGGTGCCCTCGAACTCCCACACGTCGGCGTCCATCTCGTCGATGTGGATGACGCGGGGCGCGCGCTCCAGGTCGGCCTTCGACACGTGGCGCTCCCACATGTCGGGCGGCTCGACGACGTGGTCGTCGACGCTGACGAGGATGAGGTCGTTGATGTCCATGGCGTTGTGCTCCCCTGGCAGATCGCGCGGTCTGGCCGAGCCTACGCCCACCGGCGCGAGCACCCCACCCAGCCGTAGGCTCCGACCGATGTCGGACCTCACGACGATCCCGCCGCCGCTGCGACCCGAACCCACCAGCGACGAGCGCTACGCGATCACCAACACGGGCAACGCCGATCAGCGCGACGTGGTGTTCGGCGGCCAGTTCCTCGCGCAGGCGATCGTGACCGCCACGTTGCGCCATCCGGGCAAGACCGTGCGCTCCATCCAGTCGGTGTTCGCCCGCCCCGGTCGCATCGACGCGCCCACCGAGCTCGCGGTCGAGTCGATCCACGACGGCCGCACGTTCGCCAGCGACACCGTGACCGCATGGCAGGGCGACCGACTGTGCGCGCGCTTCCTCGTGTTGCTCGACGTCGACGAGCCCGACGTCATCCGCCACGGCATCCCGATGCCTGCTGTCACCGCACCGGTTGACACCCCCCTTGCCGACGAGGGTCTGCTCGTCTACCCGGGCACCGAGCTGCGCATCGTCGACGGCGTCGACCTCTGGTCGGTCGACGCGCCCACCGGCCCGGCCGAGACCTTCCTCTGGGCGAAGGCGCCGGCACTGCCCGACGAGCCGGGCCAGGATCAGGGCGTGCACCAGGCCGTGCTCGCGTGGGCGACGGACGGCTTCCTGATCGCCACCGCGCTGCGACCACACGAGGGGGTCGGGCAGCACGATGCGCACCGTGGGCTCTCCACTGGTGTGGTGGGCCACACCATCGTGTTCCACGAGCCGTTCCGCGCCGACGAGTGGCTGCTGCTCGCACACCAGAGCCCCTACGCCGGGCGCGGCCGCACCTTCGGCACCGCCGACGTGTTCACGGCTGACGGCCGGTTGGTCGCGTCGTACGTGCAGACCAACATGGTCCGCTTCTTCGCCGATCCCGCACTCGCCGACGGCACGCAGTACCGGACCGTGATGTGAGCGCGCCGTCCGATGTCCGGCGTCTCGACGGACGCGTCGCGATCGTCACCGGCGCGAGCCGCGGCATCGGCGAGGCGGTGGCGCGGCTGTTCGCGCGCGAGGGCGCAGCCGTGGCCGTGGTGGCGCGCACCGAGCAGGTCTTCGACGAGCGCCTGCCCGGCACGATCCACGACACCGTGGCCGCGATCGAGGCCGACGGCGGACGCGCGGTGGCGATCCGCGCCGACCTCGCCGACGATGACGACGTCGACCGCCTGGTCGACGAGGCGCGCGCCGCGCTCGGTCCCATCGACCTGCTCGTGAACAACGCCGCGCTCACCGTGCCCGGCCGTCCACCGCGTGCCGACGCCGCGCCGCTCGCGAAGGGCGCGGCACAGAAGGCACCGCCACCCGCGCGCACCACGACGACGCGACCCGGCTCGTTCCTCGGCTTCCCGCTCAAGGGCTACCGATTGCACTTCCAGATCGGACTGTTCGCGAGCTACCGGCTCATGCAGCTCGTGCTCCCCGACATGATCGAGCTCGGGCGCGGCGGGATCGTGAACATCAGCTCGCTCGCGGCGTTCGTGCCCGGCCCCGGTCCGTACGAGCATCCCGGTGGTCCGACCGTGCCCGCGTACGGCGGCAACAAGGCCGCGATGCACCACCTCACGCAGGCGGTCGCGTTCGAGGTCGCCGCGCACAACATCGCGGTGAACGCGCTCCTGCCGTCGGAACCGGTGCTCACGCCCGGCAACCGCATCGCGTACTCGGGCGGCGACTTCGCCAGCGTCGACGACTTCGCCGAGGCCACGGTGCAGGTCGCACTGGCCGACCCCACGGTGATGACCGGCCAGATCCTCTGGAGCGAGGACGTGCTGCACCCCGAGCTCGGCACGCGGGGCTGGCTCCGGGACTGAACGTCGATCTGAACGGGCCGGGTTCCCGCTCAAGCGCCTTGCAAGGATGCTGCAAGGCGCGACCCCGACAGTCGTCTGATCGGACGACCACGGAGGGCACCATGCACATCAACCGCAATGACATCCCCACCAAGATCGACGTTCCCGGCGCAGTGGCGCGCCAGGCGACCGGGTTCGGCGACACCACTGCGGGCACGCTCGGGGGCGAGTGGTT
>DASXXX010000203.1:0-1858 GCA_036502765.1 Acidimicrobiia bacterium | reverse complement strand
GCCGCCGACCGCGCCGCGCACGAGCTCGTCCCACAGGAACAGGAAGCGGTCCTGGCCGGGGGTGCCGAACATGTAGAGCACCATGTCGGGGCCGAGGGTGAGGCGACCGAAGTCCATCGCCACCGTGGTGCCGGTCTTCTGACTGTCCTGGCCGGCGAAGTCGATGCCGAGGCTCTCGACGGTGATGTCGGCCTCGGTCATGAGCGGCTCGATCTCGGAGATCGTGCCGACGAACGTGGTCTTGCCGACCGCGTAGCCACCGGCGACGACGACCTTCATCGACACCGGCAGGCCGGTGGCGGCCGAGGTCGCGCCGAACGGGCCGGGGACGGTCTCCGTCTGCTGGCCAGCTCCTGGGTGGCCAGCTCCTGGGTGGGAGGCCCCCGGCTGGGTGGGGGGCACGAAGTCAGATCGCACGGATCCCCTCCAGGAGACGTTCGAGCAAGCGCACGTCGCGGTGCTCTGCAGGGTCCTCGGACTGACGGACGTGCACCATGCGGGCGACGACGAGGTCGCCGACGAGCACACGGACCACGCCGACGGGCATGCCGAGGCGGGCCGAGAGCTCGGCCACGGACATCGGCGTCTGGCAGAGCTCGACGATGCGACGATCTTCGGGCGTGGCGCCGCGACCGAGCTGGTCGGGCGTGATGAGCGCGAGCGCGGGCGCGTGCAGTTCGAACACACCGAGCGACGAGCTCGTACGGCCGCGCGTGAGCATGTAGGGACGGACGAGCGCGTGGTGCGACGCTTCGGTGCCGTTGGAGTCGCGCTGTGTGCCGGGGTCGGGTCCGGGTTGCATCATCGGATCGCCGACCTCGGGAGTGCGGTCTGCAGTTCAGAGACGAGCCCGGGCGTGAGCGCGCTTGCGCACTTGTCGACGAGGACGGCCATCTCGTAGCCGACGAGACCGACGTCGCAGGGACGCGCGGTCGTGGCGGCAAGCACCGACGTCTCGGACACGCGCATGACGAAGAGCATGGCGTTGTCCATCTCGACGATGACCTCGTGCACGCGGCCGCCGCCGATGGGCGTCGACCCGCCCTTGGCGATGCTGAGCAGACCGGCCGACACCGCGGCGAGGCGGTCGCCCGAACTGCGGTCGAGTCCGTCGGACAGCGCGATCAGCAGGCCGTCGGACGACACGACCGTCGCCTCGCGCACGCCCGGCACCCGTTCGACGAAGTTCGAGACCAGCCAGTTGAGGTTGCGCGCTTCGGCGCTGAGTTGTTGCATCATCTCCCGTCCTCCTGCACACCGGGAGCGCCCGGTACCGGCGCGGTGCCGGCCGGCATTTCCTCGCCCGCTTGGCCACGCTTCTTGCCCTGCGCGTGGCGGGTGAGGAGTTCGTGCACGCGGTAGGCGCGCATCGGGTCGACCTCGGCGTCGGGCGCATCGGCCACGATCCGGGGGTGGTGACTCAGGTGCTGCCCGGGGATGCGGGTGGGCAGCGGGGCGGACTCCTGGAACCCGGCCTCGTCGGGATCAGGTTGCGGAGGCGGCGGAGAAGCAGGCGGCGCCTCGTAGCTGGGTGCGTCGTAGCTGGGTGCTTCGTCCTGGGAGGCGGGCGCGTCGTAGGAGGGTGTGGCGTCGACCGGCGGCGGCACGTCGTAGGTCGGCACGTCGTAGGTCGGCACGTCGTAGGTCGGTGCGTCGTACGCGAGCGCGTCGTACGTGGGCGTGTCGTACGTCGGCGCGTCGGGCTCGACCGGTGCGGTCGGCGCGGCGCCGGCGTCGGCGAGGCCTTCCCAGCGCCACTCCTCCACCGGCGGCTCGTCGGGCGGACGCGAGACCATGCGTCGGGCACCGAGGGGCTCGGCCTCGCCCCGGTCGTCGAGGTCGGGCGAGTAGACGGGGT
>DASXXX010000202.1:0-1823 GCA_036502765.1 Acidimicrobiia bacterium | reverse complement strand
CACGCCCTCGACCGGGCAACCGTCGGGACGGATGCCGGTCGAAGGTCTCGTTCGCCCCGCAGTGCGGGACCCGAACGGCCGGGGCTCATCACCCAGCATGTCGACCGTCCGGCGAGGAACTACTCCCCTTCGCCGCGGATCAGGATACCGGAAGGCACCCCGAGGCGACCTAGCGGAGCTTGCTGATGACCTCGTCACCGTGGCGACGGAGGTTGTCGATCTTCTCCTGCAGCGACTCGGGGTCGGTGTCGAGGCCGTAGGGGTTGAACCGGCCGAACCCACCCGCGGTGTGGGTGACGCCGAGGTCCTCGAGTTGCTTGATCCCGTCGACGGTGAACGATTCCGGCGTGGTGGCGTAGATGTCGAAGCGCTCGCCGGCGCGGCCGTGTTCCTGCCGCAGGTCGTTCATGCGGTCGATCATCGGGACGAGGTCGTCGAGCATGCCGCCCGCACCCATCCACCCGTCGCCGAGTCGCGCGGCGCGGCGCAGCTGCGCGTCGCCGTGCCCGCCGATCAGCACCGGGAGCCTCTCGGTGGGGACGGGCTCCATCTTGATCGCGGGGAAGTCGTAGAACTCGCCGTGGTACTCGAAGTACCCGCCGGCGGCGAGGCCGCGCACGATCTCGATGCACTCGTCGAAGCGCCGGCCGCGACCGGCCCACGGGAGCTGCACGATCTCGTAGTCGTCGGGCCACGGGCTGGCGCCGACCCCGAGGACGAACCGGTTGCCGCTCATCGCCGCCAGCGACGTCGCTTCCTTCGCGTAGATCACCGGGTGGCGGATCGGCATCTTCAACACGAACGTGTGGAACTCGATGGTCGACGTGACCGCGGCCATCGCCGCGATGGCGACGGTCGGCTCGATGAACGGCTTGTTCTCGAGGAACTCGCGCGTGCCGTCGAAGTTGTAGGGATACGTCGACGACGACTCCTGCGGATACGCGATCGAGTCGGGCACCGCGATGGTGTCGAAGCCGGCCTCCTCCGCCGCCTGCGCGAGCGGGACGTAGAACGTCGGGTCGCACATCGAGATGTTGGCGATGAACTTCACGCATGCTCCTCAACCATTTGGCGTGGCTACCCCGCGCATATCGCGGGTTGGCCACGCCAAAACGTGGGTTTGCTTACTTGACGGCCATGGGGACGACGGGGGCGCCGGTGCCGCCGGTCACGGGCTCGGGAGTGGCCGCGAGCAGGAACGTGGCGCGGCCGTCGGCGGCGCAGTCGGCCGCCAGCGCGTCGAGGTTCCAGTTCTGGCCCTGCATCATGCCCATCTCCACCAGGTGCAGCGCGTGCACCGGGAGCGGGACGGTGCGCTCGAAGTCGACGCACTCGAACGTCGGGTTGTCGGTGGCGACCGCGGCGACGTCGTGGTCGTGGAACCAGTCGACGCTCTGCAGCGACGGACCCGCGTTCGTCGACGCGTAGCCCACGCGGTCGCCGGCGAGGAACAGCGACATCGCGCCGGTGCGCAGGAGCACCACGTCGCCGGGCTCGACCTTCACGCCGGCCGCGTCGCACGTTGCATCCAGGAGCTCACCGGTGAACGGCGTACCCGCCTCGATCACGTCGACGCCGAGATGGCGCGCCACGTCGAGCAGCACACCGCGAGTCACGATCGACGTGACCAGCCCGATGCCGCACTTCGCCGCGCCCGCTTCGGTGATCGAGTCGGCCGGGTGGCCGTTCCACAGGTTGCCGCCGTAGCTCGAGTGCGACAACGCGTCCCAGTGCGTGCACGCCTGCAGCGCCAGGTCCATCTGGTCGTCGGAGAAGCGGGTGCCGTCGGGGTCGCCGAGGGTCACCTCGTTGATCTGGAACAC
>DASXXX010000201.1:0-15529 GCA_036502765.1 Acidimicrobiia bacterium | reverse complement strand
GACGTGATCGCGCTGTTCGGCCGCAACGGCGCGGGCAAGACCACGCTCCTGCGCGCGCTCGCGGGACTCACCGCCCCGAGCGCCGGCGCGGTCGACACCCAGGTGCGGGTGGCCTACGTGCCGCAGAACCCGAACACCATGCTGTTCTCGTCGTCGGTGCGTCGGGAGTTGGTCGAGACCCAGCGCCTGCTCGGCAAGACCGACGCCGCGGCCGTCGACCACTGGCTCGACACGCTCCACCTCACCGACCTCGCCGACGCGCACCCGCGCAGCCTCTCGGGCGGTCAACGCCAGCGAGTCGCCATCGCCGCGGTGGCGGTGGGCGGCGCGCCGGTGCTGTTGCTCGACGAACCGACCCGCGGCATGGACGCGCCGTCGCGCGCCGCGCTCGAGCACGCGGTGCGCGAGCACGCCGCCGCGGGCGGTGCGGTGGTGCTCGCCACCCACGACGTGGAGCTGTCGGCGCGGATCGCGTCACACGCCGTCGTGCTCGGCGACGGCGAGATCGTGGCCGACGGCGACGCCCGCACCGTGCTCGCGGGTTCGTTGTTCGCGCCGCAGGTGCTGCGGGTGCTCCCCCCCTTCCTCACCGTCGAGGAAGTCGACGCGGAGCTGGCGCGTCGGTGAGCCTCGTCGTCGCGCCGCCGCGCACCGGCGTCGCCGGCCGGGTCCGCCCGTTCGCGGTGTACCTGTTGATGGTGCTGCTGGGCGCGGCCGCGTTCCTCTATCCGTTCTGGTTGCCGTCGACCACGCTGCCGAGTCAGGCGCACAGCGGCGACGCGCCGCTCGTCGCCGCGCTCGTCGGCGCGCTGGTGATCGCGGCGGTGATGCTCGAGGTGCGCCGCGGGACGATGAACGGCGCGACGGTCGCGATCCTCGGCATGCTGGCGGCGGTCGCGGGCCTGCTCCGTCTCGTCGACCTCCCCGGCGGCGGCAGCGGCATCTTCTTCCTCGTGATCCTCGCCGGCGCCGCGTTCGGTCCGCGCTTCGGTCTCCTGCTCGGGCTGTGCGCGATGGCCGTCTCCGCCATCGTCACCGGCGGCATCGGCCCCTGGCTCCCGTTCCAGATGCTGGCGCTGGCGTGGATGGGCGCAGGCGCAGGGTTCGTCGGTCTCGTCACCCGCCGGTTCGATCCGCGCGTCGAGGTGGTCACGTTGGCGGCGTACGCGTGGGTGTGGGGGTTCCTCTACGGGGCGATCATGAACCTCTGGTTCTGGCCGTTCGCGCGTGGCGGTGCACTCGACTGGAACCCGAGCCTCGACTTCGTCGAGACCCTGCAGCGCTACTGGCGGTTCTACGTGGCCACCTCGCTCGGGTGGGACGCCGCCGCCGCCGTCACCAACGCGATCCTCGTGCTCCTCACCGGGTTCGCGCTGATGGCAACCCTCCGCCGCTTCGCCCACCGCCTCGACCCCGCAGTCGAGTTCGACCCCTCCGATTTTGGCGTCACTCGACCATCTGCTCTGATGGCCGACTGACGCCAAAGCTCAGGGGGAGGGGTGGTCGAAGAGCTCGGTCACGAACTCTTCGAGGGCAGCGCGGCCCGCGGGGGTGGTGACGTCGCCGACGAAGACGGCGGCGCGCGTGTGGTCGGACTGGAGCGCGCGCGCGGACTCGCCGAGCGCGGCGGCCTCGGCGTCGGTGCCGACGAGGACCACGACGTTCACGTGCGCACCACCAACACCGCCGACACCGCGAGGAAGCCGCACCCGAGCAGCACCGTGCCCAGCATCGCGGTGGGTTCGGCCATCGTCGTCGCGCCCGTGGCGATCAGCGCCAGCACGAGGAACCACGTGTTGCGCAGCAGTGAACCGATGCCGAGGTCGCGCTTGGTCGACGCGGCGCCGAAGCAGTTGCAGGGGCTGCGGTCGTTGATCACGATGCGCCGTAGCAGCACCACGGTGAACACCGCGAACGTCGCCAGCGCGAGCCAGCTCGGCCACGTGGCGTCGACGAACAGCAACAGCGCGGCCAACACCAACTCGTAGAGCGGCAGCGCCAGCGCGACGAGCACCGTGATCCACGCGTAGCCACCGAACTGCACGCGGTACTGGCGGATCGACTGGCGGACACCGAGCAGCTTCCCGACGCCCGACGCCACCAGGATGATCGCCACCACGACGCGCGCGGCGACCGCGACGTCGTCAGCCGTCACCTCGGCACCTCGGCACCTCAGGCGTCGTGCATGCGCTCGTAGCCGCCCTTGAAGAAGAGGAGCGGGCGCGAGCCTTCGCGCATGTCGAGGTCGAGCACGCGCCCGACGATGATCTTGTGGTCGCCGCCGGGATACTCGGCCTCGAAGCGACAGTCGAGGTAGGCGATGGCCTCCTCGAGCACGGGTGCGCCCGAGACCCCGATGCGCCACGGTGTCTGCGAGAAGCGGTCGGCGCCCTTCTTGGCGAAGAGGTTGGAGAGCTCCTCGTGGTCTTCGCCGAGGATGTTGACGGCGAACGTGCCGGCGGCCTCGATCCGCGGCCACGTGGACGACGTGTGCGCGACGCAGAACAGGATGAGCGGCGGATCGAGCGACAGCGACGTGAACGAGTTGGCCGCCATGCCGACGGGCTCCTCACCGTCCATCGCGGTGATGATCGTGACGCCGGTCGCGAAGTGACCGAGGACGTTGCGGAATTGCTTGTCGTCCGGGACGAGGAGTTCTTCGGGCACGGGTGCTCCTGGGTTCAGCGCGGTCGGAGCTCGTGGCTCATGCAGTCGGCCGCCGCGAACACCTCGGGACCGTTGATCTTCGCCGAGAACTCACGCGCGTCGCGCAGGATGGTGTCGAGGCGCTCGTCGCCGTGCGACGGGCAGTGGTGGAACAGTGCGAGCTGGCGCGCGCCCGCTTCCTTCGCGACGTGGATCGCGTAGTCGACCGTGCAGTGCCCCCACGTGCGCTTGATCTCGTACTCCTCGGCGGTGTGCTGCGCGTCGTGGATGAGGAGGTCGACGCCGTCGCAGAGCTCCAGCACCTCGCTGGGCACGTAGTCGTCGGCGTCTTCGGCGACGGTGCCCGGTCCGTGATCGGACAGGTACGCGACCGACACGCCTTCCATCTCGACCCGGAAGCCCAGCGTGGGGTCGGTGTGCCGCACCCAGCGGGAACGCACCTTGGCGCCGTTGAGCGCGAAGTCGTCGTTGGCGACCGCTTCGAACGCGACGTCGCCCCGCAGCTCGTCCGGGGTGATCGGGAAGAACGGTGGGCTCATCACCTGGCGGAACACCGTGCCGAGCGGGCCCTCCTCCTGATGCGGCCCGATGACGGTGACGGTGCCACCGCCGGCCGCGAGCGGCGCGAAGAACGGGAGGCCCTGGATGTGGTCCCAGTGGAGGTGGGTCAGCAACACGGTGGCGCGGTAGCCGTCGCTCCGGCCCTCGGCGGCGAGGTGGTCGCCGTAGTTGCGCAAACCGGTGCCGAGGTCGAACACGATCGGGTCGTGTCCTTCGGACGCGACTTCGACGCACGAGGTGTTGCCCCCGTAGCGGTCGAACTGGTGGCCGTCGCACGGAGTGGATCCGCGTACCCCCCAGAAGTTCACGTGCGTCACAGGTGACACAACATCGAGGTTACCCCGTGCCACTGCGCCATCCTTGTTGCGCGCGGTGTAAACGTGCAGGTCGCGGGCCATGTGTGACCTGCTTCACACTACGGATCTTGGTCGCCGTACACCTCGGGGCCGTACACATCCGGATGGTCGAGCGGCACCTGCAGCCAAGAGATGGCCCTGCAGCTGTCGGTACGCGTCGAGACGCGCTTCGTCCGTGCCGTCGAGCTCCGCGTCGTCGCAGATGCGACCGAGGCGGCGCGTCATCGTGGGCCCGAGCTCGAGCAGTCCGCCGCTGCCTTGGGTGGCCCACTTCGCGAGCACGTAGTGGCACAGCGCGCCCACGGGGATGTCGAGTGCTTCGCCCAGGTTGCGGATCGTCATCAGCGGATCGACGCGTGAGTACAGCGCGACGTCCGACTTGAAGTTCGCGTCCGGATCGTCGTCGGGCCAGGGTCCGCTCCATCCCTGGAGCTCGACGGTGCGGTCGTCAGGCATCCGACCTCCCACCCGGCGCCATCGACGCGGCACGGACTCGCTGCGCGCGATCCGGAGCCGGCGCGCCGACGATCCCGGGATGCAGGATCTGTGCCACGGTCTCCGCGCCCTCGACGAGACGGGGTCCGGGGCGGACGAAGTGGCTGTCGGCGTCGACCGCCCACACCTCGGCACCAGGAGGAAGCCGGTCGTCGGCGACGAGCTGCACGGCCAGGTCCACAGCCTGTTCCAGGTGATAGCCGCACGGCGCGACCAGCACCACCTCGGCGGGCGCCGATCGCACCGCGTCCCAGGTGATCCGGTGCGAGTCACCGCCGGGCACCGCGAGCACGGCGACACCTCCACCCGCGGCGACGAGATCGGGGACCCAGTGCCCCGCGCAGAACGGAGGGTCGGTCCACTCGAGCACGAGCGCCGACCGAGCATCGGCGCCCGCGAGCGCGCGTGCGAGCGCATCGAGACGCGCCCGCAACGAGTCGACGAGTTCCCGGGCCTGCGGACGGGCGCCGAGCACGTCGCCGACGTCGAGGACCGAGGTCAGGACGCCGTCGAGCGAATGCGGATCGAGGGTGACGACCCGCGCGGTGCACCCGAGGTAGGCGAGCGCGTCGTCGACCCGATCGAGATCGACGGCACACACCGCGCAGAGATCCTGCGTGAGCACGACGTCGGCATCGAGCTCCGCCAACGCGCCTTCGTCGAGCCGATACAGATCCTCGCCGGCAGCGACGCGCTCGCTGACGACCGCGTCGATCTCGGCCGGCGACAGACCTTCCGGCAACGTCGACGTGGAGACGATCCGCCGGCTCCGTGCCGCGGGCGGGTGATCGCACTCGAACGTCACGCCGACGAGATCGTCGCCCCGATCCAGGGCGAACACGATCTCGGTCGCCGACGGGAGCAGGGAGACGATCCGCATCCCGCGAGTGTGACCGCTCAGCTCAGGACGCGACGCTTGAACCCGGTGATGCCGAGCCACGTGAACAGCGCGGAGAACGCGATGAGCGCGCCGTACACCGCCCACAGGCTCATGTGCGACGACGTCGTGAGCGCGGCGCGGAAGCCCTCGCACATGTAGACGAGCGGGTTGGCGAGCACGAGGATCTGCAGCCAGCGGATCGCCTCGAGCGACGACCACGAGTAGTACACGCAGCCGAGGAACGTGAGCGGGATCACGATGATGCCGAACAGCAACGGCACCGTGCGCGGGTCGAAGCGAGTGCCGAACGTCAGGCCGAGCGCGCCGCACATGTAACAGGCGAGTGGGGCGAGCGTGAGCAGCACCCACCAGTTGATGTCGAGGCTCACCGGCGTCGCCGGGACGATGGCGGCGATCGGGAACACGAGGAGGGCGGAGAACAGACCGCTCAGCGCGCCCCAGATCGCCTTCTGGATGGCGACCAGCCACACCGGCATCGGGGCCAGGACGCGGTCTTCGATCTCGCGGGTGTAGCCGAACTCCTGCACCATCGGCAGCGAGACCGACTGGATGCCCTGCATCAGGATCGCGATGCCGACCACGCCGGCGACGAGGAGCGTGGAGAACCCGCTCGCCGCCTCGCTGCCGCCGACGCCCTGGCCGATCTTCGGGAACACGTAGGTGAACACGAACACCAGCAGCAGCGGTTGGAGGATCGTGCGGGGGATGAACTCCTTGAGCGTCTTCCGCAGCACGACGAGGTCGCGGAGGATGAGCGAGCGGAACGCGACGCGTGTCGCGGCGACCGGCTTGCGGACGGGCGCGAGCGTGGTCGGCGCGTTGGGGATCGTGGCCGTGGTCATTCGCGCAGGTCCTTTCCGGTGAGGTTGATGAAGACGGTTTCGAGTGTGGGCTCGGTGACCGAGAGGTCGGACACCTCGAAGCCGTGACGCTCGGCGGCGCTGAACACCAGCGGGAGGACTCCCGTCTGCGCCTGCACCTCGACGACGACCGTCGAGTCGACGCGCGTGGCCTGGGTCGCACCCGGCACGTCGGCTTCGAGCACCTTCGCCAGCGCGTCGAGATCGCCGCTGGCGCTGACGGTGACGACGGTGTCGGCGCCGGTCGAGCGCTTGAGCTCAGCCGGCGGCCCGAGCGCGAGGAGGCGCCCCCGGTCGATGATGGCCAGACGGTTGCAGAGCTCGTCGGCCTCCTCCATGTAGTGCGTGGTGAGGAGGATGGTCTGGCCCTCGCGGTGCAGCTCGCCGAGGATCTCCCACAGGGCGAGGCGGCTCTGCGGGTCGAGGCCGGCGGTGGGCTCGTCGAGGAAGAGGATCGCGGGCCGGTGCATGATCGCCCGCGCCACCATGAGGCGCTGCGCCATCCCGCCCGACAACGCAGCGACCGGCTCCTTCGCCCGCTCGGACAACCGGAACTGCTCGAGCAGGCGGTCGGCCTCCTGCTTCGCGACCGCGGCCGACATCCCGAAGTAGCGGCCGTGGAAGTAGAGGTTCTCCCACACGGTGAGCGAACGGTCGAGCGTGTTGCTCTGCGGCACCACCCCGATCACCTGCTTCGCCGCGGTCGGGCGTGCGACCACGTCGATGCTGCCGACGAACGCGCGCCCACTCGTGGGGATCACGCGCGTGGTGAGCATGCCGGCGGTCGTGGTCTTGCCCGCGCCGTTGGGCCCGAGCAGGCCGAAGATCTCGCCCTGGTGCACCTCGAGGTCGAGCTCGTCGACCGCCTTGAGCCCACCCGGGTACACCTTGGTGAGCTGTTCGGTGCGGATCACGACGTCGTCAACCACGGACATCGGCCACCTCCTTGTCCTTGTTCTGCTCGAAGTACGCGTGGACGCGCGGCAACGCGCGCGAGAGCACTTCGACATCGCGCTTGGTGAGGATCCCGCGCAGTTCGTCGTCGAGCTCGTGGACGATCGCGTGGAGCTCCGCGAGTCGCGCGCGCCCCGCCGCCGTGACGACGACGCGCACGACGCGCCGGTCATCGGGATCGGGACGGCGCTCCACCAGCCCCTGCTCGGCGAGCTTGTCGAGGTGACGGACGAGCGTCGGCGGCTCGATGCGCATGTGCTGCGCGAGCTGGCGCTGGCTGGCGCCCTCGGCGTTGGCCGCTTCCTTCAGGAGCACCCAGTTCCAGAGGCTGGCGCCGTGCTCGCTCAGGCGGCGGTCGAGCTCGTCGTGCACCGAGCGGTGAGCAAGGAAGAGCAGTCGCCCGATCGTCGTTTCCATAGTGCGCTCATGATTAGCACACTAATGATTAGTCGACAAACAATATTGGGTGCGAGCTCATTCGTCGCTCGCCGGCTCGCTCGCCGGCTCACGCCCTGCGGGGCCCTCGCTGCGCACCTTCTCCACGTGCACCAGCGCTTCGCGCAACTGGTCGATCCACTCCCCCTCGTGGTCGCCGACGAGCCGGACGCACCACGCCAGCGCGTGGCTGCGGCTGCGGGCGACGCCGGCGTCGACGAGCGTGTCGAGGACCTGGCGCTCGGGAAGTCGCAGGCGGGTCATCACGGGGACGCTCAGCGTGGTGAAGAGCTCCTCCTCGTCACCGCAGCGGGCGCCCCACGCCACCTTGCGCCCGAAGCGGGCCTCGGCCTCGTCGGCGATGCGCATGCGCAGGGTCCGGGTGTCCTCACGGAAGCCCTGGATGCGGGCCCGGGACGCGGCGGCGACGGTGTCGGCATCGGCGGCTCCGGTGTCCGGCGTCGCGAGGATGCCCACGACGACGATCTCGTCGCGGTCGTGGCTGACGGCCGGCGGACCGGCGAACCAGCCGTCGGGGAGGCGGCCGGCGAACCAGCCCTGGAGCTTGGCGGATGCGGTGGGCGCGGTGTTGGTGTTCTTCGGCATGGTGATTACACTATTACACCGTTGCTCCTGCTACAAGGGCTCACGACAGGAGCAGACGAATCGAGGCGGCGACCGCCTCGGCCTCGGCCTCGTCGGCGTAACGGGTCCGGGGCCAGAAGAAGCCCCGGAGTCCGTCCTTGCGGTTGCGCGGGACGGCATGCACATGGAGGTGCGGGACGCTCTGACTGACCACGTTGTTCATCGCCACGAACGAACCCTGCGCGCCCATGGCGTCCTGCACCGCCGCCGCCACCCGCTGCACCTGCGCGAACAGGACGTCGCGGGTGGCGTCGTCGAGGTCACGCAGCGTCTCGACGTGCCGGCGCGGGACGACCAGCGTGTGACCCGGGAAGAGCGGCCGGTGGTCGAGGAAGGCCACCACCTCGGGGGTGTCGAGCACGATCGGCGCCGGGGTCTCCCCTGCCACGATCGAGCAGAAGAGACATCCGGTCATCGCAGGACGGAGCGAGCGGACGCGAGCGACGGCGACAAGTCAGTCGGCGGGCGAGGTGTAGGGGCGGACCCGCGCGGGCGCGGCGGCGCGCTTGGGCACCATCACCTTGCGGCGGAAGAAGCAGACCTCTTCGCCCCGCTGGTTGAAGCCGCGGCTCTCGACGGTGACGACGCCGCGGTCGGGTCGACTCGACGACTCGCGCTTCTCGATGACGACGGTCTCGGCGTAGATCGTGTCGCCGTGGAAGGTGGGTCGCTTGTGCTGGAGCGACTCGATCTCGAGGTTGGCGATCGCGGCACCGCTCACGTCGGGCACGCTCATGCCGAGCACGAGCGAGTAGACGAGGTTGCCGACGACGACGTTCTTGCCGAACTGCGACTCGTTCTCCGCGTACCAGGCGTCGATGTGGAGCGGATGGTGGTTCATCGTGATCATGCAGAACAGGTGGTCGTCGGCCTCGGTGATCGTCTTGCCCGGCCAGTGGCGGTACACGTCGCCGGGCTCGAAGTCCTCGTAGAGGCGCCCGAACGGCCGCTCGTGGATCGTCATGGCAGGAGATTAGCGACGGGTCCTTTCGGCGGTCGGCCCCGATGGTCACCAGTAGTTTTGGCCGGGAGATGACGCGACGATGAGCTACCAGGCGATCCACGGGTTCCAGCGCGACTCGAAGGCACTGAAGGGAAAGAAGATCGAGCGCGACCTGCTCCGGCGCGTGCTCAAGCTGGCGCGTCCCTACCGTCGGCAACTCATCGGCTTCGTCATCACGGTGGTGCTCGCCGCGGTCATCAGCGCGGTGCCGCCGCTCATCCTGCGCGCGCTCATCGACACCGCCATCCCCGAGAAGGACCGCCAACTCGTCGGCCTTCTCGCGTTCGGCGCGGTGTTCCTCGCCCTGGTCAACGCGGGCCTGACGCTGATTCAGCGCTATTACTCGGCCGGAATCGGTGAGGGCCTGATCTTCGACATGCGCACTGCACTGTTCGACCACGTGCAGCACCAGCCGCTCTCGTTCTTCACCCGCACGCAGACCGGTTCGTTGATGTCGCGCATGAACAACGACGTCATCGGTGCGCAGCAGGCCGTCACCAACACCCTCGGCACCGTGTTCTCCAACATCGTGTCCGTCGTCGTGACGATCACGTTCATGCTCGCCCTCGAGTGGCGCCTCACGCTGCTGACCCTCGTCATCCTCCCGTTGTTCATCATCCCGGCCAAGCGCATGGGCCCGAAGCTGCAGCGCCTCACCCGCGAGAGCATGCAGCTCAACGCCTCGATGAACAACACGATTGCGGAGCGCTTCAACGTCGGCGGCGCGCTCGTCGTCAAGCTCTTCGGCAAGCAGACCCGCGAGTCGCAGGCGTTCTCGGACCGCGCCGGCCGCGTGCGCGACATCGGCGTGCAGACGGCGATGTATTCGCGGATCCTCTTCGCGGCACTCGGGCTCGTCGCTGCCATCGGCACCGCGATCGTCTACTTCGTCGGCGGCAACCTGGCGATCTCCGGCACCATCGGGGTCGGCACGATCGCGGCGTTCGCTGTCTATGTGAGCCAGATCTACCAACCGCTCACCCAGCTGGCCAACGCGCGGGTCGACGTCCTCACCGCGCTCGTCTCGTTCGAGCGGGTGTTCGAGGTGCTCGACTTCCCCGCGCTGATCACGAACCGCACCGGCGCGGTCGACCTCGTCGAGCCGGTCGGGCGGGTCGAGCTCGACCACGTGTGGTTCCGGCACCCGTCGGCGGCGATGTCGTCGATCCCGTCACTCGAGGAACAGACCGGCGCCACCGACCTCGAGGACGAGAGCGCCTGGATCCTGCGCGACGTCAGCTTCACCATGGCCCCAGGGGAGCTCGTCGCACTGGTCGGGCCGTCGGGCGCGGGCAAGACGACGAGCGCGTTGCTCGTCCCGCGCATCTACGACGTGAGTTCGGGCGAGGTGCGCGTCGACGGCCACGACGTCCGCGACTACACGCTCGAGTCATTGCGCGGCGCGGTCGGCATGGTGATGCAAGACCCGCACCTCTTCCACGACACGGTCCGTGCCAACCTCCGCTACGCGCGGCCTGACGCCACCGACGCGGAGCTGGTGGACGCGTGCAAGGCCGCGCGCATCCACGACATGATCGCCAGCCTTCCCGACGGCTACGACACCCTCGTCGGCGAGCGTGGCTACCGCATGTCGGGGGGCGAGAAGCAACGGCTGGCCATCGCCCGCATGTTGCTGAAGGACCCGGCGGTGGTGATCCTCGACGAAGCGACGTCGCACCTCGACTCCGAGTCTGAGCTCGCCATCCAACAGGCGTTGGCCGACGCGCTCGTCGGTCGCACGTCGCTGGTCATCGCGCACCGGTTGTCGACCATCGTCGCGGCCGACCGCATCCTCGTGCTCGAGGACGGCCGCATCATCGAGAGCGGCCGTCACGACGAACTGCTGCGCGCGGGTGGCCTCTACACCGACCTCTACCGCACGCAGGTCGACGGCCGCGTCGCGGACACTCCGGCTGCCGACGCCGGGTGACACACTTCCGGGTGTGAACCGGACAACTCGCCGCATCTGCGCGCTGGGTGCACTGCTCTGCGCGCTCGGCGCGCTGGCGGTGATGATCGCGGTGCTCTGGAACAACTGGGCGCCGCTGCTCGGCGCCGTGGTGCTCGATCTCGTCGCGCTGACGGCAGCGTGGTACGTCGTGACGAAACGAGGAGTCGTGCGCCTCGTGGCCACGATCGTCGCGGTGGCGGCGGTCGTCGTGGCGTTCGTGACCCTGCTGCGCAACCACAGCATCGGCGACATCGTGCTCGCGGTGGTGCTGGTCCTGGCCTTCGCGTGGCTGGCACGCGCCGCGCTCGGCAGCGACCCGGCGACGATCGCGGCCGAGCCGTCGCGGGGCACCGCGGTCGGCGCCGCGCAGCACCCGGTCCTCATCATGAACCCGTGGTCGGGCGGCGGGAAGGCCAACCCCGAGTTCGCGGCGGCGGCGCAGGAGCACGGCATCGAAACCGTGACCCTGACCCGAGGGGACGACCTCGAACAGCTCGCCCGCGACGCGATCGCACGCGGCGCCGACGTGATCGGCATGGCCGGCGGCGACGGTTCGCAGGCTCTGGTGGCCGGGATCGCCTCCGAGCAGGACATCCCGTTCGTGTGCATCCCCGCCGGCACCCGCAACCACTTCGCGCTCGACCTCGGCGTCGACCGCGAGGACGTCGTGGGCGCGCTCGACGCGTTCCTCGACGGCTACGAACGACGCGTCGACCTCGCCCGCGTGAACGGCCGCGTGTTCGTGAACAACGTGTCGTTCGGCGTGTACGCCGCCATCGTGCAGTCGGACGAGTACCGCGACGCCAAGCTCAACACCGCGGCGAAGATGCTGCCCGAGCTCCTCGGCTCCGACTACGACCCGTTCGACTTCGAGCTCGACGGACCGGACGTCGTGGCCGACTGCGACCCCGACCTGATCCTGGTGTCGAACAACGTCTACAAGCTCGAGGGCATCGGTGGGCTCGGCACCCGGGCGCGCCTCGACGAAGGCGTGCTGGGCGTGATCGTCGTCGAGGTGCACAACGGCGCCGAGCTCGCGCAGCTCGTGTCGTTGTCGACCGCCGGGCGCGGCTCGGCGTATTCGGGGTGGCACGAGTGGACCACGCCGACGCTCGAGGTGCGCTCGGGCAAGCCCGTCGACACCGGCATGGACGGCGAGGCGGTCACGCTCGACTCGCCGGTGCGGCTCGAGGTGCAGCCAGGAGCGCTGCGCGTGCGGATCGCGCCCCATCATCCCGGTGTGTCCCCGGCCCGCGTGGCCGGCGCGGTGCAGGAGGCCGCGACGCGGCGCCTGCTCCAGGCGGCCTTCGGCGCCTGATCGCGCCTGGGTCGCGGCTGGGCGCGCGGCTCGGCGGGCAGACCCGCCGGTTAGCATCGCCGTTTCGCCCCGACCGCCCACCACCAGTCTGGCGACGGCGAGCAGTTCCCCCATGGCCGATCCCGCAACCACTCCGGGGGACACCCCCGACCGCCGTGACCGGCGGCGCGACGCCAAGCGCCGACGTGGTCGTCGCGCCGTCAGCGTCGTCGGCAGTGTGTTGCTCGTCGCCGCGGTCGGGTTGCTCGCGACCGACATGGTGCGCTTCGGCGGCGACAAGCCCTCGCTCGCGGGCACCATCCAGGCGACCGGGAGCGACGACGAGTCGCCGGCGGCGACGACCACGACCGGCGCCCGCAATTGCCGACCGCTGTCGGCGAACGCGCCGTTGCGGCTCTGGGTGGGCGGCGACTCACTCGCCGGGTCTCTCGGTCCGTCGCTGGGCAAGCTCGCGGGCGAGACCGGCGTGGTGCAGCCCTACTTCGACTCGCGCGTGTCGAGCGGCCTGGCCGACCCCGGGTTCTTCGACTGGCCCGACCACGCGACCACCGAGATGGCGCGCCTCGACCCCGACGTCGCGGTGTTCATCATCGGCACCAACGACTGGACCGCGGTGTCGGGCGACTGGAAGGACGCCTACACCGCCAAGGTCGACGCGATGATGAAGACGCTCATCGGCTCCGGACGCACCGTGTACTGGCTCGGCGGACCCACCATCAAGGACGAGAAGACCGACGCCGGAGTGGTCGAGGTGAACGCGGTCGCGCAGGAGGTGGCCAAGCGCCACCCGAAGGTGCACTACGTCGACACCTACAAGTTGTTCTCCGACACCGACGGCACGTTCGCCTACGACCTGCCGATCGAGGACGGCTCGACGGTCACCGTGCGGTCGGGTGACGGCATCCACTTCACCATGGACGGCGCCGACTACCTGGCCCGCCAGGTGTACAAGCTCGTCGACGCGCAGTGCGGCCTGACCCAGCAGAAGGTCGACGGCGCGACCAAGCAGACGATCGAGACCGAAGGCAGCACCCAGGTGGCGCCGAACGCGTCGTCGTCCAACAACTCCAACTCGTCGGGCTCGTCCGGCAACTCCGGCGGCACCATCCAGACCACGCCGCCGGCCACGTCGCCTCCCGCCACGTCGCCGCCGGACACCACGCCGATCACCGAACCCCCGCCCGCGACGACCGCACCCTCCACCACGGTGTCGATACCCACGCCCATCACGGCCCCCTGATTTCGCAAGGGTCGTCGGTAGGCTCCCCGGCCATGACCGACCAACTCCCGGCCGCAGCGATCGCGGTCGACTGCGCGGCCGACGTCGTCGCCGCCGCCACCTCGCACCTGGCGCGCGCCGCGACCGTCGACGGGCGCATCTCGGTGGCGTTGCTCGACGACCACCAGGTGCTGGCGTACGACCTCGCCCACGCCGCGAGCGCGGTCGAAGCCGCGCGCGTGATGCTGGCGTACGCGGAGTACGGCGAGGTCGAGTCGCTGCTCGCGCGTGCGTTCGTCGCCGACGCGGTCGCCGACCTCGGCGCGCGGCTCCTCGGCCGCGAGGCGGTGTGGGGTGTCGACGCCTCGCTGCTCGCCGACGCCCTCCCGTTCGTCGAGGCGCACCGCACGCCCGAGTTCCTCGACGAGGTCGCGGCGACGCTGGCGCGCACCGGCACCGGGCCGTCGCACCTTCCCGACGACTTCCAGCTCGCAGCCGAGACGTTCCACCGCTTCGCCGAGGACAAGATCCGCCCCGTCGCCGAGCACGTGCACCGCACCAACGCCGACATCCCCGACGAGGTGATCGACGGCCTGGCCCAGATCGGCGGGTTCGGACTCTCGGTCCCCGAGGAGTACGGCGGGTACGCGGCCGGCGGCGAGGCCGACTACCTCGGCATGGTGGTCGCCACCGAGGAGCTGTCGTGGGGCTCGCTCGGCGTCGGCGGTTCGCTCATCACCCGGCCCGAGATCCTCACCCGCGCCGTCGTCACCGGCGGCACCGACGAGCAGAAGCAGCGCTGGTTGCCGCGCATCGCGGCCGGCGAACTGATGGTCGGCGTGATGGTGACCGAGCCCGACTTCGGCTCCGACGTCGCCGGGGTCGCCACCAGCGCGACCGCCAGCACCAATTCCGACGGCGACGGCGGCTACGTGATCAACGGTGTGAAGACGTGGGCCACGTTCGCGGGTCGCGCCGACGTGTTGATGCTGCTCGCCCGCACCGATCCCGACCGGTCGAAGACCCACCGCGGGCTGTCGCTGTTCGTGGTCGAGAAGGACGCGGTCCCGGGTCACTCGTTCGCGCTCGAACAGCCCGGCGGCGGCACGGTCGAAGGCCGCGCCATCGACACCCTCGGCTACCGCGGCATGCACTCCTACGAGGTGAGCTTCGTCGACTGGTTCGTGCCCGCGGAGAACCTCGTCGGTGAGTCGGGCGGGCTCGGCAAGGGCTTCTACCTCCAGATGGAAGGCTTCGAGAACGGACGCCTGCAGACCGCAGCGCGCGCCGTCGGCCTCATGCAGGCCGCGTTCGAAGCCGGGCTCGAGTACGCACAACAACGTCAGGTGTTCGGCAAGCCGGTGTTCGACTACCAGCTGTCGCGCGTGAAGCTGGCCCGCATGGCCGCGCTCATCGCGGCCGGTCGCCAGTTCTCGTACGACGTCGCGCGTCGCATGGGCCGCGGCGAAGGCACCCTCTCGGCGTCGATGGTGAAGGCCTACGTGTGCCGCTCGGCCGAGTGGGTCACGCGCGAAGCGATGCAGCTCCACGGCGGCATGGGCTACGCCGAGGAGTTCCCGGTGTCGCGCTACTTCGTCGACGCGCGCGTGCTGTCGATCTTCGAAGGCGCCGACGAGACCCTCTGCCTCCGCGTCATCGCCCGCCGTCTCGCCGAGCAGGCCCTCGACGCGACCTGAACTGTTTTGGCGTGGCTACCCCGCGATAGTCGCGGGCGAGCCACGCCAAATGGGAAGGTCGATCAGGCGCTGCGGCTCATGCCGGCGCGTTCGCCCCGGCTGACGAACTTCAGCGCCATCTTGCGGCTGGCTTCGTCGATCATCTCGTCGCCGAACATCACCGCGCCGCGGCGGTCGCCCTCGGTCGTCGCCTTCTCGTAGGCGTCGAGGATGTCGAAGGCGTGGTCGTACTGCTCCTGCGTCGGCGTGAACACCTCGTTGATGACCGCGACCTGGTCGGGGTGCAGCGCCCACTTGCCGTCGTAACCGAGGATGCGGGTGCGCATCGCGTAGTCGCGCAGCGCGTCGAGTTCCTTGATCTTGAGGAACGGCCCGTCGATCACCTGGAGGCCGTTGGCGCGCCCGGCCATGAGGATCTTCGAGAACGTGTAGTGGAAGTGGTCGCCCGGGTACTCGGGGATCTGCAC
>DASXXX010000200.1:0-5602 GCA_036502765.1 Acidimicrobiia bacterium | reverse complement strand
GATGCTGTCGACGCTGGCGCACACGCTCTCCGAGGACATGGTGGAGTACGAGGGCCGAGCGCCGCTGCGCACACCGGACCGCGACATGTTCGGCCTGAGCGCGTGCTATCGCCTCTACGAGACGGCCGACGGCTGGGTGTTTCTCGCCGCGCCGACCGACGACGACTGGGGAGCGCTGGCCGGCAGCTTCGATCTCGACCTCGCACTCCGTGACGACGACGAAGCGCTCACGACGGAACTGACCAAGCGGTTCCTCGCGGCACCAGCCGGTGAATGGGAGGCGCGACTCACGGCGCTCGACATCGCGTGCGTCGAGGTCGTGGACGGGCCCGTCGAGAAGGTCGTGATGAGCGCGGGTGGCATGGGTGAGACGCTCGGGATCGTCACGCCGATGACCCACGCCGTCATCGACGACTACCCGCGCCTCACTCCGACGGTGCGACTCTCCCGCTCCGCGGGTGTCGCGGGTCCTGCGCCGCTCTGCGGTGCGCACACCGATGCAGTGCTGACGGAGCTCGGCTACGGCGCCGACCGCATCGCAGCCCTGCGCGAGGCCGGAGTGCTCGGCGGCTGAACGGCCTCAGACCGGCGTGAAGCGCGGCAGTGCGAACACGTCGCTCACGCGGTCGAACACGACCCGCACCTTGTTGCCGATGCGCACGCTCTCGGGATCGCAGTCGACGATGTTGGCGATCAGGCGACACCCCGCACCCTGGGTGCCGTCGAGGTCGATGATCCCCGACGCGTAGGGCACCACGTCGGCGAGGTGGGGGCTCAGCGGGTGGCGCACCACGGTGAACGTGTACACCGTGCCGGTGCCAGGGAGGTCGACCCACTCGAACGTCGTCCCCTGGCACGCGAAGCAGAACGGCTCGGGCGGGAGCACGAAGGTGCCGCAGTTCGTGCACCTCGGCGCGGCCAGTCGGCCCTCGAGCGCGGCGTCCCAGAACGGCTGGGTCGCCTCGTCCGCGAAGGGCTCCTGGAACATCGACGGGAAGACACCGGGTCGGGTCTCGGCCATGTGCACTACCTCCGGAGCAGGGTGCCGCTGACGGGAAGGGATGCCGGGCCGCCCGTGACCAGCGCGATCTCCGCGCCCTCGACCTGGTTGACCGCGACGCCGCGCAACTGCTCGACCGCCTCGCGTACGTGCGTCATCCCGATGATGTAGGCCTCGGAGAGGTGGCCGCCGTGGGTGTTCACCGGGATCCGTCCGTGGGGCCAGCGGATGTTCCCCTCGGCGACGAACGGGCCGCCCTCCCCGATGCCGCAGAAGCCGTAGTCCTCGAGCTGCATCAGCACCAGTGGCGAGAAGTGGTCGTAGAGGAGCGCGACGTCGACTTCGTCGGGACCGACGCCCGCCATCTCGTAGAGGCGCTTGGCGACGGGGCGGTGACCGGACGAAGCGAAGTACTCGTCGGGCATCTGGAAGTAGGTGAAGATCGCCGAGCCCCATCGACCCATGCCGCCGTTCGCCGATCCCATGACGTACACAGGCGGCTGACGCAGATCCTTCGCCCGCGCCGCCGACGTCGTGATCACCGCGACCGCACCATCGGTCTCGAGCGTGTAGTCGAACAGGCAGAGCGGGTCGGAGATGACCCGCGCGTTGAAGTAGTCGTCGAGCGTCAGGGGCGTCCGCATGATCGCGGTTGGCCGACGCATCGCGTTGTTGCGCTGAGAGATCGCGATCTCGGCGAGGTGCTCGCGCTTCGTGCCGTACTGGTGCATGTGTCGCTGCGTGAGCAAGGAGAAGCTGTGTCCGGGCGACATCAGTCCGGCGCCGGCGATGAACGCCATCGACGGCGGGATGCCACCAGCGCCGTACGGACTACCTCCACCACCCCCACCGGCACCCCCTTCGACGCGAGTACCACCGAGGCGACGAGTGGCCTGCTGGAGGGTCATGAGCGTGACGACGACCTCGGCCATGCCCGAGCTCACCGCCGCCGCCGCGAGGCCGAGCGCACCGGCGCTCCCGCCGCCGCCCGACGTCAGCGTCGCCGCGAACCGGACTTCGGGCACGCCCAGGACTGATGCGACCTGCGCGGGTTCGCACGAGCTCGCGTAGATGGCGAACCCGTCGAGGTCCTGGACCGTCAGCCCGGCGTCGTCGAGTGCGGCGAGGATCGCCTGCCCCGCCATCTCCAACTGGGTGAGCGGCAACGACTGACCGCGCTTGTAGTACGGCGTTGCACCCACCCCGACGATGGCAGCCTCGTCCTTCAGCGTCACCCGGTTCCCCCTTCGGCTCGGCCGTGGCGACTGTAGACGAAAAACTGTTTTTCAGCCAGAGCGCCGGACGCCGAGCGCGGGCAGGCAGAACCGCATCACGTGATCGCGCGCCGCCTGCTCGGTCATGGTCGGGTTCCCCGACAGCGCCTCGGCCACGAAGCGCCACACGATGTCGTGGATCGTCACCGCGTCGGCGGCTGGTTCGCACGTCGGGAACACTCCTGAGCTCGTACCCGCCACGAGTGCTTCCAACAGTGGTGCGGAGAGCGCGATCGCGGCCTGCGCCTGTTCCTCCGCGTACCCGGTTGCACGACGCGCTGCGCCGGACGCGAGGACGAGCACACGGCTGGCGCGGCGCCGGTCGTACCCGAGGTTCAGCGTCTCCTCGATCCAGACCTGCAACTGCTCCGGAGGTGACCCGGCCGCCGCGACCTTCTCGGCCAAGCGACGCGACGTCGTCTCGGCGTTGTCACGGTAGATGGCGATCAGGACATCGTCCTTGGTCTTGAAATGGCGGTAGAACGCGCGCGTCGAGAGCGATGCTTCCGTCAGTATGTCGGTGATCTGACACTCGTCGTAGCCGTTCTTCCGCATGACGCGCAGCGCAGCGTTGATGATCGCCTTGCGCTCGGTCGTTGCGTCAGCACGCGACGGTGCCATCACGAGGTTCTAGCGCACGCTCGCCGTCGGACCGTCATCGCGCCGACGCCGGCATCGTCGATCGCTCGATGGCGCGGGTGTCGGCGCCCAGGTACGACTCGATCACCCGCGGGTCGTTGCGCACCACCTCGGGTGTCCCGTCCGCGATCACCCGGCCCGACTCCATGGCCACGATGCGATCGCACAGACCCATGACGAGGGGGATGTCGTGCTCGATGAGGACGATGCTGAGATCGAGCTGCGTCTTGATCGGATCGAGGATCTCACCCAGCATCTCGGTCTCGCGTTGCGCCATGCCCGAGGACGGCTCGTCGAGGAGGAGCACCGTCGGTTCGAGCGCGATCATGCACGCGAGCTCCACGACGCGACGCGTCCCGGTCGACAACTCCGCGGTCGGCTTGTCGCGCCAGCGTTCGAGCCCCATCATCGCGATGAGCTCCCGTGCGTGTTCCTGCTTGCGTCGATCGGGTGCGCCGAACCCCAAGAAGGTCGGCACGAACCGGGTCGGCGTCGTGCGCTCGAGTGCGAGCTGCACGCAGTCGAGCACGGTCAGCGTCGGAAAGAGCGCCGCGTCCTGGAAGGAGCGGATGAGACCCAGGTGCGCGCGTGTCGACGGGCTCGCCCTCGTCACATCGCGGCCGAGGAACTCGACCGATCCGCCATCGGGCCGTGTGAACCCGCTGAGCACCTCGAACAACGTCGTCTTTCCGGCACCGTTCGGGCCGATGAGCCCGAGGGTCTCGCCTGCGCGCAGCTCGACGCTCACGTCGTTGACCGCGTGGAGCCCTCCGTACTGCTTGACCAAGTTGCGTGCGACCAGGATCGGCTCGCCGTGTGCGATCGAGCGGACCGCACGTTGCGGCAGCGCCAGCGCCGGTTCGATCGCCATCTGCGCCTTGACGGCGTCGCGATCCCATTCCGTCGCGGGATCCAACCCGTCGCGCCGGGCGAGCGCGTCGACGACGCGTCGGCGGATCCTCTCGATCCCGACCGCGAAGCCACCTGGCCAGATCACGACCACGAGGAGCCATCCGACCGCCACGGCCAGGAGCTGGAGCTGATCCAGCGGCGCGATGCCGAAGATGTTCGGGATCTCAGGGACGCCGACGATGAACAGCGCGCCCAGCAGGGGTCCGAACATCACGCCGAGCCCACCGAGGACGGCCACGGCGGCCGCATCGATGCTGCGTTGCACCCCGAAGGCATCCGCGGTCAGCAACGTGACCGACCCTCCGTACACCGCGCCGGCGAGACCGGCCAGGAATCCCGCGATCCCGAACGCCTGCAGCTTCACGATCGTCGGGTTCACGGTGAACGCGCGCGCGGCATCCTCGTTGTCGCGCACCGCCCTCATGCGGAGTCCGAGTCCGCTCTTCCACACGTTGCGCGCGAAGAACAACGCAACCACGAGGACGAACAGACCCAGCCCGTAGTACGCCTTCGCGGTCGCGAAGCTGATGCCGAACAACGAGAGAGGGTCTTGTTGGACCCCACCACCGAGCAACCAGGGTTGGCTGAACGCCCACGTCGACGCCACGATCGCGAAGCCGAGTGTGGTGACCGCGAGCATCGGACCGCGGATCCTCAGCGCCGGGAGGCCGATGACGATGGCCACGGCGGCCGCCGCCAGTCCCCCGGCGACGAACCCGAGGACGAACGTTCCCGTCTCGCGGGTCACGGAGTAGGACGCCACGCTCCCGACGCCGGCCAGCGCGAACTGCCCGAGGGACAGTTGGCCGCTCAACCCGGCCACGACGCCCACCGACAGCCCGACGACCGTCATCACCTCGATGATGGTGAACGACACCGCGTTCGAGTTGGTCACCAGGAACGGCACGACGACCGCCGCCGCGAGCAGCACCGCGAACACGAACCAGCGCAGGTTGCGAATCCAGAAGATCTTCCGGTAGCTGTCGGGCAACGGCAACCAGTTGCGGATGACCGTCCAGCTACCAGTGGCGTCTCGGCGGTCGTAGCGCGCCCGCTGCAGCAGCAGCACACCGAGGATGATCACGAACAGCACGGCCTCGACGAGACTGCCGTTGGGGTAGTTCCAGAGGAGCAGCGCCTCGAGGACGCCCACCCCGACACCCGCGATCATCGCCACCGTCACGCTCGTCATCCGGGCGATGACCGCGGCGGTGAGCGCGCGCAGCAGCAGCCCGGGACCGAGGAAGTCACTGCCACTGAACCCGCGCGTCGGGAGGATCAGGATGGCGGTGTAGGCCGCGAGCGCACCCGAGATCGCCCAGGCGAGGGAGGCCATGCCGCGCGCGTTGACGCCCGACAGCTCGGCAGCCGCGGGGTTCATCGACGACGCTCGCATCGCCATGCCGAACCACCCCCGCCGGAGGAAGACCGCCAGCGCGACGACGACGATCGGCGTGAAGATCATCATCGCCGAGTAGGCGGTCGTGACCCGGAGCGCCCCGACGTCGAACTCGGGGAGACCAGGAGGCGACGGGAAGACCGCGCCGGAGCTCGCCGAGCTCGTGATCAGCCCCGAGAACGTGAGCAGGACCTGGGCCAGACCGAGGGTCGCCACCACGCCGACGACGGTGGGAGCGTTGCGGAGCCGACGGATCACCACCACCTCGGAGCCCGCCCCGACGCCGGCGGAGACTGCGAGCGCGATGGGCAGCGCGAACCAGTAGCTGACGTTCCACTCGACCACGATGATGCCGGCGACGGCAGCTCCGAGCGCGCC
>DASXXX010000199.1:0-19338 GCA_036502765.1 Acidimicrobiia bacterium | reverse complement strand
GGCGGCTCGATGCGGTTCTGGATGCCGTCGAGCCCGGCCATCAGCAACGCCGAGAACGCGAGGTACGGGTTGCACGACGGGTCGGGGCAGCGGAACTCGATGCGCTTCGCCTTCGGGCTCTTCGAGTACAGCGGGATGCGCACCGCGGCGGAGCGGTTGCGCTGCGAGTACACGAGGTTGACCGGCGCCTCGTAGCCCGGCACCAACCGCTTGTACGAGTTCACGGTGGGGTTGGTGAACGCGAGCAGCGACGGCGCGTGCTCCAGCAGACCACCGATGTACCAGCGCGCGAGGTCGGACAGACCCGCATAGCCCTTCTCGTCGAAGAACAGCGGTTCGCCGCCCTTCCAGAGCGACTGGTGCACGTGCATGCCGGAACCGTTGTCCTGGAACAGCGGCTTGGGCATGAAGGTGACGGTCTTGCCCGCCGCGCGCGCCACGTTCTTCACGACGTACTTGTAGAGCATCAGCTTGTCGGCCATCGACGACAGCGTGTCGAAGCGCATGTCGATCTCGGCCTGGCCCGCGGTGCCCACCTCGTGGTGCTGCACCTCGACCGGGATCCCCACCTTCTCCAACGTCATCAGCATCTCGGAGCGGAGATCCTGGTACTGGTCCATCGGCGCGACGGGGAAGTACCCCTCCTTGTAGCGGACCTTGTACCCGAGGTTGGGTGAACCGTCGAGCTCCTCGGCGCGCCCGGAGTTCCACACACCCTCGATCGAGTCGAGGAAGTAGTAGCCCGAGTACTGGTTCTGGTCGAAGCGCGCGGAGTCGAAGATGTAGAACTCGGCCTCGGGCCCGAAGTACGCGGTGTCGGCGATGCCGGTGCCGCGCAGGTAGTCCTCCGCTTTCTTCGCGATGTAGCGCGGATCGCGGCTGTAGGACTCGCCGGTGACGGGGTCCCGCACGAAGCAGTTGATGTTGAGCGTCTTGTGCTGGGTGAACGGGTCGATCACCGCGGTGTCGGGGTCGGGGATCAGGAGCATGTCCGACTCCTGGATCTCCTGGAACCCCCGGATCGACGAGCCGTCGAAGCCCAGACCGTCCTCGAAGACGTCCTCGCTCAACTCGTGCGCAGGGATGGAGAAGTGCTGCATCAGCCCCGGCAGGTCGCAGAACCGGATGTCGACGATGTCGACCTCTTCGTCCGCCAGCAGCTTGAGCACGTCATTGGGAGTCGCCACGACTCACCGCCTTTCCACATGAACGACGAAGGCCCGGTTCACGGACGAAGAGAATCCTGTCCGCGAAACCGGGCCCGTGTCGAGTGCCTGCCCGTGGGAGAACTACGCCAGCGCGCTGCAGACCGTCTGGGTGATCATCCGGGTCACGAGGTACGGGTCCATGTTCGCGTTCGGACGCCGGTCCTCGATGTAGCCCTTCTTGTCGATCTCCACCTGCCACGGGATGCGCACCGACGCACCACGGTCGGAGACGCCGTAGCTGAACTCCGACCACGGTGCGGTCTCGTGCGCACCGGTGAGCCGGTGCTCGATGTCGGCGCCGTACGCGGCCACGTGCTCCTGCGCCTTGGTGCCGAGCGCCTCGCACGCGGCGATGATCGGGTCGTAGCCCTCACGCATCGCCTCGGTCGAGAAGTTGGTGTGTGCACCCGCGCCATTCCAGTCGCCCTTCACGGGCTTCGGGTCGAGCGTCGCCGACACCCCGTAGTCCTCGGCGATCCGGTAGAGCAGCCAGCGGGCCACCCACAGCTGGTCGGACACGTCGAGCGGGCTGAGCGGGCCCACCTGGAACTCCCACTGGCCTGGCATCACCTCGGCGTTGATGCCGGAGATGCCGATGCCGGCCTCGAGGCAGCCCTCGAGGTGGGCTTCGACGACCTCACGACCGAACACCTCGTCGGCACCGACGCCGCAGTAGTAGAAGGCCTGCGGTGCAGGGAACCCGTTCGGCGGGAAGCCGAGCGGTCGGCCGTCGCGGAAGAAGGTGTACTCCTGCTCGATCCCGAAGATCGGGGCCTGGTCGGCGTACTTCTCCGCAACCGGACGGAGCTGGGCCCGCAGGTTGGTGACGTGCGGGGTCATGTCCGGGAGCAGCACCTCGCACATGACGAGGACGTCGTCGCCGCCGCGGATCGGGTCCGCGAACGACGCCACCGGCTGCAGCACGCAGTCGGAGTTGCTCCCCGGCGCCTGGTTCGTGCTCGAACCGTCGAAGCCCCAGATCGGCAGGTCCTTGCCGTCCTCCAGGATCTTCGTCTTCGACCGCAGGCGGGCACTGGGCTCAGTGCCGTCGATCCAGATGTACTCCGCCTTGTAGCTCACACTCGTCTCCTGATCGTGGTCGGCTCCGGCGCCCGGCGGTGCCCGGAATCCCTACGTCTCGTTGTGAAGTGGCCAGCTTGTTCCGCCGTGGTTTCCCGGCCATTGCCCGAACATGAACACTCTGTTTCTGGCCGGACCCGGCCTCGGGGATCGTATTGCAGCGTCCGTAGACTGCTCACATGCAGCAGCAGCTCGACTACGTCCTGCGGACGGTCGAAGAGCGCGGTGTCCGGTTCGTCCGCCTCTGGTTCACCGACGTCCTGGGCACCCTGAAGAGCTTCGCGATCACGCCGGCCGAGTTGGAGACGGCGCTCGAGGAGGGCATGACCTTCGACGGGTCGGCCATCCAGGGGTACAGCCGGGTCCAGGAATCCGACATGCTGGCGCTCCCCGACCCGAGCACGTTCGAGATCGTGCCGTGGCGTGGGGAGGACGCTCCCGTCGCCCGCATGTTCTGCGACATCAAGCACCTGTCCGAGGAGCCGTTCGAAGGCGACCCGCGCTACGTGCTGAAGCGCAACCTCGAGCGCGCCCGCGACAAGGGCTTCACCTTCTACACCGCGCCGGAGATGGAGTTCTTCATCTTCCAGTCGGCCGACACCCCTCCGGTGCCGATCGACAACGCCGGTTTCTTCGACCTCACCCAGCAGGACATGGTGAGCGACCTGCGTCGCCAGACGATCGTCACGCTCGAGGCGATGGGCATCCCGGTGGAGTACAGCTTCCACGAGCTCGGCCCGAGCCAGCACGAGATCGACCTGCGCTACACCGACGCGCTCACCATGGCCGACAACGTCATGACCTTCCGCCAGGTCGTCAAGCAGGTCGCCAACGAGCTCGGCGTGTACGCCACGTTCATGCCCAAGCCCATCGAGGGCGCGTTCGGCTCGGGGATGCACACCCAGGTGTCGCTGTTCGAGGGCGACGTCAACGCGTTCCACGATCCGGGCGACGAGTTCGGCCTCTCGAAGGTCGGGAAGCACTTCATCGCCGGGCTCCTCCACCACGCTCGCGAGATCACCGCGGTCACCAACCAGACGGTCAACTCGTACAAGCGGCTGGTCGCGGGCTACGAGGCACCCGTCCACGTGTGCTGGGCGCGCAACAACGAGTCGGCACTCGTGCGGCTGCCTGCGCCGAAGAAGGGCAAGGAGAGCTCGACGCGCATCGAGTTCCGGTCCCCCGATCCGGCGTGCAACCCGTACCTCGCGTTCTCGCTCATGCTCGCGGCCGGGCTGAAGGGCGTCGAGGAGGGCTACGACCTGCCACCCGAGGCCACCAACAACATCTACGAGATGACGCCGGAGGAGCGCGCGGCCGAGGGGATCGGCTCGCTGCCCCAGAGTCTCGCCGAAGCGGTCACAGTCATGGAAGACTCCGAGCTCGTCGCTGAGGCATTGGGGGAGCACGTGTTCGACTACTTCATCCGCAACAAGCGGTCGGAGTGGGCGGACTACAAGGCCCACGTCACGCCTTGGGAGCTGGATCGGTACCTGGGATCTCTGTGATGGCACCCGAACCGCTGCTGGTCTTCCCGGATCCGCCTCCCCCGCTGCTCGCGCAGACCCTCGACCTCGCGGGCTACCCGTGGAAGGCCGTCGCGAACGCGTCCGTAGCCACGCAGTCGGAACCGAGCGACGGTTGGGCCGGCGCAGTGGTGTGCGCCGACGAAGATCCCGAGGGCGCGTTCGGCATCTGCCGTGCGCTGCGCAAGCGCGACAGCACGCTCGAGCCGGTGCTGCTCCTGGTGTCGGGCGCGCAACTCGCCGAGCTCGAGATGCGCGAAGACCTCTTCGACGACTTCTGCCTCGCGCCGTTCCACCAGAAGGAGCTCGAAGCGCGTCTGCGTCACCTCTTCTGGCGCACCGGCCGCGGTTCACGGCCCGAGATCGTCGAGTACGGCGACCTGGTGCTCAACCTGGAGACCTACCAGGCCGCGCTCAGCAGCCGACCGCTCGACCTCACGTACATGGAGTACGAGCTCCTCAAGTTCTTCGCCACGCACTCCAGCAAGGTGTTCACGCGCGAGCAGTTGCTGTCGCGCGTGTGGGGCTACGAGTACTACGGCGGTGCGCGCACGGTCGACGTGCACGTGCGTCGTCTCCGGGCGAAGCTCGGTGAAGAGCACGCGAGCCTGATCCAGACGGTGCGCTCGGTCGGCTACCGCTTCGGTTCGCCGCGTTGGACACCCGGCGAAGAGCGAGTCGCCACTTCACTCTGAGGAAACACTCCCGATATCGGGGTTCCCTACGTTCGACGCGAGCCACGCCGGACTTCGAGGAGCACACCGATGAGCGGAAGCACAGCCCGTCTGCAGGCGATCGACGCGGTCAAGGGCTATCAGCCACCCGCCGGGGTCTTCGAGAAGGCCGAAGCTCCGGGTCAGGTGTTCGGTCAGAACGTGTTCACCAAGTCGGTGATGCAGAGCCGGCTCCCGAAGCCCGTCTTCAAGTCGTTGATGTCGACCATCGAGCAGGCGAAGCCGCTCGACCCCGCGGTCGCCGACGTCGTGGCCACCGCGATGAAGGACTGGGCGATGGAGAAGGGGGCGACGCACTACGCGCACGTCTTCTACCCGCTGACCGGTCTCACCGCGGAGAAGCACGACAGCTTCCTCGAACCCGGCACCGACGGCGCGTCGATCGCCGAGTTCGCGGGCAAGACGCTCATCCAGGGCGAGCCCGACGCGTCGAGCTTCCCCAACGGTGGGTTGCGCGCGACGTTCGAGGCGCGCGGCTACACGGGCTGGGACGCCACCAGCCCCGCGTACATCCTCGAGAACCCGAACGGGAACACGCTGTGCATCCCGACGGTGTTCGTCTCGATGACGGGTGAGGCGCTCGACCTCAAGACCCCGCTCCTACGGTCACAGCAAGCGATGGCCCGACAGGCCGAGCGGATCCTGCACCTCTTCGGTCATGCCGATCCCGACGCGGTCGTGTCGTTCGCCGGCGCCGAGCAGGAGTACTTCCTGATCGACCGGAGCTTCTTCTTCTCCCGGCCCGACCTGCTCAACGCAGGACGCACGCTGTTCGGCTCCAAACCGCCGAAGGGGCAGGAGTTCGACGACCACTACTTCGGCGCCATCCCCGAGCGCGTGCTCGCGTTCATGCTCGACGCCGAGCGCGAGCTGTTCAAGCTCGGCATCCCGGCGAAGACGCGGCACAACGAGGTCGCGCCCGGGCAGTTCGAGATCGCCCCGGTGTTCGAGCGGTCCAACGTCGCCGCCGATCACCAGCAGCTCCTGATGGTGACGCTGAAGAGCGTCGCCCAGAAGCACGGCATGGAGTGCCTGTTCCACGAGAAGCCCTTCGCCGGCATCAACGGCTCGGGCAAGCACGTGAACTTCTCGCTCGGCAACGGCTCCGAGGGCAACCTGCTCCTCCCCGGCGACACGCCCCACGACAACGCGCAGTTCCTCGTGTTCTGCGCCGCGGTGATCCGCGCCGTGCACCAGCACGGGCCGTTGCTGCGCGCGTCGGTCGCCTCGGCGACCAACGACCATCGCCTCGGTGCGAACGAAGCGCCGCCGGCGATCATCTCGATCTTCCTCGGTGACCAGCTCACCGACGTGTTCGACCAGATCGCGAAGGGTGGCGCGACGAGCTCCAAGGAGAAGGGTGCGCTGACCGTCGGGGTCGACACGTTGCCGGTGCTCCCCAGCGACCCCGGTGACCGCAACCGCACCAGCCCGTTCGCGTTCACAGGCAACCGCTTCGAGTTCCGCGCGCCGGGCGCGTTGCAGTCGATCGCGGCGCCCATGACGACGATCAACACGATCCTCGCCGAAGCGCTCGACCACCTCGCCACCGAGCTCGAGACGCTGCTCGCCGACGGCATCGAGTTCAACGCCGCGGTCCAGAAGGTGCTCGAGGAGGTCATGTCCAACCACGGCAGCGTGGTCTTCAACGGCGACGGCTACACCGAGGAATGGACGATCGAGGCCGAGGCACGCGGGCTCGCGAACCTCAAGACCACTCTCGACGCGCTGCCCGCCCTCGTCACCGACGAAGCGATGGCGCTCTTCGGGAAGTACGGCGTGTTCACGCCGCGCGAGATGCACAGTCGCTTCGAGATCGCGCTCGAGCAGTACGCGATGAGCATCAACGTCGAGGCGCGTCTCACGCTCGAGATCGCCACCACCGTCGTGCTCCCCGCGGCGCTGCGGTACCAGACCGAGTTGGCGACCAACCTCGCCAGCCTGAGTGCAGTCGGCATCGACGGTGACCGGACCACGCTCGAAGAGGTGTCGTCGTCGATCGCGTCGTTGCGGTCCGGCATCACGCTCTTGCGGGCTGAGCTCGCGCAGGAAGGGCTCGACTCCACCGAGAAGGAAGCCGAGCACGCGGGCCGCACGTTGCTGCCGACGATGGAGTCGGTGCGAGCCGCCGCCGACGAGCTCGAGACGCTCGTCGCCGACGACCTCTGGCCGCTGGCGACCTACCAGGAGATGTTGTTCATCCTCTGAGGAGGACGAACGCGACTACGCCGCCTCGGCTTCGTCGCCAGGGCAGGCGTTCTCCGAGAGCAGGAAGCCCATGAGGGCGCTCCAGATCGCTCCGCCCAGCATGACGGCCACGGGCAGGATCAGGATCATGAGCACGACCATCACGACGCCGCCACCGACCATGGGGTGACGTTAGCGCGCCTCGAAACGGACGAGTTCCTTGCAATGCCGCGAGGACGGGCGCAGAGTCCCTCGAAAGGCGGCACGGGAGGGGGACTCGTGGAAGAGGCCAAGTGGGAGCGATGGAGCGCGTTCGGCGCGCTCGGTTTCGTCGTACTGATCATCGTGACGGCGGTGTTGCCGGGGTCGCCGCCGAAGCCCAGCGATTCGCCGGCGAAGATCGCGTCCTTCCTGTTCGACAACAGCAAGGAGCTCCGCTGGTCAGCGGTGATCGGCGCGCTCGCGACCGTCCTGCTGCTGTGGTGGGCGGGCTCGGTGTGGCGACTGTTGCGACGCGCCGAGGGCGGCTCGCCGCGCCTGACCGTCGTCGCGATCGCGGGACTCGTGCTCGGGGCCGGGTTGTTCGCAGTGGGCAGCGTGGTGCTGAGCGCGACCGCGATGGCGATCCTCCCCGGTGGTGGCGGCGTGCACGACGTGAAGCTGCTCTATCTGCTCCAGGCCGCACTCATGGCCGGCGGTGGCGTCGGGGTCGCGGTGTTCGTCGCCGCGTTCTCCATCGTGGTGATCCGCACGCGGGTGCTGCCGCCCGGCCTCGGGTGGTTCGGTGGTCTCGTCTCGCTGGTGCTCGTGGTCGCGGCGGGGGCCATGGCGTCGACGAAGGACGTCTTCTTCGTCCTCGGCCTCGTCGGGCTCGTCGGCTTCGTGATCTGGCTCGTGATCACCGCGATCCTGATGCTGCGCGTGCCGGCCCCCGACTCGGCGTCCGAGACCGCATCAGCGACGTAGCGCAGCCGCGGCGCGCGTCTCCCGAGCCGGGAACATCTCGGGGCGCGCGCCGTCGGCGTCGCTCACCGCGTTCCACGCGGCCGCCGCGACGGCGGCGAACACCGCGTCGGACGCGCGTGCACGAGGTGCGCCGGGATCGTCGACGATCTCGACTTCGATCGCTGGTGTGTCCTTCGCCCGCAGGATCCCGAACGACCGGATGGTGAGGTCGTGCACCTCACCGGTCTCGGGATCGACGGCGAGACCTTCGGTGAGCACCCACCCGAGCGCCATGTGCGCGGCGCCGATCGCGTAGGAACGCAGCACGACGTCGTCGAGCGGATCGCCGGCCGCGACCCGCACGTGCACGCGCTCGACGTGTCCCGCGTCGTCGACCGCCACGCGTGCGCCGGCGAGGGCGCCGCTCTCGACCGCGACGCAGGAGTCCAGCAGCACTGACGCCCCGCGTGCATCGCGCACCAGCGTGAGGCGGTCGGCATGCGCGACAGTGAGCGCGCCCTCGAGCAGCACGGCGCGCTCGGCCAGTCCGACGGCGCGCAACGTCGACGCCGTCGCCGGTCCGAGCGCGGTCGTTCCGGTCCACTCGCCGCGCTCTTCGACGGCGTAGGGCCACGCGATCGGCGCGGTGAACGGCGTGGCATCGCCGACCACGGTGCCGCGGACGTGCACCACGGTCCCGTCGAAGGTCGCCGTCGCGGCCATCGGCGGTCGCTTCGGGCCGAGGCGCACGACGTCTTCGCGCGCAAAGACCACGCGCACGGTGCGTCCGGTGCGATCGGCGAGCTCGCGCGCGGCCGCGCCCGCAGGCGACACGACCTTGCCGCCGAACGCGCCCCCGTTGGCGAGCGGCGTGGCGGGTTCGCCGCCCGGCGCGCACCACGACGCGTCGGGTTCGAGGTACCCGGGCTCGACCCACGAGGTGGCGAGGCGCACACCGCCCAGCCCGCGGTCAGCGAGCCTGAGGTCGGCGGGCGCGAGATCGGGCAGCTCGAGCGGCGGCTCCGGCTCGACGGTGGTGCGTCGGCCCTGCACCTTGCCCGCGAGTGCACGCGCCTCGAGCAGAGAGTCGGCAACGACCCACGACGAACCGGCGGCGTCGACCGCGTCCGCCGTCGAGCCGGGCGGGAACGGCACCGCGACCAGCGCGTCACGCGGCGCGCCGTCGTCGGCGAAACCCCCGTCGCCCAGCGGCACGAGCGGCCCGACGAGTTGCGGTCCCCCACCTTCGAGCTCGGCGCGGTCCGCCGCGGCGCTCGGGTCGCGCCCGGCCGTGGACGTGGCCGGTCTCGCGTTCGGTGCTTCGATCGCCTCGAAGATCGTCTGCCAGCCGGTGCACCGGCAGAGGTGCGCGGCCAGGGCGCGGTCGAGGTCGACGCGCCGCGTCTTGCCCTTCGCCTCCGCCGCCGCCAATCGCACGAGGATGCCGGGCGTGCAGAACCCGCACTGCGAACCGCCCGTCGCCACGAACCGCGCCGCGAGGTCGTCGCGCACTGCCGCGTCGAGACCCTCGACCGTCAGCACCGACTTTCCGGCGACCCGAGCCATCGGCGTGACGCACGCGACGCGCGGTTCACCGTCGACGAGCACCGTGCAGCACCCGCACTGGCCCTGCGGCGCGCAGCCGTCCTTGGGTGACACGACCCCGATGCGTTCGCGGAGCACCGAGAGCAGCGACTCACCCGGTGCGGCGTCGACCTCGAACTGTTCACCGTTGCACGAGAACTGCACCCGATGCCCAGTTCCGGTCACGGGCAGGCAGGATAGGGGGATGCCTCCCGCACCCCTCTCCCCGGGCGCGTGTTCGTCCGGTGCGTTGTCAAGGCGCGCCTTCCTCGGTGGTGCGCTCGGTGCCGCCGGTGGACTCGTCGTCGCGGGCTCGCTCGCCGACGTGGCCTGGGCCGACGGCAGCTCGACGCCCGACCCGAGGACCTTCTTTCCGCTCGTGCTCAGCAGCGACCTCGCGGCGTCGTCACAGGCCCAGCGCATGGTGTTCGCGCTCTCGCACAGCACGAACAAGGGGATCGTGTACGCGAGCGGTCCGTCGGTGACGGTGCGGTTCCGGAAGAAGGGCACGAAGGCCTGGGCGCAGCCTCAGAAGCCCGCGTTCGACCGCGCCGGCCTGCCCAAGGGCCGCGGCGTCTACGTCGCGAGGCCCGTGCTCGACAGCGAGGGTGTCTGGCAGGTCGAAGCGCTCGCCCAGGGACAGAAGGTGCCGTTCACGATCGAGGTCGCCGCCGCGCCCGCTGCGGTCGTTCCCGGTCAGGCCGCGCCGCGCGACCCGTCTCCCACGACGACCGACGCCCTGGGCGTCGACCCGATCTGCACGCGCGACCCCATGTGCCCGCTCCACACGCAGTCGCTGTCCACGGTGATCGGCGCGGGTAAGCCGGTGGCGGCGTTGTTCGCCACGCCGGCGCGCTGCCAGTCGCAGTACTGCGCGCCGGTGCTCGACGAGTTCCTCGACACCATCAAGGCCTACGGCGACCAGATCGTGCCGGTGCACATCGAGATCTACATGAAGTCGACCGGCACCGCGCTGGTGCCGACCGTCGACGCGTGGCACCTCCCGAGCGAGCCGTGGCTGTTCGGGATCTCGGGCGACGGCATCGTGCAGTCACGCATCGACGGCGCGTTCGGCGGCACCGAGATGAAGGCCCTGCTCGACGCCCTGGTGCAGCCTCAGTAGACCCCCGAACGCGTTTCGGCGCCCCTCCGTCGTCACTACGACGCGGTAGGGGCGCCAAAAGGCAAGAAGGGGGAACTCAGCTGAAGCTCTGGCCGCAGCCGCAGCTGCGCTGCGCGTTGGGGTTGTTGATGGCGAACCCTGCGCCCTGCAGCCCGTCCTTGAAGTCGAGCTCGGCGCCGCCGAGGTGAGGTGCGCTGGCCGGGTCGATGAGCACGGTGACGCCGCCCTGCTCCACCTTGATGTCGTCGGCCGCGATGTCGCTGTCGAAGAACATCTCGTAGCTGAAGCCCGAGCAGCCACCCGGACGCACTGCGACCCGCAGCGCGAGCTCGGGGTTGCCTTCGGCCGTGATGAGGCTCTTCACCTTGTCGCTGGCGGCGTCGGTGAGGGTGAAGACGGTGCTGGCGTCCTGAACGGAGAACATCGGACCTCGCAGGGGGTCGAAGGAGTTGGTTGACAGTTTAACCGAACGAGCCCACCGCCGAGGCGGAGAGCCCCACGGTGACGTGGCACGGCTCAGCGTCGTACAACGTCGCGAACTCGTCGACTGTTCCCCCGCCCACGGCGTCGACGACGCCTTCGCACAGCCCGCGATGGAGGTTGCAGACCAGTTCGGGGTAGGCCTCGGCCAGTTCGCGGAACGGGCAGTGGAGGAATTCGATGCGGGCGGGACCGCCGTCGGCGCCGTCGGCCTCGAGCGCGGGCTCGAAGCCCAGCTTGGTGAGCTCGGCCTCGAGCGCGCCGAGGCAGCTGCGAGCCCGGGTGCGGGTGCCCGCCTCGGTGCCCCAGACCCGACCGGTCGCGGCGGCGTCGTCGGCGTCGGCGCCGATCCGCTCGGCCATGGCCGCCAGCAGCCCGGCCAGAAGGGCGTGCGCAGGCGGGTCGAACCCGAGGCCGGGCGCGCCGGCGCTCAGGAAGTAGAGGTGCTGGGGACGGCCCACCGTGCCCCGGTGGACGGCCTCGACGTCGACCAGACCGACCTCCCGCAGGCGCTCCAGGTGGAGGCGCACGGTGTTGGCGTGGATGCCGAGCCGCTCGGCCAGTTCCGACGCGGAGAGCGCGGCGGTCGAGCGGGCGAGCTCCTCGTACATGGCGTAGCGGGTCTCGTCGCCGAGCGCCTTGAGCACCGCCAGCTGCTGCTCGGATTCTCGCCGGTTCACGGGCTTGACGGTACCCGGCACCGGGCATATTTTCAAGATGTAGCCTGTATTTATAGGTATGGACGCCCCGATGGAGACCCGCACACCTGACCCCGACGACCCGGGTGCCCCGGTGCACGAGCCGGTCCCGGGTCCGCCGCCCTCGCCCGACGACGTCCGGCACATGCTGGCCGGGGTCATCGACCCCGAGCTGCACGCGTCCATCGTCGACTTGGGCATGGTCGACGACGTCCGGGTGGGCGACGACGGCGATGTGGTCGTGGTGGTCGCGCTGACGACGGCCGGCTGTCCGCTGCGCGTGCAGATCCGCCAGGACGTCGAGTCGAAGGTGCGCGGCCTGCCGGGCGTGAGCTCGGTGAAGGTCGAGTACGGCGAGATGACGAAGGAGCAGAAGTCGGCTGCGATGCAGCGGGCGCGGTTCAACGCGCGCGAGGAGGCGGCACCCACCGAGGTGTCGCCGACAACCCGCGTGCTGGCGGTGGCCAGCGGCAAGGGCGGTGTGGGCAAGTCGTCGGTCACCGTGAACCTCGCGGCCGCGCTCGCGGCGCGTGGGCTCGCCGTCGGCGTGCTCGACGCCGACATCTGGGGCTTCAGCGTCCCGCGCATGCTGGGCGTCGAGGGCCGGCTCGGCGGGAGCGACGGCAAGATCGAGCCCAACGTCGTCCCTGTCGGCGCCGACGCGCCCGAGGGTGGTGTGCTGAAGGTCGTGTCGATGGGCTTCCTCGTCGACGACGAGAGCACCGCGCTCATGTGGCGCGGCCTCATCCTCGCCAAGGCGCTCGAGCAGTTCCTCACCGACGTGCGGTGGGGCGAGCTCGACTACCTCCTCATCGACATGCCGCCGGGAACCGGCGACGTGCAGATGGCCCTCGCCCGCATGCTTCCCCAGGCCGAGATGCTCGTGGTCACCACTCCGGCGCGCGCGGCGCAGAAGGTCGCGACCCGCGTGGCCGACATGGCGCGTCGCTCGTACATGAAGGTCGTCGGCGTGGTCGAGAACATGAGCGAGTTCGTCGCGCCCGACGGCTCACGCCACGCCGTGTTCGGTGAGGGGGGCGGGGTCGCGCTCGCCACCGAGATCGGCGTGCCGCTGGTGGCGCGCATCCCGATCGAGCCCGCGGTGTCGACCGGTGGCGACATCGGACGTCCGGTCGCGCTCGATTCGCCCGACAGCCCGGCCGGTCGCGCGTTCGCCGAGCTCGCGGCGCGCATCACCGACGACCTCCTGCCCCCGATCGAGATGGCCGGCTGCACCGCTCGCCTCCTCGACCTGGTCGCGCAGGTCGAAGCAGGTTGACCCAAGGCGCCTGATCCACCACGCGCACGAGCCGGGATGGTGTTCGACCAGCTGGTGTTCGACCAGCTGGCGTTCGACTAGCTGATGTCGAACTCGCCCTTGAGACCCTTGGTGAAGTCGTCGTCGGGCGGGTCGTTGCCGTCGGTGCTCACGTAGCCGTAGTGGCCTGCGGGAAGCGCCCACTCGACGTACGCGATCCCGTTCGGGGCCAACGACTGGGCACCACCGACAAGCGTGGCCGGCGGCGTGCCCTCGGGGGCCGTCCCGGTGTTGAACAGCGCGTTGAAGTACGTGTTCGCGTCGTCGAGGGTCTTGCCGTCCGCGAGCTTCACCAGCTGGAAGCTGTGCGTTGCACTTCCCTCATTGGTCACCTTCACCGTGAGGTTCTTCGGCGCGGCACCGGGCGGCACCGTGATCGCGGTGTCGGTGAGGGTCACGTCGGCCACGCCGTCGGTGGGCGGCTTGAGACTCGACTTGCCCGAGATGGTGAAGATCTTGAACATGCCGTGCGACACGTGCGGCGAGCCGTCGGGCGCGGGGAGGAAGCAGGCGACGCCGTAGGTGCCGGCCGGGACCTCGGTGAGCGTCGTCGTCTTCTGTCCGGGACCGACGAGGGCGGGCGTGCCGCCCACGTTCGGGTCTCCTCCGGGGGCCGCGATCTTCTCGAACGCGCTCTGGTCGCTCGCCAGCAACGCCTTCTTGAACGCGGCGGGCGTCGTGCCCTTCTTGAGCTTGAACACCGCCATCATGTGGTTCTCCACACCGGCGTTGTCGAAGTTGATCTGCGTCCAGCCTGCCTTCGGGCTGCCCTTCAACTGGTAGGTGTACTCACCGGCCGTGACCGTGAGCGTGTTGGAACCTGCCGCGCCGGCGCTGCTCGTCGACACCGCGAGCGTCGCGGGGACGACCACGAGTACCGCCAGAGCAGCCCAGAACCGGGCGACGCGCGAGCGTCGCGAATGAGTCAGCACGAGAAGACTTCCCTCCTGAACATGGCCAGAGCCGTTGCTGCGATCCTGCCTCTGCCCGCCCATCGCGAACAGCTTGCTGGTACCACCGAACCCCGAGTGTTCACACACCCCGAGGCGGGAGAGCAGTCTCGCGCCCGTCCGGACGAATCGGCGCGCGCCTAGGCCAGGGACCAGGCGGACCGCACCGACGTACCGGTGACCTTGCCCTCGGCCTTGAGCTTCAGCAGGTGCGCGTGGAGCTGCCACTGGGCCGCTTCGACCAGCTTTGGGTGCAGCTCGCGGTCGGCGTAGAGGATGGTCACCATGTCCGGGATCTTGGTCGGCCCCTGCTGCTTCAGCAGGGCCAGCACCTGACGCTCCCGCTCGTGGCGGTGTGCCACGTACTCCTGGATCCGAGGGCGGGCGTCCTCGATCACGTCACCGTGGCCAGGCGCGAGCCGCGACAGGCGCAGCTTCTCCATCCGCCCCAGCGACGCCAGGTACTCGGTCATGTCCCCGCCTCGCTGGGGGCTGACCACCGAGAACATGCCGTCGAGCACGGTGTCGCCGGTGAAGAGGACCCGCTCCTCCTCGAGCAGGAAGCAGAGGTGATTGGGGGCGTGGCCCGGGGTGTGGAGCACCGAGAGCCCGAACTCGGTGCCTTCGATGACGTCGCCGTCCCCGATCGCGCGGTCGATGGTGACGGTGGCGTCCTTGTCGAGCCGCTTGCCGTACGCGAGCACCTCGGCGCCCGTCGCCTTCACCAGCCGTGCGGTCCCCGGCGCGTGGTCGGGGTGCGTGTGGGTGAGCAGCACCCAGCGCACACGCTCCTTCATCGACGCGCCGACGATGGCGTCGATGTGGCGTTTGTCGTCGGGGCCGGGATCGATCACCGCGACCTCGTCGATGCCGACGAGGTACGTGTTGGTCCCCGGACCCGTGAACGGTCCCGGGTTGGGCGCCACGATCCGGCGCACGAGCGGTGAGAGGGCGCTCGGCACCCCGGGCACGAGGTCGGGCATGTCAGCCTGGCCTCGCCGTCACTTGCGCCGTCACCTGCACAGTGTAGATGTGGGAAGAGAGGCGGCAGTCGGTCTGTCGTGCGGCCTTCGCGGTGGTGTGCGCCGTCGAGTGCGCCGTCGAGTGACGGATCAGCTGTAGCTGGCCTCGAGCAGTTGGCGCCGCTCGTGCTCGTTCAACCCGCCCCAGATGCCGTGGGCCTCGCCGAAGTTGACGGCATGGTCGAGGCACTCGCGCTGCACGGGGCACTCCCGGCAGATCGCCTTGGCCCGCGCCTCACGCACGTCGCGGTCTTCGCGGCGTTCCGTGTTGGACGGCGGAAAGAACAACGCCGTTTCCGGACCGCGGCATGCCGCACGCGTCCGCCAAGTGTCGAGAGTGGTGTTGGCGACCACGGACTCTCCTCCCCCATCCAGAGTGTCTCGCGGCGCGGAACCTACTCGGATGGTTCCGGATCTGACAAGGGGTCAGATGCGGATTCCTCCGACTTCGACTTCCGGTTGCGGGCCCGTTCCCGATAGTCCTGGGCCCCGCCCTCGGGGGGTTCGACCTCGAGGACCAGTCCCTCGACCGACGCCACCTTCACCGGTTCACCGGCCTGGATGGGGGTGGCCCGGTTGGTGCGGGCTCGCCAGCGGGCGCCCCGGATGAGCACGACGCCGTCGGGATCGACGGCCACCTCGGCGATGCCGTCCTCGCCGATCATGCCCTCGCGCCCGACCGTCGGGGTCGAGAAGCGGGAGCGGATCATCGCGGTCATGCCGCCGAGCATGAACAACAACGTCCCCCCGATCACCACGAGGAACACCCACCACGAGGGCCGCAGCTCGGCGGCACCGCCGTAGAGGAACCACGAGCCGGTGACGAGGCAGACGGTGGCGATGATCGTCCAGATGCCGAGTCCACCGACTTGCGCGTCGATCGCGAACCCGAACATCGAGACGAAGAGGAGCCCGAGCGCCCACCAGTGGACGGGCAGATGCGAGAAGCCCACGAACGCGCCGATGAGGCACAGCGCGCCGACGAGACCGGCGAGGCCGATCGACGCGGTGAAGAACTCGAACACGATCAGCGCGAGGCCGACGACGATCAGGAAGTACGCGATCGACGGGCTGATGAGACGGTGCAGCAGCGAGTCGCCGAGGCCGAGTCGATTGAACACCACCTCCTGGTTGGGCTGACGACGGCGGTCCTTGCCGGACCCGATCACCGTGGCGGTCGACAGCGTGAGCTCACCGGCCGCGGTCGTGACCTTCTTGCCGTTCAGCTGCACGATGAGCTCGCCGATGGTCGGGCGCACGCCGTTCGTCGCCTTGACCGCGAACGCCTCGGTCGATCCGAGCCGGTTCCTCGCGAGCCTGCGCGCACCGTCGGGATCACGGCCGTTCCGCGCCGCCAAGGCGGCGAGCCGGTCGGCGACGTCGGCGCTCGTGCTCGCGCCCGGGTCGTCGAGCTCCACCGGTTGACCGGGTCCGGCGCCGGACCCCGGTGAGATGTAGGCGAGGTGCGCGGCCTGCAACAAGATGGTGGCCGCGCCCTTGGCGTCGGCGCCCGACGGGCCCACCCACACCGCAACCGGCACCTTCGACTTCTGGATGGCCCGCACGACCGTTTCGATGTTCGTGTCGATCGCGCCGTCCGACTTCACCTGGAGCACGAGGAGGGTGGAACGACGCGCGTTCGACTCCTTGATCGCGTCGAGGATCAGCGAGACGTTCGGCGGGTCGAGGTAGCCCTCGACCTGCACGACGTCGATGCCGCGCTTGCCGACCGGCAGTGTCGCCGCGCCCGCGAGCGCGTCGAGTGCGAGCACCGACACCGCGATGACGATCGCGAGCAGTGCGACGGTGCGCCGCGCGGTGCGGTGCGGTGCGTGCCGCGTTCGGTGCGGCATCCGGCGTGCGATGGGGACTCCCGTAGCATCGGTGGCCATGGACCTCGAGCGCTTCTGCTCGGCCTCCCGGGTCGTGATCGTGGCGGGCAAGGGTGGGGTCGGCAAGACGACGGTGACCGCCGCGCTGGCCACTGCAGCGGCCCGGACGGGCATGAGCGTGCTGATCGTCGAGGTCGAGGGCAAATCGGGGCTGGCAGCGTGCTTCGGTGTGGCCCCGCTGACCTACGAGGAAGCGGAGCTCCGACCGCGGGTGCGGGCCCGGACCCTCACCCCCGACGACGCCCTGCTCGAATACCTCGACGGCCACGGTATGCGACGGATCTCGAAGCGTCTCACTCGGTCGGGTGCCCTCGACGTGGTCGCGACCGCCGTGCCGGGCATGCGCGACATCCTCGTGCTGGGCAAGGTGAAGCAGCTCGAACAGGCCCGCGCCGCCGACCTGATCATCCTCGACGCACCCGCGGCCGGGCACGCCGTCTCCTTCCTCCTCTCGGCCCGCGGCCTGCTCGACGCGGTGAAGGTCGGGCCCATCCAGCGGCAAGCAGCCGAGGTGGTGGAGCTGCTGTCCGATCCGACGCGCTCCCAGGTGCTGCTGGTGACGCTGCCCGAGGAGACGCCGGTCAACGAGCTGGTCGACACCGCGTACGCGGTCGAGGACCGCGCGGGGGTCGCGTTGGGCCCGATCGTCGTGAACCAGTGCGTGCCGCCGCTCACACTCGACGGCGACGCCGACGCCGACGCCGCGCGGGCCGGCATCACGCTCGCCGCGTCGGACCGCGACGCGCTGAAGGCCGCGGCGACCTTCCGCGCCGACCTCACCCGTCGACAGGACGAGCAGTGCCTGCGCCTCGCCGAGCGGCTCCCGCTCCCGCAACTGCGGCTCCCCTACTTCTTCACCGCCGATGTCGGACCCACCGAGATCGAGCAGCTCGCCGACGACCTCGTGCTCGGCATCGGCGCCATGGCCGACGTTCGATGAGCGCGCCGTGACCGCGCCGATCGAGCTCGTCCGACACCGACACGTCGTCCTGTGCTGCGGCACCGGCGGCGTGGGCAAGACGACGACCGCGGCGACGTTCGCGATCGAGGGCGCGCGCCGCGGTCGCAACGCGGTCGTCGTCACGATCGATCCCGCCAAGCGCCTCGCCAACACGCTCGGGCTCGAGCACCTGTCGAATTCGGCGCACGAGATCGCGCGCGAGTGGTGGGATCCCGACGGCGACGCCGTGCCTGGCGGTCGACTCCACGCGCTCATGCTCGACACCGAGACCACGTTCGACCAGCTGGTGCAGACGTACGCGCGCACCGAGGAACAAGCCCGCGGCATCCTCTCCAACCGCTTCTACCGCAACATCGCCGGCGCGCTGTCGGGCACGCAGGAGTACATGGCGATGGAGAAGCTCTACGAGCTCCACGACCGCGGTGGCTTCGACCTCATCGTGGTCGACACGCCGCCCACCCGCCACGCGCTCGACTTCCTCGACGCGCCCCGTCGCCTCACACGGCTGCTCGACAACCGCCTGTTCCGCATGCTGATGGTGCCGACGCGGGGTGTGGTGCGCGTCGGCGGTGTCGCCGCGGCCGCGTTCCTGAAGACCATCTCGCGCGTGGTCGGTACCGAAGCGGTCGATGACGTGGTCGCGTTCTTCCGGGCGTTCGAGGGCATGGAGGAAGGCTTCCGCGACCGCGCCGCGCAGGTGATGCAGTTGCTCGCCGCCGACGAGACCGCGTTCGTGCTCGTCACGTCACCGCGGCGCGACGCGGTGGAGGAGGCCGAGTACTTCGCCGGTCGACTGGCCGACGGCGAGTTCTCGGTCGACGCGCTCGTCGTCAACCGGGTGCACGAGCGCTACTCCGACGTCGAGCCCAGCTCGCTGCGCGACCGCGCCCGCGAGCTCGAGGGGAGGCGGAGCGAGGCGTCGAGCCGGCTCGCCGCGCACTACGCCAACCTCGCCGACCTCGAGGAGGTCGCGGTTCGTGAGCGCGCCGAGCTCGCGGGGCTCGAGGACCGGATGGGCGATGCCTCGGTGGTCCACGTGCCCGAGCTCGGCCACGACGTCCACGACTTCGCGGCCCTTCGCGCGGTCGGGAGGCACCTCATGGGTGCCGACTAGCGTTCCCGCCGTGAGCACGATCCTCGTCGCCGCCGATGCCAAGTGGGTCCGTGACCTGGTGAAGTCCGCGTGCACGGCACAGGGTCAGCGGGTGATCGAGGTGACCCGGGGTCAGGACGTGCGCGACACCGTGGGCAAGGAACGCCCCGACCTCGCCATCCTCGACATGCAGATCGGCAACATGGGTGGGATCGCAGTCGCGATCGACCTGCGGCTCGAGGGTTCGGCGGGTCGCATCCCCGACACGTCGATCCTGTTGCTGCTCGACCGGGAGGCCGATCGCTTCCTGGCCAAGCGGGCCGACGCCGACAGCGAGCTGGTCAAGCCGGTCGATCCGGGCACACTGCGTCGCGCCGTCGACGAGCTCCTCGCTCGTGAGGTCGAAACGACCGTCAGATAGGATTTCCCTCCCTTCGGGATGTAGCGCAGCTTGGTTAGCGCGCAGCGTTCGGGACGCTGAGGTCCCGGGTTCAAATCCCGGCATCCCGACCATCGAAGGTGAACGGCAGCGCCCCC
>DASXXX010000198.1:0-1731 GCA_036502765.1 Acidimicrobiia bacterium | reverse complement strand
CATCCAGGTGGAGCCCGACGACCACGCCGGGTGCGCCGAGCTCAACTGGTGACGCTCAACTGGTGACGCTCAACTGGTGACGGTTGCCGCCGGTCGCCGCCGGCGCGCGGCCGGTCGGGCCGGTGGCGCGGGCCGCAACCGTAACGCGGCCGCCACCGCGAGCCCGGCGCCCAGCCCCAACGTCAACGTCACCAGCATGCGGGCGAACCCGGCCGAGAACGTGCTCGGCACCTGCGAGTTCCCGAGGCTGGTGACGTCGGCCAGGCCGCCGGCCACGAACAGGAAGATGGTGGCGACGAGCACGATCGGGACCGCCGACTCGGCACCTTTGCGCCAGATCCATCCGAGGCCGAGCAACCCGAGGGCGATGCCCGCCAACGAGTAGGCGCTCTCGCCCAGTTTGGTGCCGAACGACGCGGTCGATGCATCCCACAGCCCGATGACGTGCCCGATCTCGGTGACCGTGAGCAGCGCGAGCGCGACGGCGAACACGGTGCGCCACGCGCGAGTGCGCGAGAGCACGACCACGAGCGCGCCGATGAGCACTGCCCCCACCACCCATGGCCACGGCGACGGGGGCGGCACGTAGATCAGTTGACCGCGCGCGGTGACGTTCTCGGTGCCGACTCGCATCGGGATGACCCAGTTGTCGACCACGCGCCGCTGGTCGGGATGGCGCACCACCTCAGGGGGATCGTCGCCGCCCATGAAGTGCGCGCGGTGGTCGTGCCAACTCGCGGTGTTCCCGGTGGACACGCGCCGCCACACCGGTGTTGCCTTCGCGTCGGCCGACTTCGGCGGTGATCCCGTGATGGTGCTGGACCGGTTGAGATACGTGGCCGGCGAGCGCGTGTTCTCGAACACGCCCTTCGGGCCGACGCGCAGGTACGGCTCGCCCGCGTAGCCCGACACCACCACCTCGGTCGCGCCGCGGTTGGTGAGCTCGACCTTGGTGCCGAGGTCGGTGACGCGCACGTGCAGGCCGGGCACGGTCGGGGTCACCGACCGCAGGACCGACTCGTAGTTGGTGGGACTCAGTCCCCCGAGGCCGTGGGCCGCGGCCGGAGTGGCGGTGACACCAACGATCGCGAACACCAGGGCAGTGAGGTACAACGCCGCCCGCCGACGCGTCATCCCGTCTCCGCGCGGCGCACCGCGTCGACGAGGTGCTCGCGGGCGCGCGCCACGCGCGACCGGATGGTGCCGATCGGCACACCGCAGGCCTCGGCCGCCTCTTCGTAGGAGCACCCGATCATCTGGGTGAGCACGAACGCGGCCCGCTGGTCGTCGGGCAGCTGGTCGATCAGGGCCGAGACCGCGTGGGCATCGCTCGGGTCGACGGTGCTCGCGGCGCCCGGGAGCGAGGCGCGGTGCTCGAGGCGCGCCGCGAGGCGACGCCGGCGGACGTTGCGCCGCACCTGGTCGGCGCACGCCCGCCGAGTGATCGAGAGGAGCCAGGTGCGGGCGCTGGAGTCGGCCCGGAACTCAGGGAGCGCCTTCCACGCGCGCACGAACGCGTCCTGGGTGACGTCGTCGGCGTCGTCGGGACCCACGAGGTGGTAGGCCAGACGCCAGACCTCGGCCTGGCTCGTGCGAACGGCGTGGAGGAGCGCAGTGCGGTCGCCGTCGCGCGCGGCGAGGAACAGCCGCGTCAGCTCGTCCACGGCGACCGACGATACTGGCGGGAACCCGGCAATCCTGAGCGGCGACTACCTCGTATGACCTGCATGC
>DASXXX010000197.1:0-2600 GCA_036502765.1 Acidimicrobiia bacterium | reverse complement strand
GTACCACCAACCCTGGTGACTCACCAGGTTGTCGTTGATCCACTGCTGGACGCCGTTGAAGTTGTCGCCGAGCGCCGACGCGATGAGCGCGGGGAACGACAGGATCGAGCTCGCGAAGATCACCGGGATCACACCCGACTGATTGACCTTCAGCGGGATGTAGGTGCTCTGGCCGCCGTACATGCGGCGGCCGACGACGCGTTTGGCGAATTGGACTGGGATACGTCTCTGCCCCGACTCCACGAAGACGATGCCCACGATCATCGCGATGCCGATGGCGATGATGGTGAAGAACTGGAACTTGCTGCCCTGGCTCCAGATCGCGGAGCCCTGCGCGGGGAGGCGCGAGACCACCGACGCGAAGATCAGGATCGACATGCCGTTGCCGATGCCGCGTTGGGTGATCAGCTCGGCGAGCCACATGACCATCGCGGTTCCCGCGGTCCACGTGAGCACGATGAGCGCAGCTTTGCCCGCGGTGAAGTTCGGGATGAGGTCCTGGCCCTGGAAACCGGAGAACCCGAGGAGTCCGCTCTTGCCCTGGTGCAGTGCGAACACGAAGCCGGTGGACTGCACGATCGCGAGGCCGATGGTGACGTAGCGGGTCCACTGCGTGATCTTCTTCTGCCCGACCTGGCCCTCGTTCTGCCACTGCTCGAGCTTCGGGATGACCACCCCGAGCAGCTGCATGATGATCGACGCCGTGATGTACGGCATGATCCCGAGGAAGAAGATCGCGACGTTGGTGATCGCGCCGCCGGAGAAGAGGTCGAGGAACCCGACCACACCCCCGGTGCTCTCCGCGTTGTGCTGCAGCTGCTTGATGGCGCTGAAGTCGACGTACGGAACCGGCAGGTGGGCACCGAGCCGGTAGACCGCGATGATCCCGATCGTGAAGAAGATCTTGTTGCGGAGGTCGGGCACCCGGAACATGTTCCGCAGGCGGGACAGCATGGGGGCTCGACCTCCTCTCGACAGTCCGAAGTCAGGTAGGGAAAGGGCTCGCGGGCGGGAGCTGCGAGCTTATCGGTTGGTCAGTGCGTTGCCTCGGGCCGGAGGACGCCCGTCGCCCCACGGCGCCGGAATGACCTCGACCCGGCCGCCCGCACCCTCGATGGCGCTGATCGCGCTCTGCGAGAACCCGTGCGCGCGCACCGTCAGCGCCTTGGTGAGCTCGCCCCGACCGAGGACCTTGACCAGTCCACGCTTGGCCACGAGTCCGTGCGAACGCAGCACGCCGGGGTCGACCTCGGTGCCGGCGTCGAGCGACTCCAGCGCGTCGAGGTTGACGACGACGTACTCGACCCGGAAGGGGTTCTTGAAGCCCTTGGCCTTCGGCGTGCGACGGTGCAGCGGCGTCTGGCCGCCCTCGAAACGGGGCGCGATGCTCCCGCGCGCGCCCTGACCCTTGGTACCGCGGCCGGCGGTCTTGCCGCCCTTGCCCGCGATGCCGCGGCCGACGCGACGCCGCTTGGTCTTGGACCCGGCGGGCGGTTTCAGATCATGGACCTTCATGCGGTGACCTCTTCACTACTGACTTCTTCAACGGTGACGAGGTGCGGCACCCGGGCGATCATGCCGCGGATCTCGGGGCGGTCGGGCAGCTCGACGGTGTGGTTGATCCGCTTGAGACCGAGCGCGCGGATGGTGCCGCGCTGCTTCGGCTTCGTGCCGATCGTGGACTTCACCTGCGTGACGCGCAGCGTTGCCATCACGCGACCTCGGTGACGTCGGTCTTCTTCATGTTGCGCTCGCGGTACGCGCGCAGCATGCCCGCGGTCGACACCTCTTCGGGCGACTTGCCCCGGAGGCGAGCGATCTCTTCGGGGCGACGCAGCTCACGCAGTCCGTTGATGGTCGCGCGCGACACGTTGATCGCGTTCGACGACCCGAGCGACTTCGCGAGCACGTCGTGCACACCGGCGGCCTCGAGGATGGCGCGCGCCGCACCCCCGGCGATGACGCCGGTACCGGGCGCCGCGGGCTTCAGCAGCACGCGAGCGGCGTCGTGCTCGCCGATGATCGTGTGGGTGATGGTGTCGCCTGCTAGCGGCACGTTGAACAGGCGCTTGCGCGCCTCTTCCATCCCCTTCTGGATCGCAGCGGGGACTTCCTTGGCCTTGCCGTAGCCGAGGCCCACGTTGCCCGCGCCGTCTCCCACCACGACGAGCGCGGTGAAGGAGAACCGCCGGCCGCCCTTGACGACCTTGGCGACTCGGTTGATGGCGATGACTCGCTCTTCAAACTGGCCTTCGGCCATGAGTGTCCTCTTCAGTCCTTCGAAAGGCGGTTAGAGCGTGAGCCCGGCTTCGCGCGCGCCGTCGGCGATGCCGGCAACGCGACCGTGGTAGCGGTTGCCGCCGCGGTCGAAGACCACGGTCTCGACGCCGGCGTCCTTGGCGCGCTCACCCACGAGCTTGCCGATCTGCTTGGCGGCGTCGACGGTGCCGGTGCCACCGCTGAACGACTTCTCGGCGGTCGACGCCGACGCGAGCGTGACGCCCTGCACGTCGTCGATCACCTGTGCGTAGATGTGCTTGTTGGAGCGGAAGACCGCGAGACGCGGACGCGCCGCGGTGCCTCGCACCTTCTTGCGGACT
>DASXXX010000196.1:0-28978 GCA_036502765.1 Acidimicrobiia bacterium | reverse complement strand
GCTCTACGTGGCCGCAGCGCGCGGGCTGGGTGCCCGTCCCGACGTCGGGAGCCACCTCGCACCGATGCTCACGGAGCTCGGCGCGACCGACGTGACCGTCGACGTCGTGCAACCGGTGCTCCGCACCCCTGCCGACATTCGGGCGCACGCGTGCACGATGGAAGCGATCGCGGGTCCCGTGATCGATCAGGGCCTGGCCACCGCCGACGAGGTCGCCGACCTGGTCGCGCGACTCGACGAGTTCGCCGCGACACCCGGCGTCGTCGCCACGCTCCCCCGCATCATCCAGGTGAGCGCGCGCTCACCCGAGCCGACGTCCTCCTCGAACAACTAGGCGCCGCGCAGCTCCCAGCGATTGCCGGCGGGATCCTGGCAGAACAGGACGCGGCGACCGTCGAACTCGTTGTCACCGAACTCGACGCCGGCGTCGCGCAGTCGCCCCGCCACCACTTCGAGCTCGTCACCGATCTCGAGCGCAGTGTGCGCACGCGCCGCAGGCCGGTGGTCGGGATCGGGGCTCAGGTGCACCTGGGTGCCGTCGTCGGTCTCGTACCAGCGCGCGCCGAAGCCCTGTGCCATCGCCGACGGCACGACCTTGCGGTAGCCGAGCACACCGACGAGGAAGTCGGCCTCGGCGTCGGCGCCGTCCTCCGGCACTCCCAAGTTCACGTGATGCAGACGAGTCATGCCCGCAGCTTGCCACGCTGGGCGATCTGCTCCCAGGTCCGTCCGCTCCGCACGCTCGCCGGCTCCTCGCCCACCACGTCCGATCCCCGCCGGGCTTCGTCGTCGACCGTCTTCACCAGGATCCACCGGTGGTCGCCCGTCTGGGTGAGCGCGAAGCCGCCGTGGAGCTTGGTGCCGTGCAGGACAAAAGAGAGGTGGGTCGGCGTGGCCCGTACGAGCTCGAACGTGCCCTCGTCCCAGATGATCACCGCACCGGTCCCCCGTCGGGCCCCCTCGTGCACACCCTCGAAGTCTCCGGCCGCGAGCTCGTGGTCGGGTACGGGGACCGCGAGGCGCTTGACGCCCGGGTCGAGCGACGGCCCCTTGGGCACGGCCCACGACCGCAGGACACCGTCGAGCTCGAGCCGGACGTCGAAGTGCAGGGTGGTGGCGTCGTGCAGCTGCACCACGAACCGGGAATCACCCACCGGTGTCACCTTCCGCTGCGGGTAGCTTCATTTCGATACGGCGTCGCGCCGTAACAGTCTGCCGTCCCCCCGACTCTGCTGGGAGAACTCGATGCTCGGGCGCCTCTCCGATCCCACGGTCGCGCACCGTCGGCGTTGGTTGACGCTGCTCGTCCTGTGCCTGAGCCTGATGGTGATCGGGATCGACAACACGATCCTCAACGTCGCCATCCCCACGCTGGCGAAGCCGACGAGCGCGGGCGGCCTGGGCGCATCGGCCAGCGAGCTGCAGTGGATCGTCGACGCCTACACCATCGTGTTCGCCGGTCTGCTGCTGACGTCGGGTTCGCTCGGCGACCGCTTCGGTCGGTACCGCGCGCTCACCATCGGCCTGGTCATCTTCGGCATCGGCTCCGCGATGTCCGCCTTCGCGCCGTCGGCGACCGTGTTGATCGGCACCCGCGCGCTGATGGGCATCGGCGCGTCGGCGATCATGCCCGCGACGCTGTCGGTGCTCACCAACGTGTTCCACGATCCGCGGGAACGGGCCAAGGCGATCGGGGTGTGGGCCGGCGTGTCGGCCATCGGCATCGCGATCGGGCCGATCGTCGGCGGGGTGCTGTTGCAGCACTTCTGGTGGGGCTCGGTGTTCCTCGTGAACGTCCCCGTCGTCTGCATCGCGTTGGTCCTCGGGTTCCTCCTCGTCCCTGATTCCAAGGACCCGCACGCAGGCAAGCTCGACCCGCTCGGCTCGTTCCTCTCGATCGCCGGTCTCGCGATCCTGCTCTGGGCGATCATCGAGGGCCCGAGCAACGGGTGGACGTCGACGACGGTCCTCGGCGGCTTCATCGTGGGCGGCGCGATCCTGGCCGCGTTCTTCGTGTGGGAGCTGAAGTGCTCCAACCCGATGCTCGACGTCCGCTTCTTCGAGAACCCACGGTTCTCGGCGGCGAGCGGCGCGATCACGCTGGCGTTCCTCGCCTTGTTCGGCACCATCTTCCTGCTCACGCAGTACACGCAGCAGGTGCTGGGCTACTCGACCGTCGAGGCCGGGGCGGTGTTCGTCCCGCAGTCGATCGTGCTGATGATCTTCGCCCCTCTGTCGACACGGTGGGTCCGCATGTTCGGCAACAAAGCGGTGGTCGCGACCGGACTGTTCATCTTGGCGGTGTCGCTCGTGCTCATGGCGACGTTCCAGACCGACACCGCGGCGTGGTGGGTGATCGCGATCACCGCGCTCAGCGCGTTCGGCATGGCGCACGTGGTCGCGCCGGCGACGGAGTCGATCATGGGGTCGTTGCCGCGCGCGAAGGCGGGCGTCGGCTCGGCGATGAACGACACCACGCGTCAGGTCGGCGGTGCGGTCGGTGTCGCGCTGCTCGGCTCGATCCTGGCGTCGGCGTTCCGCCCGAAGGTCGGTGACCTCCTGCGCAACCACATCCCGGGTTCGTTGCTCGCCAAGGTCGAGGATTCGCTCGGCAGCGCGCTCGGTGTCGCGCGTGACTCGCCGTCGGCCAGACCGTTCGCGCAACGAATCGTCGACGCCGCGCAGCACAGCTTCGTCACCGGCATGCACGCGGCGGTGCTCGTCGCCGCCGCGATCGCGGTGATCGGTGGCGTCGGTGTGTTGATCTGGTTGCCGGCGCGGGCGCGCACGCACCCCGACGACATCGATCTCGTCGCACACGAGCCCAACCTGGTCGACGGCGACGTCGTCGTGCCCGATGTCACGCCGGCAACCAGCTGACACGACGACTCCACGCTCACCGCACACGGGCACATCCGAGTACAGGCTCCGGGTCAGCGATGGCGTTGGAGCTGCTGGTTGAGGCGTGCGGCTTGGCGGGTCTGGTGGTCGCGTTCGGCGAGGTTCGGCGCGTTGCGCGCCGCGTCGGCGTACAGACGGGCAGCGAGCTCGAGGTCACCACTCTTCTCGTGCAGGTAGGCGGCGACCGCTTCGCGCCGCGGGACGTCGTCGTCGACCGCGGCGAGCGCAGCCAGTCCGGCGCGCGCCCCGTCGGCCTCGCCCACCGCGACGGCACGATTGAGCCGGACGATCGGCGTGTCGGCGAGCTGGAGCAGCACGTCGTACCACTCCACGATCTGGACCCAGTCGGTGTCTTCGACCCTCAGCGCGTCGGCATGGAGTGCCGCGATCGCAGCTTGGGCCTGATACTCACCGATCCGATCGCGCGCCAGCGCAGCCTGCAGGATGTCGACGCCCTCGGTGATGAGCGCGGTGTCCCACTCGCTGCGGTCCTGCTCCGCGAGCGGCACGATGCTGCCGTCGTCTCGCGTGCGGCTACGGCGGCGGGCATGGTGCAGGAGCATGAGCGCGAGGAGACCGTCGACCTCGGCGTCGTCAGTGAGCGCCACGAGTTGCCGGGTGAGTCGGATGGCCTCGGCCGCGAGGTCGACGTCGCCGGAGTAGCCCTCGTTGAACACGAGGTACAGCACCCGCATCACCGTGCGCGCGTCACCGGGACGATCCACACCCGCCTGATCGACCGTGCGCTTGGCCCGGCTGATGCGCTGCGCCATCGTGGGTTCGGGCACGAGGTACGCCTGCGCGATCTGACGCGTCGTGAGGCCGCCCACCGCGCGGAGCGTGAGCGCGACCGCCGACGACGGTGTGAGGTCGGGGTGCGCGCAGAGGAAGTAGAGGCGCAGCGTGTCGTCGGCGCCGGGGATCGCGACGGTGGGCGGTTCGGTCTCGTAGCGGACCTCCCGATCGCGGCGCGCGGTCTCCGATCGCGTCATGTCGAGGAAGGCGCGCCACGCGACGGTGACGAGCCACCCGGTCGGATCGGTGGGCGGCTCGTCACCCCACGTGGAGAGCGCTCGGATGAGCGCTTCCTGGACCGCGTCCTCGGCCGTCGCGAAGTCGGCGCCGCGACGGACGAGGACGCTCAGCACCCGCGGGACGAGCCCGCGGAGCTCGACGTCGTCCACCGTCACTCGGTGACGTTGGGCGGCGCGGCCATGAACGGCCGGACCTCGAGCCACTCGTGGATGGGCTCACCGTTGGCACCGGGTGCTGCCGACAGCTCACCGGCGAGCTCGACGGCGCGCTCGTAGCTGTCGACGTCGATCGCCATCCATCCGGCGATCAGGTCCTTGGTCTCGGCGAACGGGCCGTCGACCACCGCCGGTCGCCCTTCACCGTCGTAGCGCACCCACGTGCCCTCGGGCGACAGCGCCTGCGCGTCGACGAGCTCGCCGCTGGCCTCGAGCCGAGCGCCGAAGTCCTGCATGAACTTGATGTGGGCCTCGACCTCTTCGGGCTTCCACTGGTCCATCGGGATGTCGTTGGCGGGAGCAGGAGCGCCCCGGTAGTGCTTGAGCAACAGGTACTTGGCCATGGTGTTCTCCTTGTGTGACGGTGGCCCGGTCGGCCACGTGCACCCCAGGGACGGAGCTGGTCGCGAGTTCTCGACATCCTCGGCGAGAACAATCGCGGGATGGATCGCCGCTCAGTCGCGGCGTCGCTGCCACTCGGTGGTGACCCGCATGTGTGCGTTGCGGTACGCCAGGTAGTCCTGCTGCAGGGCGAGCACCTCGCACTCGTCACCGCGTGCGCATTCACCCGATCCGGGCGTGCTCTCCACGAGTGGGCCCGGACACGTCGCCCGCTGGTTCGTCACCGACATGGGTCGAGGGTAACCCCGCCGTCTCGACCAGACGGGTGGTTCCTTGCTCGGCCGGCCGTTGAGCGCGACGCTTCCCCTGAACCATCCGAGGAGGCCCCGTGAGCACCATCGACGTCCGCAGCCGGTTCATCGGCGACGCACAACCGCTGACGCGGTCGTGGCTCCACGACGGACTCCCCGACGTGCTCCGTGAGACCGGGCGTCTCGGCGCCCGCGGCGTCGACGTGCTCGAGCTCACTCCCCTCGGGTTCGAGATGGACGACACCGTCGGTCACCTCACCGTGGATGGCGACCGACTCGCGGTGCACGAGGGCGCGGGCGACGGCGCGGTGGTCGCCCTCGACGCGACGGCGTTCTCCGAGCTGATGCAAGACGTGACGTCGTCGTTCGGACTCGTGATGGCGGGACGGATCGACATGGTGCACGGCACCGCGGATCAGTTCATCGCGTGGGAGCCCGTGTTGCGCGCGGTGCTCGACGAACGACCGGTGTACGAGCCCGGGTCGGTGGCCTTCACCGCGCGCGACGGCAACGCGCTCGACCTCCACCAGTCGTTCCGCATCGACGACTCGCGCGACGAGGTCGGCCACTTCCTCGCCCAAGCCGGGTTCCTCCACTTCGAAGGTGTGTTCACCGACGACGAGATGGCCGCGGTCTCGGCCGACCTCGACGCCGCGGCCGCCGACGCCGAGCGCGACGACGGCGCGTCGTGGTGGGCACGCAACGACGCCGGTTGGTATCCGTCGCGGATCCTGGGCTTCAACCGCAAGTCACCGACCTTGAGCGAACTGATGGCGAGCGACCGCTTCCGCGTCATCGGCGCGCTCACCGAGGACGCGATGGTGCAGCGCGCCGAGTTGGAAGACGACGGCGCCGAGGGACTCTGGAAGAAGGTCGGCGTGGTCGACGGCATCTCCGACGTGTCGTGGCACAAGGACTGCACAATGGGTGGGCACTCACGTCGATGCTGTGCACTCACCGCCGGCATCTCGATCACCGGCGCCGACGCCGAGAGCGGCGAGCTCGGCGTGGTCGCCGGCTCGCATCGCGCGAACACCCAGGGCACCGGGCTGCACAAGGGCTTCGACCTGCCGCGCATCCCGCTGCCGACGCGCACCGGCGACGTGACCGTGCACTGCTCGTGCACGCACCACATGAGCCGTCCGCCGGTGTCGCGTGAACGGCGGGTTGCCTACACCAGCTTCTCGCTCGCTGCGCGCGCGGGCGACGCCGCCCCCGAGTCCGATCCCGAGATCACGCGCCGCGACCGCCATGCGCTCAACGAACAGGCGCGGAACCTGCAGCGCCGCGACGACTTCGGCCGCGAGCACGACACCTTCGCCCTCGAAGCGTCGTGAGGGTCGGCAACGCCGGCAGATCGCCGATTCACCGGGTGGTCAGCGGAAGTTCTGGATGCCCCCGTAGAGCGGGTAGGCGTCGCGGACCTTCTTCGACTCCGGCGTGATCTGCAGGGTGTTGGCCTCCGACGTCGCGAAGTCGACCGTGGCCGCCAGGGTGTAACGGTCGATCACGAACGGCAGGCTGCGCCCGGTGGCCAGGTCGGGCTTGTCGAGCAGCCCGAAGTGCAGGTGCGCGCCTTGCGACGGTCCTGTGTTCCCGAGCTTCGCCACCACGTCGCCGGCCTTGACCGTGTCGCCGACCTCCACCGCGACGGTGCCGGTCGCCAGGTGCGCGTACGCCGCGTACACGTGCGGTGCGATCTCGAGGATCACCTTGTTGCCGCCGAAGTCGGTGATGTCGGTCGCCGGCTGCGCCTGGTACGGCGTCTCCTCCGGTTTGCCTTCCTGGATGAAGACCACCTTGCCGTCGGCGACCGCGAGCACATCGGCGCCGTAGGCGTAGTGGTCCTCGTTCTGCGTGCCGTCGCCGGCGTAGAGGGAGTTGTCCTTCACCAGCCCCCAGTCGACCGCGAAGGCCTCGCCGGTCTCGATCTGAGTGCCGTTGACCGCGAGGCGGAGGCTGCGATGCAGGTTCGGTGCACAGCACGCGGTCGTCGCGAGCCATCCGTCGCCGTGCATCGGCGGCTGGATCACCGTCGCCTTCGTCCGGTCGATTTTGACCGTGGGGCCGTCGATCTCCAACGAGCCGATGAGCGGCGCGCTCGGCGTGTCCGGTGCAAGCGTGTAGGCGACCTGGTTGCCGATCTGCTTCGGCACCGTGCCCGGCGCCACCGCGACGTCGACGTTCACCGCGACCGCGGCCGAATCAGGGATGGTCGCCGACGGAGTCTTGTCGTAGAGCGTCTCGGTGGCGGCATCGAGCTCGGCGCCTCCGAGTTGCGTGAGCTGCTTGCCGCCAGCCCCGAGGGCGGTCACGCTCGTCAGCGTCACGGGGCTGTCGAACACGTTGACGACGAGCAGGTCGTACTCGATGTGGTCCTTGCCGTCGTCGCCGCGCACGACCTGCGCGTCGTGGATCGGCTGGACGAAGATCGCGGTGACGGCACCGGTGTCCGACGCGGCGGACGCAACGCCGGCGGTCGTGACGCTGGCGACCATGCCGACCGCGATCCCGAGCGCCACGGACATCGCCCGCGCTCTGCGCCGCGCACGACGTACCGGTGTCTTCGACATCGAACCTCACGCTCCTGCCCTGCCGCTCGGGAAGGCGTCGGACAGTAGCGGCCCGCGCGGTGTGAACCCCGTCTACGAAGGCAACCGGTCCAACAACCATGTCGGCCCGACAACGTCGGCACCGACGGCGCGCACCCGTTCGCCGAGCTGACGATCGGCGGAGACGAGCACGACCGATTCGTCGCTCTCGGCCGCGACGGCGACGAGGGTGTCGTCACCTTCGCCCGGCGCGTGGACGACTTCGACGCCGTCTCGATGCCCTGTTCGACACCCCGCTTCGCCTGCCCCTCCAAGACCACCACGATCGGTCGCGACAGGTCGCCGTCCACCACACCACGCCGGACGCGAGCCACCAGATCGCGTGCAGCACCGGGGCGGTCACGCCACCAACCGTTCGGGCGTGACCCGACGACGTTCGCAGCATCGACGAGGAGCATCCGCCGAGCCTCGCGCGTACCGTGCTGGACGGCCACGAGTGCGACGGAGGGCCCGATGACCGAACGCCATGACCGCGACGAGCTCGTAGAGCTCATGAGCCGCTACGCCAACGTGCCCGACACGAAGAACTGGGACGAGCTGCCGCGACAGGTGTTCTGCGACGAGATCATCTGCGACTTCAGCTCCCTCGGCACTCCGGTCACGACGTTCAGCCGCGACGAGTGGTGCCGACGGACGAAGGAGGTCTTCGCCGGTTGGACCGCAACCCATCACTCGATCACCAACCATCGCATCACCGTCGAGGGGGACCGCGCGACCATCCACGCGCACGTCCGCGCCGAGCACTGGGCGCCCCTCGAGGTCGCGGCGGGCGGACCGAACTGCTGGCTGGTCGTCGGCTTCTACGACGATGTTGCTGTGCGCACACCCGCGGGCTGGCGGCTCAGCTCCATCACGCTGACCATGACCCATGAGGAGAACCAGGCGCTGCTCGCGGCCTCGATGGCAGCGCCGAGCGACTGACGACGTCGACGGCGCTCAGGGGGCCGACACCGTCGTCGAACGGTCAAGGCCAACCACGGCCTCACTGCCGTGTGACAGATTGCGTGTGTCCGTTCAGAGCGTGTCTGCGTCCGTTCGGCGGCGGCACCGTCGTTCGGCCGGTTGCACGATGGACGCATGACAACTCCCGCCTTCATCGCCATCGTCGACTTCTCGACCGCGGCCGCCGATCGACCGACGGCCGTCGCGCAACTCGAACGCGAGCAAACGGTCGTGGGCGCCATGCCCGGTTGCGTCGCGTTCCGCGTCTTCACCGACCGTCGGAACGACACGGGCGTCACCGTGGTGCACGAGTGGATCGACCAGGCGTCCTTCGACGACTACCTGACCTCGGATGCGTTCGTGCGCTCCGGTGAGATCCTGCGTCCGTTGATGACCGCGGCACCGTCGAGTCGCCGGTTCCAGGTCGAGTTGGTCGAGACGGTGGCATGAACGGCAATAGTTGACGGCGTGCACAGCCCGGCCTTCAGCTTCGTCCGCGAGTTCGAACCGGCCGCGGCGCAATCCTTGTGCGTCGACCGGCACTACCTGCTCGCCGCCTCCCGCGGCGCGTTGCGGCTCGAGGTCGACGGGACCAGCTGGTCGCTTCCGCCGGCTCGCGCGGCACTCATCCGTGCCGGCGTGTCGATCCAGGTCACGATCCCGCAACCGGTCACGACGGCGTCGGTGCTCTTCGACACGACGTTCGCGCCGACACCTCGCGCCCCTCTCGCTGTCGTCGACCTGACACCGCTTGCCCGCTCCCTGCTCACCGAGTGCTCGCAGTGGACCAACGAAGATGCGCAGCTCGACGAGTACGCGCTCGCCATGTTCCGAGCCCTTTCCGCAGCAACGTGGGCGCTCGCCGAGCACCCGAGCCCGACCCACATGCCCACCGGGAGCTCCGCGGAAGTTCGTCGAGCCCTCGCGATCACGACGGCGCGACTGGCCGACGATCCACGATTCGTCGACATCGCCGACGAGGTCGGTCTGGCGTCGAGATCGCTCGCCCGACGATTCGAGCAGGAGCTCGGCATGACCTGGAGAGCCACGCTTCGACGTCTGCGGGTCCTGCGCGCGATCGAGCACCTCGCCGGCACGGACCACTCGGTCACCCAGATCGCAATGGACGTCGGCTACTCGTCGCTCTCCGCCTTCCAGGCTGCCTTTCGCGACCTCACCGGGCAGACACCCACCGAGTACCGCGGCGGCTTCGCACCCTGAGCCACATGCACGAGCTCAACCGACCTCGTCGGCGCGCGCGAACACACCCGGACGGTGTGCGCCGTAGATCGCGTCGAGGGGCTCGAGCACGTCGACCCACGGGAGGTCGGCGACGGCTGCCGGCAGTGCCACCTCGGCGCCAGGACGGAGCGGCACGGCGACGACGAGGTCGGGTGCCTCGCCCGAACCGCGACCGAACGCACACACGTCGCGGGGCGCGTCGAGCGGCTGGTAGGCGAGCTCGGTGAAGCCGGCGAGCCGCGCCCGCAGGTCGAACAGGACCCGCATGGTGAACAGCTTCGCGGTGAAGCGGTCCACCGCGCCGCACCGGAGCTGGTGGTCCAGCAGCAGCCGCCGCAGTGACCAGTCGACCGGACGACGGTTGTCGGGATCGACCAGCAGGTGGTTCCACAGCTCGTCACCCTGGTACACGTCGGGCACGCCGGGCGCGGTGATCCGCAGCACGAGCGCACCGAGCGAGATGCGATCGGCGCGATGGATCACGTCGACGACGAACGGCACGAACGCTTCGTCGAAGCCCGGATCGGCCATCGCCCGCGCGAACACCTCCAGCACGGCCCGCTCCCACACCTCGTCGGGATCGACCCACGCGGTGTGGCGCTTCGCCTCGCGGAACGCCTTCACGAGATACCGGTCGAGGCGCGCCCGCGATAACGGCCAGGTTCCCACCAACGTCTGCAGGGCGAAGAGCTGCTCGTCGGCATCCGGTGCGTCGGCGTCCGTCGCCTGCTCGGCGCACCGGGTCCGCCACCACTCGACGACATCGAGCCACCGGTCGCCCATGGTGGAGAGCACCGCAATGCGCGCCCGCACGTCCGCGCTGCGCTTCGTGTCGTGGGTGGTCGCAGCGAGCAGCGCGTTGGGCCACGACTCGAGTCGGCGCTGATTGGTCCGATGGAATGCTTCGACCGAGATCCCGAACCGGTCGGGATCGCCGCCGACCTCGTTCAACGACAGCAGCCGCATGTCGCGGTACATCGCGGTGTCTTCGATGCCCTTGGCCATGACTGCGCCGGTGGTCTGCTGGAAGCGCACCACGAACTCGGGCGGCGCGGCATCCGGGTTGCGCATCGCGGCGGCGACGGCGGGCGGGAGCGCGGTCAGGGCGGAGGCGTCCTGCTCCGAAGCGGCCCGGGAATCGGGATCGAGGTAGGTGCGGTACACCGGGAGCGCGCCGAGGCCGGCCTCGAGCCCGTCGACATCGGCCAGTTGCCGCAACCTGCGCACCTCGGGCTGGAACGTCGTGCGCACCTGCTCGGCCTTGGCCTCGGCGCCGATCTCTCGAAACGCCCGCCGGTCACCGACCGCCGCATCGAGTGCATCGCGACCGTCGGGGTCGACGAACAGCGCGTCGACGTCGACCAGGAACTCGTATCCGGTCGTGCCGTCGACCGGCCAGGTCGGCAGGATCTCCCCCGGTTCGACGATCTTCTCCACCCACACGTGTTCGACGCCGGCCTGCCGGAGGCGCTGCAGGTACCCGGCCGGGTCGGCGAGACCGTCGACGTGGTCGACACGCACGCCGGCGATGACCCCCTCGCTCACCAGCTCCACGATCTTGCCGTGGGTCACGGCGAACACGTCGGGGTCCTCCACCCGCACACCGGCGAGCTCGTCGATGTCGAAGAAGCGGCGGTGCCCGCCCTCAGAATCGAGGTCGAAGTACTTCGCTCGCAGTTCAGGGTCGGTCCAGAACGGGTTCTCGTCGGACACGGCCATGTGGTTGGGCACGATGTCGACGAGCAGGTCCAGACCGGCAACGGCGAGATCCCGCAGGCCCGACTCGCCTCCGAGCGCGTCCGACACGCGGCGCGGATCGACCACGTCGTAGCCATGGGTCGAGCCCCGGCGCGCCTGCAGCACCGGCGAGAGGTAGAGGTGGCTCACGCCGAGATCGCGCAGGTAGGGGACGAGCGCGGCAGCGTCGGCGAACGTCAGGTCCGGTCCCAGCTGCAGGCGGTAGGTGGCGACCAGCGGCGTCATCGGCGCCGGCTCAACACCACGACCGAGCGCTCCCCCACCGACACGGCTTGTCGCGCGGTGTACTCGCGGCCTTCGGCCTCGGCCGACGTGGTGGAGAGATCGACCTGCCAGCGGGCGCCGAACCGACGCGGCGGCAGCACCAGGTCGATCGCCTCGTACCGCGCGTTGAACAGCATGATCAACGAATCGTCGTGGACCGGCTCGCCGCGCGGGGTGGTCGAGCGGATCGCGTCGCCGTTGAGGAACACGCCCACGGGGCCGCCGGGCACCTCCCAGTCACGCCGGGCCATCCGGCGGCCGTCGGGCCGGAACCACCAGATGTCGGGGAGCCCCTGGCTGTCGGGCTCGCCGCCGAAGAACGTCTCGCGCCGCACCACCGGATGGTCGTGACGGAACTTGGTGAGCCGCCTCGTGAACGCGTGGAGCAAGCAGTCGGCGTCGTCGAGGTCCCAGTCGAGCCACGAGATCTCGTTGTCCTGGCAGTACGCGTTGTTGTTGCCGCCCTGGCTGCGTCCCAGCTCATCCCCCGCGAGCAGCATCGGCACGCCCTGCGACAGGAACAACGTGGTGAGGAAGTTGCGCTGCTGGCGGGCTCGGAGCTCGAGCACGTCGGGGTCGTCGGTCTCGCCTTCGACTCCGCAGTTCCAACTGCGGTTGTCGTCGCTGCCGTCGGCATTGTCCTCGAGGTTCGCCTCGTTGTGCTTGTCGTTGTACGACACGAGATCCGCGAGCGTGAAGCCATCATGCGCGGTGACGAAGTTGATCGACGCGAAGGGCCGACGGCCGTCGCGCTCGTAGAGGTCAGCCGACCCGGCGAAGCGGGTCGCGAACTCACCGACGGGCGCGACGCCGCGCCAGTAGTCGCGCACGGTGTCGCGGTACGGACCGTTCCACTCGGTCCACAACACCGGGAAGTTGCCGACCTGATACCCGCCCTCGCCGACGTCCCACGGCTCCGCGATGAGCTTCACCTGCGAGAGCACCGGGTCCTGGAAGATGATGTCGAAGAACGCCGAGAGCCGGTTCACCTCGTGGAACTCGCGCGCGAGCGCCGAGGCGAGGTCGAACCGGAACCCGTCGACGTGGCACTCGACCACGAAGTAGCGCAACGAGTCCATGATGAGCCGCAGCACGTTGGGACTCACCGGGTTGAGGCTGTTGCCGGTCCCCGTGTAGTCGACGTAGTAGCGCGGATCCTCGGGCGACAACCGGTAGTACGACGCGTTGTCGATCCCGCGGAACGACAACATCGGACCGAGGTGGTTGCCCTCGGCGGTGTGGTTGTAGACGACGTCGAGGATCACCTCGATGCCGGCGGCGTGGAGCGCCTTCACCATGCCCTTGAACTCGGCGAGTTGCTGACCCCGGCGACCGGTCGCCGCGTACTCGGAGTGCGGGGCGAGGTAGCCGATCGAGCTGTAGCCCCAGTAGTTGCTCAGCCCCCTGTCGACGAGCGCCGCCTCGTCGGCGATGTGGTGCACCGGCAGCAACTCGATCGCGGTCACCCCGAGCTCCGTGAAGTGAGCGACGGCCTCGTCGGAGGCGAGCGCGGCGTACGTGCCCCGCAGGTCCTCTCGGACATTCGGGTGGCAGCGGGTGAATCCCCGCACGTGGGCCTCGTAGATGATCGTCTCGTTCCACGGCGTCCGCGGCAGCCGGTCGCCCTCCCAGTCGAAGTGCTCGGAGACGACGACCGACTTCGGAATCGCGTCCTGGTCGTCCTCGTCGTCGGGTACCAGGTCGGTGTCGTCGCTGTCGGGGACGTAGGGCAGCACGTTGGCGATGCTGTATCCGACCGGCCCGTCGATGGCCTTGGCGTACGGATCGATCAGCAACTTGCGCGCGTTGAACCGATGACCGGCCTCGGGCTCGTACGGACCGTGCACCCGGTACGCGTAGCGCTGGCCCGGACCGATGCCGGGCAGGTAGCAATGCCAGTGAAAGGCGGTGCGCTCGCGCATCGTGACACGCGTCTCGTGGTCGTCGCGGTCGAAGAGGCACAGCTCCACGCCTTCGGCGTGCTCGGAGAACACCGCGAAGTTCGTGCCGTCGCCGTCCCAGACCGCCCCCAGCGGGAACGGGCGCCCCGGCCACAGGTCGTTCATCGCACCCGTCCCTCCCACGGACCGACGCCGTGCTGCTCGACGTCGGAGAAGTTCGCGAGCAGCTGCACGTCACCGCGCCACACGCGCAGGAATCGGGCGTCCTCGTCGACGACCGTCCGCACCGGTCCGGCGGGCAGCGCACGCCGCAGTTCGAGCAAGTGACGGTAGTACTCACGGTGGCCAGGGTCACCCGCCGCGGGATCGAGCTTCGACTGCGCGAACGTGTCGAGTGCCCCCGGATCGGGCACTTCGGCATGCGCGAACGACGCGAACGAGGCGAACTCGCGCCGTCGCCCCTCGCGGGTGGCGCGGGCGATCTCCGGGTCGATGTGGTCGGCGAAGAACAGGAAGGGGTGCGACTCGTCGTACTCCTCACCCATGAACAGGAGCGGGACCCCCGGCGCGAGGATGCTGCAGAACGCGGCGAGCCGTAGCTGACGACCGCGCAACCGTTCACCGAAGGCGCGATTGCCGACCTGATCGTGGTTCTGCCCGCACACCACGAGGCGCGTGGCATCGCGGCCCTCGAACTCCTGGGCGACCTGGGCGACCGTCCCGTAGCCGGCGTAGTAGCCGTCGTGCTCCCCGGTGAGCAGCACGTGGACGGCGTGATGGAGGTCGTCACCCCACTGTGCGTCGCAGTGCCACTCGTGGATGGGGCGGAGGTCGCCGGTCTCCATCTCTGCGATCACGAGCGTGCTGTCGCGTTCGCCGCGAACGCGGTCGCCGAGCTCACTGACGATGTGCGGTTGGCTGTCGTCGACGATGGCATGCACCGCGTCGAGACGCAGGCCGTCGACGTGGTAGTCGCGCACCCATTGCTCCGCGTTCTGGATCGCCCACTCGCGCACGCCCCGTCGCCCGAACGCCACTGCGGGGCCCCAGAAGGTGTCGTGCGCAGCGTCGGTGTACGGCGCGAACGCGGTCAATGCGTCGGCGCCCGGACCGAGGTGGTTGTAGACCACGTCGAGCACGACGCCCAACCCGAGCGCGTGGGCCCGATCGACCAGGCGGGCCAGATCTTCCGGCCCACCGTACGCAGGATGGGGTGCCGACGTGTACAGCCCGTCGTACCCCCACCCGAAGCGACCGGGGAAAGTGGCCACCGGCATCAGCTCGATGGCCGTGACTCCGAGCTCGACGAGCTCGGGGAACCGGTCGACCGTCGCGGTGAACGTGCCCGCATCGGTGAAGGTGCCGACGTGCAGCTCGTACAGCACCAGGTCGGCGAGCGCGACGCCCTGCCACTGCTGGTCGGTCCACACGAAGCGCGTCGGATCGACGACCGCGGAAGGTCCGAGTACGCCTTCGGGCTGGGCCCGCGACATCGGATCTGGAAGCGTGCGGGTGGCGTCGATCCGAAATCGGTACGCGTCGTCGTGCGCTCCGGTGAGGGTGACCGTCCAGGTGCCGTCGCCAGACCGCGTCAGTGCACGAGCCCCCTCCTGAGTGACGAGCTCGACGAGCTTCGCGTCCGGCGCCCAGACGGTGTGGGTGACGTCGTCGCCGTCGACGACCGCGCCGAGACGCGGGAACCGCGTCACGGGCTCCCGACGTGTGGCGCGAGCCAGAGCACGCCGAGTGGGGGCAACACGAGGCGCGCCTGACTGTCGCCGGACGCCGTCACCGTCACCGAGCCGCCGTTGCCGACGTCGGATCCGCCGTAGAAGCGCGAGTCCGTGTCGATCAGCTCCTCCCAGTCCCCCGCCGCTGGGAGCGCGATGCCGTATTCGTGACGCGGCACCGGTGAGAGGTTGGCGACGCACACCACCGGACGTCCCCCGCTCGGATCATGGCGCACGAACGCGAACACGTTGTGGTCGGCGTCGGTGCCCTCCAGCCAACTGAACGCCTGCGGATCGTCGTCGCCCGCCCAGAGCGCGGGTTCGGCACGATACCGGTGGTTGAGGTCTCGCACGAGGGACTGGACGCCACGATGACCGGGCACGTCGAGCGCCGGCCAGTCGAGCGCGTGCTCGTGGTCCCACTCGTGTTCCTGGGCGAGCTCTCCGCCCATGAAGAGCAACTTCCTGCCGGGGTGTGCCCACATGTACGCGTACAACGCGCGCAGGTTGGCGAACTGCTGCCAACGGTCCCCGGGCATGCGCCCGACCAACGAACGCTTGCCGTGCACGACCTCGTCGTGCGACAGCGGCAGGACGTAGCGCTCGCTGTACGCGTAGACCATCGCGAACGTCAGCTCGTCCTGGTGGAAACGCCGGTGGATCGCCTCTCGCTGGAAGTACTCGAGCGTGTCGTGCATCCAACCCATGTTCCACTTCAGACCGAAGCCGAGGCCACCGTCGCGCACCGGCGTCGTCACGCCCGGCCACGCGGTGGACTCCTCGGCGATCGCGTACGCACCGGGCGCGACGTCGGGGAGCCACGAGTTGAGGTCGCGGAGGAACCGGACCGCGTCGAGGTTCTCGCGCCCCCCGCGTATGTTCGGCAACCACTCGCCCGGCTCACGCGAGTAGTCGAGGTAGAGCATCGACGCGACCGCGTCGACACGGAGCGCGTCGACGTGGAAGTCGCGCACCCACGCCGCTGCGCTCGCGAGGAGGAAGTTCCGCACCTCGGTGCGGCCGTAGTTGAAGATGAGCGTGCCCCAGTCGGGATGTGCGCCCTGTCGTGGGTCGTCGTGCTCGTAGAGCGCGGTGCCGTCGAAGCGAGCGAGCGCCCAGTCGTCCCGCGGAAAGTGCGCAGGGACCCAGTCGACGATCACCCCGATGTCACGACGATGCAATTCGTCCACGAAGGCGCGGAAGTCGTCGGGTGTGCCCCAGCGCGCCGAAGGCGCGTAGTAGCCCGTGACCTGGTAACCCCATGAGCCGCTGAACGGGTGCTCGAGAACCGCCATGAGCTCGACGTGGGTGAACCCGAGGTCGGTCACGTAGTCGGCGAGCTCGGTGGCGAGCGCGCGCCAGTCGAGTCCCGGCCGCCACGAGCCGGGATGCACCTCGTACACCGACATCGGGCGCGGCGCAGACACCTCGGACGCGCGTCGTGCCATCCACGTTGCGTCCGCCCAGTCGAACGAGGAGCTGAACACGACGGAGGCGTTCGCCGGCGCGACCTCGCTCCACGCGGCCACCGGATCGGCGTGCAGGCGCACCGTGCCATCGGCTCCGTGGACCGCGAACTTGTATCGCATCCCGTCGCCGACTCCGGGCACGAACAGCTCCCACACACCGCTCGCGCCGAGCGAGCGCATCGGGAGGACGCGGTCGTCCCATTGCGTGCAGTCACCGACCAACGCGACCGAGTGCGCGGCCGGTGCCCACACCGCGAACGACGCGCCGAGGACGCCATCGTGCTCGCGCACCTGGGCGCCGAGGACGTGGCCGAGCTCGCGGTGCTGTCCTTCGCCGAACAGGTGGAGGTCGAGGTCACCGAGCGCCGGCAGGAATCGGTACGGGTCGTCGACCGGTTCGTCGGCTCCCGGGCGCAGCACCCGGTACGGCGCGCGGGCGCAGCCTCCGGGTACCGAGAGCTCGAAGAGGCCGCGACGATCGACGCACCGCATCGACGACACCTGGTCATCGACCACGAGCGCCGGCACACCGCCGCGGGGCTCGTAGACGCGCACGACGGCGCCGTCAGGTGCAGCATGGATGCCGAGCAGCCGGTGCGGGTCGTGCTGTGTGCGCGCGACCACCCGGTCGAACGCGTGCTCGATCGCCGGGTCCAGGATCCGGGTCACGTGTCGGTCCCCTCGAGGAGAGCGATGATGCTGTCGACGGGGATGTCGACCCAGTCGGGACGATGATCCATCTCGTAGCGCAGCTCGTAGAACGCCTTCTCGAGCTCGAACATCGTGAGCTGCTGGCCCTGGGCCTCGAGCGACGACGGCAGCACCGCCACCGCCGGCGAGGCGCGGTACGCGTCGAGGAACCGGCACCGGGCTTCGTGCACCCACTCGTCGGGAACGTCGGTCCCGTGACGGCGCGCGGCGCTCGCCAGGTACGAGAAGGAGCGCAGCATGCCGGCGACGTCTCGGAGCGGTGCCGTCTTCTGCCGTCGCGTCGCGGCTGCACGCGTCGGCTCGCCTTCGAAGTCGATGACCATCCAGTCGCCGGCCGTTTCGACGCCGGCGCGCCACAGTGCCTGGCCGAGGTGCAGGTCTCCGTGGGTGCGGATCATGCGGCCGAGCCCGGTGGATGGCGCGGTCGCGAGCACCAGCTCGTGGGCCAGGTTCCGCCGGCCGACGAGCGGCGCGAGCTCTTCACGGTCGCCGAACTCGTCGAAGATGGCGTCGATCTCCTCGTCGATGCGGGCCGACACCAGCCCGGCACTCTCCGGGGTCGGATCCTCGGGCGCGAACGACGGATCGGAACCATCGGATGCGAGCACCGCGTGCATGGCGCCGATGACCTCGCCGAGTCGTTCGAGCAGGGTGAAGAACGATTCCGGCGTCGACGCGAGTTCGCGTTGGCCCAGTTCCCAGCCGTCGACCGCGTCGGGTACGAATCGCTGGAGCAGCCCGAGCGTCGCCTGGACGCGCTCCCCTTCGTACGTGTACCAACCGGCGAGCTCGGGCACGTGCTCGAAGCCGTGCTCGGCGAAGAACAACAGCATGTCGAGCTCCGCGTTCACCCCGGCACGCACGTGGCGATAGGTCTTGAGGAGCAGATCCCCGACCACGACCACGGTGTTCGACGCCTCGACGCCGAGTTGACGGGCCACCGGCGCCTCGGGCGGCGTGATCGGGCGTATCGCGTCGAACGCGATCTGCCCCTCTCCACCGTCGACGACCGCGCGCGCCGCCGCGAGCTCGACCAGCCGAGTGGCCGACGCCGGATCACCGGTTGCCTCCAACACCTCACCGTCATGGTCACGAACCAGGAGCTGGTAGAGATCGTGGGTCCCGGTGTCGAACACCAGATCGACGAGGGCCATGCGCAGGTGACCGTCGTCGTCGAGCGGAACCACGTCGACGACGCCGGCGCCTTGCACCTCGCGAGAATGCGCGCCGTACCAGCGCTGCTCCTGCAGGTACGGGACGAGCACGTCGCCCTCGATGACCCCCGCGGCGCCGAGTCGCGCGCTGCCGTCAGTCATCGACGGGCCTCAGCCGGAACCAGTAGAAGCCGCGACCCGGCATGGTGAGCAGGTACGGCAACGTGCCGACACGCGGGAACCGGGTACGTCCGAACATCTCCTCGGGCTCCATGCCCTCGAAGCGCGAGAGGTCGAGCTCGACGGCTTGCGCCGACCGCGCCATGTTGTGCACGCACAGCACCGACTCCTCCTCGTAGGTGCGGACGTGCGCGAACACGTGTCGGTTCGCGGGCAGGAGCGCTTCGTACGTCCCACACCCGAACACGGGATGCTCCTTGCGCAGCGCGATGAACCGGTGGATCCACCGCAGCAGCGATGTCGGTGTCCGCAGCTGTGCTTCCACGTTGACTGCCTGGTACCCGTACACCGGGTCCATCAGGGGCGGGAGGTAGAGACGGGCGAAGTCGGCGCGCGAGAACCCGCCGTTTCGATCACCGGTCCACTGCATGGGCGTGCGCACGCCGTCACGGTCGCCGAGGTAGATGTTGTCGCCCATCCCGATCTCGTCGCCGTAGTAGAGGATCGGACTGCCCGGGAGCGAGAACAGCACCGCCGTCGCGAGCTCCATGTCGTCGCGGCCGTTGTCGAGCAGCGGCGCGAGACGGCGTCGGATGCCGAGGTTCAACCGCATCAGCGGATCCTTGGCGTACTCCCCGTACATGTAGTCGCGTTCCTCGTCGGTCACCATCTCGAGGGTCAGCTCGTCGTGGTTCCTGAGGAAGAGCCCCCATTGCGCGTTCGCGGGGATCGCCGGCGTCTGTTCGAGGATGTCGATCATCGGGCGGGCCTCCTCACGCTGCATCGACATGAACAGCCGCGGCATCACGGGGAACTGGAAGGCCATGTGGCACTCGTCACCGTCGCCGAAGTACTCCACGACGTCAGACGGCCACTGGTTGGCCTCGGCCAGCAGCACCCGGTCGGGATACTCGTCGTCGATCGTCTTGCGCACCCGCTTGAGGAAGTCGTGGGTCGCGGGGAGGTTCTCACAGTCGGTTCCCTCGCGCTCGAACAGGTACGGCACCGCGTCGAGACGCAGTCCGTCGAGGCCGAAGTCGAGCCAGTAGCGCATGACGTCGATGAGCGCGTCCTGCACCTGCGGGTTGTCGAAGTTGAGGTCGGGCTGATGCGCGAAGAAGCGATGCCAGTAGTACTGACCGGCGACCGGGTCGTGCGTCCAGTTCGACGACTCGGTGTCGACGAAGATGACGCGAGCATCCGGGTATCCCTCGTCGGTGTCCGACCACACATACCAGTCACGGAACGAGCTGTCGCGCGACGCGCGGGAGAGCTGGAACCACTCGTGGTCGCTCGAGGTGTGGTTCATCACCAGGTCGGCGATGACGCGGATCTGCCGCTGATGGGCCTGCTGCACGAACTCGGCGAAGTCGTCGGTGGTGCCGTAGTCGGGGTGCACCGCGTAGTAGTCGGAGATGTCGTAGCCACCGTCGCGCAGTGGCGAGGCGTAGAACGGCAGCAGCCAGATGCAGTCGATCCCGAGCCACTCGAGGTAGTCGAGCCGTTCGGTCAGGCCGACGAAATCGCCGAGGCCGTCGCCGTTGCCGTCGGCGAACCCTCGGATGTGGATCTCGTAGAAGACCGCGCGCTTGAACCACATCGGATCGGACTCGAACCAGCGTCGCGGCGTGTCCGGTCCGCCTCCGGCCGCGGCCAGCTGACGCCGGAGCGCGCCCAGCTCGGGGCGACGGAAGGTGAGCTCACCGGTGCTCACCGCACCGCCAGGATGTGCGCGCCCCCAGGTGGGAGCCGCACGTAGTTGTCACCGATCCGCCACTCGTGGCGGTCGCCGGACAGGAGATCGACCACACCGAACCGCGCCGGCAGACCCAGCGTCGGCGGGAGACTCACCAGCCCCTCGGCATCGTCGAGAGGATCGAGGTTGACGCACACGACGATCCCGTCGGCCCCGCGACCCTTGACGTAGCCGACGATCCGTTCGTGTGCGGTGTCGACGAACGTGGCGTTGTCCACGCGCCGGAACACGTCCGAAGCACGTCGGATCTCGTTGCATCGCCGGACCAGGCGGCTGAGATCGCCACCCACGCGGCCGACCGAGCACTGGTACTTCTCGGAGTCGCGGTACTCCTCGCTGCCGGGACGGAGCGCCACCCCGTCGGCGCGCTCGAAGCCCGAGTACATCCCCCACGAGGGCGACAACGTCGCGGCGAGCACCGTGCGCGCCTCGAACGCGGCACGACCACCGTGCTGGAGGTACTCGTGGAAGATGTCGGGGGTGTTCACGAAGAAGTTCGGCCGAAACCAGTCGGTCTGCTCCGAGAGCTCGCCCACGTAGGTCTCGAGCTCCTCACGCGTGTTGCGCCACGTGAAGTACGTGTACGACTGGCTGAACCCGAGCTTGGCCAACGTCGACATGACCGCGGGACGGGTGAACGCCTCCGCCAGGAACACGACCTCGGGATGTTCCTCGTGCACGGTCGCGATCAACCACTCCCAGAACGCGAACGGCTTGGTGTGCGGGTTGTCGACGCGGAAGACGCGCACGCCGTGGTCGATCCAGTGCTCGACGACTCCGAGGAGCGCCTCCCACAGCTGCTTCGCCTTCGGACTGTCGAAGTCGACGTTGACGATGTCCTGGTATCGCTTGGGAGGGTTCTCCGCATACTTCACCGAACCGTCGGGGCGCCACGAGAACCACTCGGGATGCTTCCCGAGCCACGGATGGTCCGGCGAGCACTGCACCGCGAAGTCGAGCGCGATCTCGAGCCCGAGCTCGCGAGCACGTTCGACGAGGTGGTCGAAGTCCGCGAGCGTCCCGAGGTCGTGATGCACCGCCGTGTGGCCGCCGTCGGGCGCTCCGATCGCCCAGGGGCTCCCCGGATCGCCCGCCGCGGCGACGAGCGAGTTGTTGCGGCCCTTGCGGTTGGTGGTGCCGATCGGGTGGATCGGCGGCAGGTAGACCACGTCGAATCCGAGATCGGCGATCTCGGGGAGCGCCGCCCTGACACCGTCGAAGCCGCCGAACGACCGGGGGAACAGCTCGTACCAGGCGCCGAACGCGGCGAGCGTCGGTTCCGCGACCACCGCCAGCGGCTTTCCCAGCGACGTCTTGGCCACCCGCACCTCGGCCTGTGCGTCGAGCGCGGCCTCCACGTCCGGGAGCTCCACGCCGAGCAGCTGCTCGCCGTCGGCGAGCTCGGCGCTCAGCTCCGTCTCGCCTGCCTCCACCTTGCGCCGCAGCTCGTCGTGCCAGGTCGCCGCGGCATCCACCCACGCGCCGATCGTGTACTCCCAGCGACCCGCCGTCTCGACGCGGAACGCGGCGGTGAACCGATCCGGCTCGTCAGCCGCTTCGAGCATCGGAATCCGGTTCCACCGGCGCACGCCGAGGCATCGGTACCTGACCTCGGCGCGCACCTGCGCGTGGCCGTCGGCGACCACCGTCGCGCCGACTTCGACGGCCTCGCCGACGACGCGCTTCACCGCGTAGCGCCCGCATTCCAATTGTGGCGTCACGTCACAGATGCGCACGCGCGCGGCGACCTGTGCGTTTCCTGGCGTCCGATTGGGCATGACCAGTCAGACATGCCCCACGCGCACGACTTCCAATCGACGCCAGGCGGATGACCGCCTTCGAACGCGCGAGTGGCGTGCTCCTTCCCGTCGCATCGCTCCCGAGCGGCACGCTGGGAGACGACGCGCTCCGCTTCGTGGACTGGCTGGCCGACGCCGGGCAGCGTTGGTGGCAGATCCTGCCCTTCGGTCCGCCCGACCAGTTCGGATCCCCGTACGCGTCTGCTTCCGCGTTCGCGGGGAGTCCGACGTGGATCAGCGGTCGCGAGGCGGTGGTCGGCGCGGAGGAGATCGAGGCCTTCGTGGCGTCCCATCCGTTCTGGTCGGGTGCGTGGGCGGCCTACCGCGGGCCGGGGGCGATCGCCGACCAGGTGCGCTTCGACCGGGAGTGGCACCGCGTACGAACGCACGCGGCCGAGCGAGGAGTGCGCATCCTCGGCGACATGGCGTTCGCAATCGCGCCCGGCAGCGCCGATCACGTGGGATCTCCCGAGCTCTTCAAGACCGGCGTGGTCGGGGGCGTGCCCCCCGACGACTGGAGCGCCGACGGCCAGCGCTGGGGCACGCCGGTGTACGACTGGGCCACCATGCGTGCGGAGCGCCACCGGTGGTGGATCGAGCGCTTCCGACGCGCCGTCGAGCTCGTCGACGCGGTCCGGATCGACCACTTCCGGGGGTTCGTGGCGGCCTACGAGATCCCGGCCGGCAGCCGGACCGCACGATCGGGCCGGTGGGTCCGCGGGCCCGGACGTGCGGTGTTCGACGCAGTGAAGGACGCCCTCGGCGACGTGGCGGTCGTCGCCGAGAACCTGGGCGTCATCACGCCGCCGGTGGAGCGACTGCGGAGGAGCCTCGGGTTCCCCGGGACGGTCGTGCTGCAGTTCGCCTTCGCCGACGGCATGGTGAACCCGGAACGAGGCGTCATCGCACCTGACGACGTCGTCTACACCGGCACCCACGACAACGACACGTCGACGGGCTGGTGGATCGACGCGTCGGACCGTGAGCGGGCGCGCGTCGAGGCCGCGGTGCGCGAGCTCGGGCGAGACGACACCGAACCCCACTGGATGCTCATCCGCATCGCGCTCGACTCGGCGGCTGCGGTGGCCGTCATCCCCGCCCAGGACGTGCTCGGACTCGACGGCACCGCGCGCACGAACGTGCCCGGCCGCGCCGGGGGGAACTGGCGTTGGCGTCTTCGTCCGGGGCAGCTCGACGCGGCGTTGGCTGCACGCCTGCGCGACGCCACCGACGTCGCCGGGCGGTGGTCATCGCCCGGCTCCTGATCCAGGCCGGCCAGCATCTCGTCGACGGCGGCGGCGCGGTCGACGAAGCCGGACCGGATCAGCGACGCGTCCGGGAGCGGCGGCTGCCGCCTCGCCGGATGATCCAGAGCACCGCCAACCCGAGCAGCGTGTCCGCGAAGCCGCGACGGGGCGCCGGCCCGGTGCCTGAGGACACCCCCGACTCCGTCGATGTTCCCGGTCCGGCCGGTGTGGCCGGTGTGGCCGGCTCATCGACCACCGGTGGTTCGTTCGGCGCGATCGGTGCCGTCGCGGTGGCGGCGACACGCGCGGCGTGGCGATCCCGTTCGAGATCTCGACACACCTTGTATGCGAACGCTCCCAGGAGCGCTGGGAGCACGAACACCGAGATGCGGAAGGTCCAGAGCACCGTCGACAACGAGATGCCGAGCTGCTGCGACCAGATGTCCTGGCCACCGGCGAGCAGCAACACCGAGTAGAAGGTGAGCACCACGACACCCAACGCGGTGCGCACCGGCCGTTCGCTCGGCCGATCGAGCACGTGGTGCTCCGCGGTGTCGTGGGTCGCGCGCCGCTCGAGGAAGGGCCAGAGGTAGAGGAGCACGAAGGTCGCGGTGGGGAGGGCGATCGCGGGCCAGAAGATCTCCGACACGTCGTAGCGCCCGAGGTGGAGGTACACCGGCGGCATGATGCGCAGGGCCCCCTCGATCCATCCCATGTACCAGTCGGGCTGCGCGGCCGTGGTCACCGCAGACGGCGAGAACGGTCCGTAGAGCCACACCGGGTTGATCTGGGCCAGGCCCCCCAGCAACGCCAGCACACCGGCGACCAACGCGAACAGACCGACGCTCTTGGCGGTGTAGGTCGGCCAGAGCTTCGAGCCCACCACGTTCCGCTCGGTGCGCCCGGTGCCGGCGAACTGCGTGTGCTTCTGGCGCCAGACGATCGCCAGGTGCACCGTGAGCAAGGCTGCGATCGCGGCCGGGACGAGCAGGACGTGCACGACGAACAGGCGCGAGAGGATGTCGTGCGCGGGGAATTCCCCGCCGAACACGAGGAACGCCGCCCACGTGCCGACCACGGGGATCGCCAATGCGATCGAGTACGCGATGCGCAGCCCTGTGCCCGAGAGCAGATCGTCGGGCAACGAATACCCCGCGAACCCGTTGAAGATCGCGAGCAGCAGCAGCGTCACCCCGATGATCCAGTTGATCTCACGCGGCCGCCGGAACGCACCGGTGAAGAAGATGCGGCAGAGGTGGGCGACGATGGTCGCCAGGAACACCAGCGCCGCCCAGTGGTGCATCTGGCGCATGACGAGTCCGGCGCGCACGTCGAAGCTGAGCCGGATGGTCGACTCGTAGGCCTGCGACATCGAGACGCCACGCAGCGGCCCGTAGCTCCCGCGGTACACGACTGTCTTGTCGCTCGGGACGAAGAAGAAGCTGAGGTAGACGCCGGTGACGACGAGCACCGCGAAGCAGTACATGGCGATCTCGCCCAGCATGAACGACCAGTGGTCGGGGAACACCTTGTCGAGCGACGAGCGGGCGAAGCGCGACGCACCGAGACGCTCGTCGAACCAGCGCGCCGTCCGTCGGATCATGACGGCCCGACCACGCGGGCGGGATGTTGCACCTGCTCGAGTCGCTCCATCGATGCGAGCCACGACGCGAACAGCGCCGCGGCGCCGACGACCAGCGCCGCGCCTCCGAAGCCCCACATGAGCGCGCCCGCCACCTGCTGGTCGTGCAACGCCTGTGGGCCTCGACCGTAGGTCGCGTACCAGGGCGTGCGCGAGAGCGTCATGAGGATCCCGAGTGCCGTGGCAGGCAGGGTCGCCACGAACACCGCCAGGACGCCGAGCCCGCGTCGCGAGCGCCGGGTCGCACCGAGCGCCATCCACCAGAACAGCGTGGCGGTCGCGACGAAGCTGACGTGTTCGAGTGCGTGCACCACCGGGTGGCGCACCGCGGCGTCGTACAGGGCGGGAAGGTGCCACGCGAAGAGCGCTGCGGTGCTCAGCGTGAACGCGACGACCATCCACACCAACCACCCGGCGCCCGACGTCTGCGAGCGGATGACGCGCCGCACGCACGGGGTCACGCGCCGGCGCGCGCAGTCGGGGAGCGCCCACAGCATCACCACGACCGGGTCGCTCATCGCGAACAGTGGTGCGGCGACGGCGAGCAGCAACAGGTGCTGCACCATGTGCGCGGGGAGCTCGCTGCTCGCGGTCTGTTCCAGCGGCGAGACCAACGCGACCAGCATCACCACCAGCGCGGCGGCGAAGGCCACCGCGGGCGTTCGCCCCACGAGGCGGGCCGTGCGCGCGTTGGCCCACAGCCTGCGCAGGCCCGAGGCGTAGGCGAACGCCGCCGCCGCGAGCACGAGCGGCAGCAGGACCTCAACCATGGCCGGTCCCGAGGAAGTAGACGTACGAGCCCTCGAGCAGGATCAGGAGCAGGTTGATCCCGTTCACGATCAGCCCCAGCGCACCGAGGAAGCGGATGCGACCGCCCGGCGTTCCGACGTCCTCGTCGTCGGTGCCGGCGCGGTACATCAGCCACGACAGCCAACCCGCCACGACGGTCACCGCCACCGCGAGGCCGTTGCCCACCGTGAAGATCCACGCGTACCCGTGGTCGTGGACGAACGTCACCAACGCGGCGAACCCCGCCAGGTGCAGCAACCACGCGGCGATGCCCGCGGTGAGCGCGACCCACACCAGCACACCGCGGTCGGGGAACTCGCGGGCCCGCAGGCTCATCGGCCCAGGTGCGGCGAGAGGATCAACGACACGAACACGAAGATCCAGACCCCGTCGACGAAGTGCCAGTACAGCGCGAAGACCTCCGGGGTCACATGGTGCTCGGGTGTGACCCGTCCGGTCCACACCTTGGCCTGCACGGTTGCGCTCATGAGCAGGCCCAACGCCACGTGGATCGCGTGCAACCCGATGATCACCCAGAACAGCGAGGCGTAGGCGTTGTCGCCGAGACCGAACTCCATGTTGAGGAAGTCGTAGGCCGTGTTGGCGAGGAACGCCGCGCCCATGACGAACGCGACGGCCAGGCAGATGGCGACCTGTCGCATGCGGCCACGGCCGAGCGCGTGCTCCATCCAGAAGATCGGGATGCTGCTCCCGAGCAGGACCACCGTGAACAGCACGGAGCGGTGCAGCTCGGGCGGCGAGACACCGGGCGGTGGCCACGCCGGTGCGCCCGCCCGCACGAAGAAGTACGCCGACAGGAGCGCGAGGAACACCATCGCCTCTGTGGCGATCAGCACGACCATGCCCCACCACGCGGTCGGGTAGCCGCGCGTGCGCGGCACCGGCTCGATGCGCACCACCGACCCGGTCACGAGAGGTTCTCCGACGTTCGCCACAGCCACCGCACGACGGCCGATGCTCCGACCACGACCCCGACGACACCGATGACGGCCGCCTCGACGAGCAGACCGACGAACAGCAGGCCCACGCCGACTGCGGCGACGAACGGGAGGTAGGTGGGCGACGGGATGCCGAGCACGTCCTGTGGACGCGCGTCGAGGCCCTCACTCACCGGCATCGTCTTGTCGAGCGCTCCCGCCACGCCCAACGCGCGCGTGGTCGCGTCGTCACCCGCCGTCTCGATCCTCTCCGGTGGCTCGTCCCACAGCGGGTGGCGGCCGGTCACCACCGGCATCGCCGCGAAGTTGTACTCGGGCGGCGGCGACGTGGTCGACCACTCGAGCGAGTCGGCGTCCCATGGATTCGGTGGTGCCGGCGCGCCGCGGAACTGGCTGCGCACTGCGTTGTAGAGGGTGATCAGGGCCCCGGCTGCGAACACGAACGACGCGATGCTGATGAGCAGGTTGAGGCCGTCCCATCCGAGGCCGGAGTCGTAGGTGTAGATACGGCGCGGCATGCCGAGGAACCCGAGGATGTGCATCGGGAAGAACGCGACGTTGAAGCCGACGAACATGGTCCAGAAGCTGATCTTGCCGAGGCGCTCGTCGAGCATCCGGCCCGTCATCTTCGGGAGCCAGAAGTACAGGGCTCCGAAGATCGGGAACACCACCGCGCCGTTGAGCACGTAGTGGAAGTGCGCGACGACGAAGTAGCTGTCGGTGACCTGCCAGTCGAAGGGCAGCACGGCGACCATCACCCCGGTGATCCCCCCGAGCAGGAAGATCAGGAGGAAGCCGATGGCGAAGAGCATCGCGGTGCTGAATCGCACGACGCCCTTCCACATCGTCGCGATCCACGCGAAGAACTGCACGCCGCTCGGGAGCGTGATGATGAGGCTCGCGGCCGAGAAGAAGGAGAGCGCCAACGCGGGGATCCCGGTCGCGAACATGTGGTGCACCCACACGCCGAAGCTGATGAACGCCACCGTCACCAGCGCGGTCGCGACCCAGAGGTAGCCGGCGAGCGGACGCCGAGAGAACACCGGGATGATCATCGAGACCATGCCGGTGGCGGGGATGAAGAGGATGTACACCTCGGGATGACCCCAGAACCAGAACAGATGCTGGTAGAGGAGGACGCTTCCACCGCCGGCGACGTCGTAGAACGCGGTGCCGAACAGGCGGTCGAGCTCGAGCAGGCCGGCAGCGACGGTCACCGCCGGTACGGCGAAGATCACCATGAACGAGAAGACGAGCATCGACCACACGAAGATCGGCATGCGGTTCAACGTCATCCCCGGCGCGCGGAGCTTGAAGATCGAGACGATGAAGTTGACCGCGCCGACCGTCGTGGAGATCCCCACGAAAATCACGCCGAGTCCCCAGAAGTCGATGTTGATGCCGTCGGAGTACGGCTTCGACGTGAGCGGTGTGTACGCGAACCAGCCACCGTTCGGCGGATGACCGACGACGAAGCTGGAGAAGAGGAACACGCCGGCCAGGAGGAAGATCCAGTAGCTGAAGGCATTCAGGCGCGGGAAGGCCATGTCGCGGCTGCCGAGCATGAGCGGCACGAAGTAGTTGCCGAATCCGGCCAGCACGGGCGTGTTGAAGAGGAAGATCATCGCGGTGCCGTGCATCGTGAAGAACTCGTTGTACGACTCGGGGCTCAGGACCCCTGCGTTCGGCTGTGCAAGTTGCACGCGCATCACCAACGCGAGGGCGCCGGCGATGAAGAAGAAGACGAACGCGGTGTAGATGTACCGAATCCCGATGCGCTTGTGGTCGACGGTGTTGAAGAAGCCGGGAATGCCGGGCGCGTCCTCCCACCGCTCCTCGAGCTCGTGGGTCTCGGTGTCGGTGGGCCTCTCGGTGATCGCCATCGCGCTCCTACCGCAGACTCTCGAGGTACGCCACGAGCGCGTCGATGTCGCGCTCCGGTAACGCCGAGAACGAGGGCATCGAGATGCCCGACTTGAACGACTGCGCGTCGCGGATCCAGTCGTGCATGTTCTCCGG
>DASXXX010000195.1:0-23404 GCA_036502765.1 Acidimicrobiia bacterium | reverse complement strand
GAGATCGTCTACGAGATGCGCTTCGATCCCGTCTCCGCCGACTACGCGGAGTTCGGGCCGTTCGTCACGGGGTTGCTGTTGGAACCGGCCGAGGCGCTGCGGCGTGTCGGGCTGTAGTCGAGGCCAGGGAGTCGGCATGTCGGAGCACGTGCGCCTGTTCGTGTCCTTTCCCGAAGAGCTCGCCGACCGTCCGATGATCTACGAGGTGGTCAAGCGCTTCGATGTCGTGCCCAACATCCGCCGCGCCAACGTCGAGCAGCACTCCGGCTGGGTGATCCTGGAGCTCACCGGTGCACAGGACCAGCTCGACGCCTCGATCGCCTACCTCGAAGAGGTCGGTTGCACGGTCAACACGATGGAAGGCGACGTCATCGAGGGATGAGCCCTGACGACGAGCAGCGCGGTCTCGCGCTGCTGCAGGAAGCGAGCGACGCCATCCTCGCGGGCGTCGAACGCGAGCTCCCCGGATGGGTCGAGCGGTCGGTGGCGCACATCCTCGACGCGTGGGGTCGTACACCGCCCGACGCGCGCGAGCGCGCCGAACGCGACGCGGTCGACGCCGGGCGCGCTGCGAGCGAACGTGTCGTCGCGGAGCTCAGGGCGCTGTTCGCGCTCGACGCCGACGAGCAACGCTCGACCCCGCTGGAGATCGTCCGGCACGCCTACCGCGAGCCGACCGCGGTCCTCGCGGCCGCCGACATCCCGCCCGTCGAGCGCGACGAGTTCGCCGAGCGGGCGTGGCCCGACGACACGTACGGGCTCGTCGTCCACGGCCTCGGTGATCTCGGCGACGAGGACCTCGCGCCGCTGCAGATGGCCTGGGGCATGGCCAAGGCGAAGGTGCTCAGGGGACGCCGGACCCCCTGACCGGCACCCCAAGCGCGGGGCTCACCGTCGTCGTCACCCTCGACGGGCGCATCGCGGGAGAGCGTTAGTCTCCACGCGTGACCGAGCCCTTCACTCCTTCCGCGGTCGACCTCCTCCGGTGGGCCGAGACCTTGTCGGCCGTCGCCCGTACCGGGCTCTCCTTCACGCAGAGCCTGTACGAGCAGGAGCGCTTCGAGGAGGTGCTCAAGGTCGCGGCCGACATCCGCCACGTCGCGGTGGAGGAGGCCGAGGCCGAGACGCTCTTCGACGACTGGATGTCGAGCGTCGGTGAGGGCGTGCAGGGCTACGTCACGCCCAAGCTCGCGGTCGCCGCGATCGTCGCCAACGACCAGGGCGAGCTGCTGCTCACCCAGCGCGCCGACTCGGGGGTGTGGCTCTACCCGGTCGGCTACGCCGACGTGGGCTACTCACCGAGCGAGATCGCGGTGAAGGAGGTCTACGAGGAGACCGGCATCGAGGTGGAGCCGGTCTCGGTGATCGCGGTCCTCGACGGCCTGCGCCTCGGCTTCGCGCGCCTGCCGCTCTACTCGCTGCTCTTCCACTGCCGCATGACCGGCGGGGAGTTGAAGGGTCATCCGCTCGAGACGCGCGCGGTCGGCTTCTTCGGTCGCAACAACCTGCCCTGGCCGGTTGCCGGCATCGAGCGTTGGGGTGAGCTCGCGTTCGCCGCCATCGACGGCGAGATCCGCCCGTGTGACTTCGACCTCCCCCGCATCCCACCCTGGCGCGGCGAGGAATAGCTGTTTCGGCGGGTCAGGCCTCGCCGGCGGTCTTGAGTTCCGTCATGGTGAAGAGGGGCCGCAGCTCCACGCCGAGGTCGGAGAGCGCGGCGGGACCACCTGACTCGCGGTCGATGACGCACAACGCGTGCTCCACCACCGCGCCGCGCTCGCGCAGGTCACCGCACGAGATCACGACCTGGCCGCCGCTGGTGACGACGTCCTCCACCACCGTCACGCGCTTGCCGTCGATGGCCGCGCCCTCCGCGAGCTGGCAGGTGCCGTAGGTCTTCGCCTCTTTGCGGACGAACGCGGCGGGGATGCCGGTGAGCTGCGACAGCGCGGTGGCGATGGGTACGCCACCGAGCTCGAGGCCGGCGAGCACCTCGGTGCCGTCGGGCACGAGCGCGACGAGCGCGGCGGCGATGTCGCGCAACAGCACGGGATCGGCCTCGAACCGGTACTTGTCGAAGTACTCGGTGCTCGTGACCCCGGAACGGAGCACGAACTCGCCGGTGATGTGGGACGAGGCGTAGATGGCCGTGGCGAGCTCGTCACGGTCGCGGGTCGTCATCGGGCGCTGCCTTTCACGAGCTGGCCTTTCACGAGCTGGCCTTTCACGAGGTCGCCGTCTTCATTCAACCGATTTCAGGGCTGCGAACACCATCTCCACCAGCGACGTTGTGCCCTTGGCGTGCTCCCACGCGGTACCGATCGCCTCGTGGTCGACGAGACCGGCGGCGTCGGGTGCTCGCCCGAGCGCGGTCGTGGCCGCCGACGCGAGCGGCGCCGGCTCGAGGTCGTCGCCGTAGGCCGCGAAGCACTCCAGACCGTCCCACAGCGAGAGCAACGTGCGCGCTTCGGATCCGAGCGACAACGAGTCGGGGTCGATGCCGACCGACAACGCCGCGACCACCTGCTCCCAGAGGTCGTAGTGCGACAGCTCCCGCGGCAAGCGGTACCCGGCGACCGGATGCAGCCGCCACTCGAGGTCGACGCCGCCCGGACCGTCGCCGGTGATCCACGTCTGCGAGCCGTTGAGGTAGCTGTCGACCGGCGGTCCGAGGCGCTCGTCGAGCGCGAGCACGAGGTCGGCGTCGACGCGCCAGATGCACGTCGCAGTGCGGGCCATGCGCGGCAGAGTACCGAACCCTGCGGGTCGCGGTACCCTGCCGCGGCTCGACTGGGTAGGCAGGGGACCGAGGTGGGGACGAAGTCGTTGCTCGGCGCCGTGTGTTGCGGGCTGGCCATGGCGATCGCCGGAGGCGCAGTCGCGGGATGTGGCGGCGGCAACGATCGGCTGACGGCTCCGCAGTACTCGCGCGCGGCGAGTGAGCTCTGTCGGCGCGGGAACCGCGCCGTCGCGCAGATCGAGATCCCGCCGCTGACGGATTCGCCCGACGCTGCGAGTGGTGCTTCGAAGGCAGCCTCACACGCGATGGTGCGGATCGTCGTCGTGCAGCGTGCGACCATCGACGACCTGCGAGACGTCCGTCCGCCGGAACGGTTCACCGGCACCGTGCAGAAGTGGATCGCGCTGCTCGACCAAGGGGTCGACGAGCTCGAGGTGATGAGCGCGCGCCTTCGTGCCGGGCACACCGACGAGGCACTCGTCTACGGGGCCAAGGCCACCACGCTCCTGGACCGCGCCCGCGAACTGGCGGCGCCGCTACGGGTGACGTCGTGTCGCGGCCCCGTGCTGCCGACGCTCTGACCAAGACGCTCTGACCAAGACGGTCTGACCAAGACGCTCTGACCAAGACGCTCGCGCCGACCCATACGCTGCGCACCGATGGGTGCCGACCCCCCCTACGACCGCCTCACCGCGCTCGACGAGAGCTTCCTCCACCTCGAGCGCCCCGAGACGCCCATGCACGTCGGCGCGGTCGCGGTGCTCGAGCGGGCGCCGTTCCACGACGCCGACGGTCGGTTCCGCCTCGACGAGGTGCGTGCGCTGGTGGCGTCGCGCCTCCAGTTGATCCCGCGCTTCCGCAAGCGGGTGATGTCGGTGCCGCTCGGCCGGGGTCGGCCGGTGTGGGTCGACCACGACACCTTCGACGTCGCCGACCACGTGCGGCTCACCGCGCTGCCGGCGCCGGGGAGTCGGCGTCAGCTGCTCGAACTGGCCGAGCGCCTGATGGCCCAAGTGCTCGACCGCGACCGCCCGCTGTGGGAGCTCTGGTTCGTCGACGGCGTCGACCGGGGTGAGCACGTCGGGCTGATCCACAAGTCGCACCACACCCTCACCGATGGCATCTCCGGCGTCGACATCGCCACCGTGCTGCTCGACTTCGACCGCGAGCCGACCGTGCTCGATCCCGACGGATGGACGCCGTCACCCACCCCCGATCCGACCCGGCTGGTCGTCGACACCGTGCGCGAGCAGATGACGCGCCCGGCCGAGATGGTGAGCACGGTCCGGCGCGCCACCGACGCAGCCACGAACGCGCCGCGCGACGCGGTCGAGCGCGCCACCGGACTTGGTCGGTCGATCGGGTCGCTGCTCGACGGGCAGGTCGTCGCCTCGCGCCTGTTCCTGAACGCGCCGGTCGGGAAGGGACGGCGGATCGAGACCGTACGCGTGTCACTCGACACGGTGCGCGCGGTCCGCGCCGCGTTCGGCTGCACCGTGAACGACGTGGTGCTCGCGGTGGTGGGCACGGCGGTGGCCCGCGTGCTCGACGCGCACGACGAGCTGCACCCCGATCTCGTCCTGAAGGCGTTCTGCCCGGTGTCGGTGCGCGACGACGGCCAGCGCATGCAGCTGGGCAACCGCATCTCCACCATGGTCGTGCCGCTGGCGGTCGGCGAGCCGGACGCGCGCGCCCGCCTCGCCGCGGTGCGCGCCACCACCGCCGACCTCAAGGAGCGCAAGCAGGCGGTCGGTGCCGCGGCGTTGTTGGGTCTCTCCGAGTACGCCGCGCCCACACTGCTCGGCCTCGCCGCGCGCGTCGCGCACGCGCAGCGCGTCGGCAACCTCATCATCACCAACGTGCCCGGTCCGCAGGTGCCGCTCTACTGCCTCGGGGCGCAGATGTACGAGGTGTACCCGGTTGTCCCGTTGTCACGGAACCTCACCCTGAACGTGGCGATCCTCTCCTACTGCGGTCACCTGCACTTCGGTCTGATCGGCGACGGCCAGTCGGGCCGCGACCTCGAACGGCTGGCCGGTGGGATCGAGGATGCCGTCGCCGAGCTCGGAGAGCTCGCAGACCCGGAGGTCTAACTTGGCCACTGTGAGCCGCACCGACGATCCGACCGCCGAGGTCACCGACCTCCTCCAGTTGCTCATCCGCAACCACTGCGTGAACGACGGCACGATCGCGTCGGGGGAGGAGACCCGCAGCGTCGACCTGCTCGCGGGCTATCTCGCCGGTGCCGGCGACCACGAGATCTTCGAGCCCCAGCCGGGCCGCCAGAGCCTGGTGTGTCGCATCGAGGGTTCGGACCCCGACGCGCCCGCCCTCCTGCTGATGGGCCACACCGACGTCGTCCCCGTGAACCCCGACGGCTGGTCGCGTGATCCGTTCGGTGCGGAAGTGGTTGACGGCTTCGTGTGGGGTCGGGGCGCGGTCGACATGCTCAACCTCACCGCGTCGCAGGCGGTCGCGTTCCGTCGTCTCGCCAACAGTGGGTTCCGCCCACGCGGCACGCTCATCTTCCTGGCCGTCGCCGACGAGGAGGCGCTGGGCAAGTGGGGCGCCGACTGGTTGCTGCAACACGAGCGCGAGGCGGTGTACGCCGACTACGTGCTCACCGAGGCCGGTGGGTTCCAGATCCCCACACCGGCGGGCCCCCGCCTGCCGGTGGTGGTGGGCGAGAAGGGCACCTACTGGACGAAGATCCGCGTGCACGGCACGCCCGGCCACGGCTCGCAGCCCTTCCGCACCGACAACGCGCTGGTCACCGCGGCGGAGGTGGTCCGGCGCATCGCCGACTACCGGCCGCAGACGCAGATCCACGAGTCGTGGCACCAGTTCGTCGAAGGTCTGCACTACGAGCCCGAGCTCACCGAGGCGCTGCTCAGCGCGGACGGCTTCGCCGACGCGCTCGCCGAGCTGCCGGTCGGGGTCGCGCGGCACTGGCACGCGTGCACCCACACGACGTTCGCGCCGACCGTTGCGCACGGTGGCACCAAGACCAACGTCATCCCCGACCTGGTCGAGCTCGAGGTCGACATCCGCACCCTGCCCGGTCAGTCGGGCGAGGAGGCTGCTGCGTTGTTGCGCGACGCGCTCGGCGACCTGGCCGACGCGGTCGACATCGAGTCGAACAACGACCCCGCCACGTCGTCACCGGTCGACACGCCACTGTGGGACTCGCTGGCGCGCACGAGCGGGGCGTTGTGCAAGGGCTCCGCGCTGGTGCCGTCGCTCATGGTGGGTGGCACCGACAACCGCTTCTACCGCCGCGCCGGTGCCGTCGGGTACGGCTTCGGCCTGTTCTCGCAGCGCCTGCCGTACGAGGACTTCGCGGTGATGTTCCACGGCAACGACGAGAAGGTCGACCAGGAGTCGTTGGCGCTCTCGACGCAGCTGTGGGAGGCCGTCGCGCACGACCTGATCGGCTGAAGGCTGATCGGCTGAAGGCTGATCGGCTGAACGTTCAGCTCGTCCGGCCGTCGGGCACGGAGCGAGCGGAGCGAGCGGAGCGAGCGAGGGCGGAGAGGCGGCGGTCGAGCGCGAGACGTCCCGATCCGGCCCACACCAGGAACAGCATCGCGACGAGCATCGCCGGGCCGACGCCGAGGTGGAAGGTGCCGCCATCGACGCGCCCAGCGGTGGCGATGGCGCCGACCAGGTTGAGCGCGAGCAACGCCGCCGCGGGGCGGGTGCAGAGCCCGATCACGAGCAGGATCCCACCGAGGAGCTCGAGCGTGCCGACGAGGTAGGTGGCAACCTCCGGCGCGGGGATCCCGTAGTGGTCGAAGTCGACGCTCTCCTGCGCGTGGTCGACGAACTTGCCCAGGGAGAACGTCACGAACAGCACGCCGGTGACGACGCGCACCACCGCGGTGGCCCACGCGCCTGCACCGTGTGTGCGTGAGCCGACTGCCCACGCGGTGAGTGACGTCAGGATCCGCCGTCCTGCTCGCGCAAGAAGCGCTCCACCTCGGCCGCGAGGTCTTCGCCGTCGGGCACCGAGCCGCCGCCGGCCGGGTGTCCACCGAGCACGATGCCGCGCTCGTCGGCGTCTTCGGCGTCGACGCGGCCTTCGAGCTCGCGCACGTAGCTGCTCACCTCGTCGTTGTCGCGGATCGCGTGGTCGACCTGTACGCGCCAGAGGTCGACGAGCTGGTCGAGTCCATGGAGGTCGAGATCGAGCTCGGCCAGTTGGCCGAAGCGTTCGAGGAGCGCACGCGTGGCCGGAGGGTTGGGTGGCGACGACACGTAGTGCGGCACCGGTGCCCACAGCGACGCCGAGCGGAGTCCGCCCGCCCGGCACGCGTCGTGCAGCACCCCGACGATGCCGGTGGGGCCCTCGTACTGCGATCGCTGGAGCTCGAGCCCGTTGATCAACTCGGGATCGGACGCGGTGCCGGTGACGCGCACGCCGCGGGTGTGGGGCACGTCGCCGAGGAGCGCGCCGAGGGTGACGACCATCTCACAGCCGGTCTCCTCGGCCACCGACACGACCGCGCGGCAGAACGACGTCCACCGCACGTTGGGCTCGACGCCGCGCAGCACCACGAGGTCGCGATCGTCGAAGGTGACCGCGAAGCAGTCGTTCGCGGGCCACGTGATCGAACGCGCGACGCCGTCGACGAGCTCGATCTGCGGACGGTGCGACTGGTAGTCGAGGTGCTCGTCGGGTTCGATGCCCGCGATGCGGAGTGGATCGCGCTGGCGGATGAGCCAGTCGGCGGCACCGGTGGCGGCGTCGCCGGCGTCGTTCCAGCCCGAGAAGGCAGCCACGAGCAGCGGTCGACGGAGGTTCGGATGTCGTTCCCAGACCAGGCCGTCGGTCATCGAGCCAGCTTAGGGTTGCCGTCTCCAGGGCCGCGATGGCCCTCTCGACCGCCGACGCCTACCAGCTCGCTGCGCTCGACTGACCAGCTCCGGGGGGACGGAGCGAGCGGACGCGAGTGCTGGTGAAAGCAGGTCTCAGGCGACGCGCGGGGTCCGGGGCTCCACGGGCGTGCCGTTGCCCTTGGGGTAGCGGGCCACACGCCCGACGGGCATGTCGACGCGGTACCCGGCGGCGGCGCGCTCCTCTTCGGATTCGCCACCCCAGAAGCCGTACTCGCGGTGCTCACGTGCCCATTCACGGCAGGACGTGAGGACCTCGCAGTTGGTGCAGACGGCGCGGGCCTTGGCCTCGCGGACGTTGCGGGTCTCGGGCCGCTCGCCGGCGGGGGCGAAGAAGAGGTCGTTCTGGCCTCGACACGCTGCGGTTCCCGTCCAGGTGAGCGGACCGGTGAAGATCAGACTCGAGACAGATTCGATCACAGACACCAAACAACCCCCGTGAGTGCGCGGAATGCGGGAGATTCGGGGAGCCGGTGGGGGGAACCGGCTCCCCGAGTCGTCCTGCGAGACCCATGTTGCCCGCTCCGCGAGAATCTGTCCAACAGTTAGACTCGATGGTATTCATCGGCTTGACCGATACTCACGAGAGGGTCCTCCATGGAGCTCCGCCATCTCGAGACGCTGCTCGCCATCGCCGAGGAGGGGTCGTTCACCGCCGCGGCCGACGCGTTGGCGACGGTGCAGTCGAACGTGTCCGACCAGGTGCGCCAGCTCGAGAGCGAGCTCGGGGTGCCGCTGCTGGTGCGCAGCCGGCGCGGTGCGGAGCCCACGGAGTTCGGTCTGCTCGTGCTCGACCGCGCGCGTCGCGTCGAGCGGGAGCTCGAAGCCATGCGCGCCGACATCGCGCTGTTGCAGGGACTCGACGCCGGGTACGCGCGCCTCGGCGTGGTCGGAACTGCGAGTCGTTGGCTCGTCCCGGCGCTCGTCGCCGACCTGCGCGAGCGCGCGCCCGGCGTGCGGCTGCGCGTCAACGAAGGTGCATCGGAACGGCTCTTCGCCGAGCTGGTCGACGGGGAGCTCGCGCAGGCCATCGTCACCGAACCGGTGAACGATCGTCGGCTCGAGGTGGAGTCGCTGCTCGAAGAAGACCTCATCGGTCTCGTCGGCCACGAGGTCGACTTCCCGCGCGAGCCGGTGTCCCTCGCCGCGTTCGCGCAACTCCCGCTCGTCTTGCCCCCCGATCCCAACCCGCTGCGCATCGAAGTCGACCGCGCCGCCGAGGAAGCGGGGATCACGCTCTTCGTGCCGGTCGAGGTCGAGGGCATCCGTCTCATCGCCGACCTCGTCGTCGCCGGTGACTACGCGTCGATCCTCCCCGAGACCGCGATCCCGCCCGAGCTCACGAACGCGCGCACGGTCAAGATCGCGGGCCTGCCGCCGCGCCGACTCGCGATGGTGTCGGCGCGCGACGTGCAGATGTCGCTCGCCGACCTCGCGGTGCGCGACAGCGTGCGCAGGCTGGTCGAGAAGCACATGCAGGCGCGGGACAAACCGCGGAAGCCTCCCAAACAGCAGGTACGGTCGCGGGCGAAGCGGACCTGATCGCGGGGGAAGCGATGACAGCACAACCGGTCCACGACGACGGGCGCAAGGTCAACGTCAAGCTGATCCTGCTCGGGGCGCTCGCCGCGATCCTCGTGTTGTTCGCGATCCTCAACACGCACGAGGTCGGCGTCGACTTCATCGTCAACACCTGGTCGGCGTCGCTGATCGTCGTGATCCTGATCGCGGCGGGGATCGGCTTCGCTATCGGCTTCCTGGTGCGGGGGCACCTGGCAAGTCGTCGGTCAGACGACTGACCGGCACGATCGCGGGCACGATGGTCGGGCCGCGACCGGCGCGGGTGAAGATGCGCGCCGCCACGTAGCCCACGCCGAACACGAAGAAGCCGCCGAGCGCGTCGAGGTAGTAGTGGTTGGCGGTCACCACGATCACCGTGACCGTCGTGATCGGGTACAGCACTGCCAGCACCTTCGCCCACACGTGCTTGACCCGTGGGACGAGTGCGCATGCGCACCACAACGCCCACGCGCAGTGCACGCTGGGCATGGCCGCGAACTGGTTGGAGATCTTGCTGACCGCGCCCGAATTGAACGACCAGAAGGCCGGGTCCTTGGCCAGCGTGTCGACGAATCCGTAGTCGTGGTGGATGAAGCTGTAGGCCTCGGGCGTGAGGAGCCGCGGCGGCATGAGCGGGAAGAACGCGAAGCCGATGAGCGCGAGGCCGGTGGCGATCCCGATGGTGTTGCGCCACCGCGGGTAGTCGTCGCTCCACTTCCGGTAGAGGTAGATCATCACTCCGCCGGTGACGATGAAGTGCAGCGATCCGTAGAAGTAGTTGGCGGCGATGATGAAGAAGCGTGAGCCGAGCGCCCACGCCTGGACTGCCTGCTCGTGGTTGATGCCGAGCGACTTCTGCCAGCGGATGATGTCGAGGGCGTGGTCGTACGCCTCTTGGGGATTCCCGTGGTGCAGGTTCCGGATGAACGTGTAGATGCCGTAGAACGCGAGGACCGCGACGATCTCGCCCCACCAGTACAGGCGCTTGCCGTCGCGCAGCGTCCGCCCGCCCGGCAGTCGCCGGTGGAGCGGCACATTGGGCGGCGGAGTCGGTTCCTCCTGTTCGACGACGCTCATGGGGTCGACGCCGACGTCGACTGGTCACGCGGGACGTCGTCGTCGTGGCGGTGACCAACCGCGAACGCCGGTGCGCCGAGCAGGCTCACCACGAGGGTCATGCCGTACCAGAGCAGCCCGATGGCGACGGCCCGGCCGGTGGGGACTCCGAGCGGGTGGAGGAGGATCACGAGGAGACCTTCGCGGATGCCGAGGCCCGAGAGCGAGATCGGGAGGGCCTGGGCAGCCGCGACCGCGGGGAGGAAGGCCAGGACGGCACCGTTCGGCAGGGAGATCCCGAGGGCGTGGATGGCGCAGTACACCGAGGCCAGGACCGCGAGCTGGTAGGTGACCGCGGCGACCAGCACGCCGACCGCTCGACTGGGCTCACGACGGATCCGGTCGATGCCCACGTGGACCGCGCCGATGAAACGCATCCAATTCTCGCGATCGGCGAAGCGCCCGGCGATGTTCGGGCTGGCGGCGAGGAGCACGATCACCACGAGGGCGGCGATCGTGGCGCCCGCGATCATCACCGCGATCCAGGAACGGTCGATGTCGAGCAGCGACGGTTCGAGCGCGAAGCCGACGAACGACAGGAGTGGGAGCGCGACGAAACCGCTCAGGCGCTCGATGACCACCGACGCGAAGGCGATGTCGCTGGTGCCGGTGGTCTTCGCGGCCCGACTGACGCGCAGGACGTCACCACCGATGGTGGACGGGAGCACGTTGCCCACGAACTGGCCCGCGAGGTAGTGGTTCAACAACGTCGGCAACGACACGTGCCGGTCGAACACCGCGAACACGCGCTGCCACCGCCAGGCCGAGAGCACGAAGCCGCCGAGGGTGAAGAGCAGACCGAATGCGAGGAACAGCAAGGTGCCGGTGTGGGTGTCCTTGGGCTGGACCTCGTCGGCCGGGATCTTGGTGATCAGCAGCGCGAGGAGCGCCACGCTCACGACGATCCGCAGCACCAGCTTGGCGGCCCCCGACAGGCGGAACGGGCTGTGGACGCGGCCCGCGCCAGCAGTCTCCGGAGCCGCCATGGGGCTCATGTTACGGGTTCGTTCACCGGCTGTTCGTCCGGTCGTAGATTGACCCGATGCGGGTGACGACCGACGACGGGGTGGGTCTCGCGACCGTCGCGCGGGGTGATCCGGCGGCACCCGGGCTGCTGCTCCTCCACGGCATCGGCGGCGCCAAGGAGGACTTCGCGCACCATCTCGACGCGCTGTCGGCACGCCATCGCGTGGTGACGTTCGACCACCGTGGGCACGGTGAGAGCGACAAGCCCGAACATGAGCACGACTACTCGCTCGACCGGTTGGGTGTCGACACCGCGTGCGTCGCCGATGCACACGAACTGCACGACCTGCGCATCCTCGGGCATTCGATGGGAGGGATGGCGATGCGTCGCTTCCTGCTCGCGCATCCCGACCGGGCGCGGGCGATCGTCTTCATGGACACCTCAGCGGGCGCGCCGCCGGGCTCCGACACCGAACTCGTGGTGGCGGCCAGCGAGGTGGTGCGCACCGGCGGGCTCGCGGCGCTCAAGCAGCTGTCCGACGAGCTCGACCTGCTGGGGTCGGAGGCCCACCAGCGGGTGCTCGCCGAGCGGCCGGGCTTCGCCGAGTACGGCGACTACAAGTGGCACGCGATGTCGCCGGTGATGTGGACGTCGCTGATGCACGAGATCGTCACCCAGCCCGATCAGCTCGCCGACCTGGCGGCGTTGACGGTGCCGAGCCTCGGGATCGTGGGCGAGCAGGACGTGATGTTCCTGAAGCCGATGGACGACATCGTGGCCACGGTGCCGGGGGCGCGACTCGTGGTGGTGCCCGACGCCGGTCACTCACCCCAGTTCGAGAACCCTGCCGTCTGGATCGCCGCGATGCTGGAGTTCCTGGACTCCGTCTGACGACCGGCGAGCAGCGGGCTCCGCCCGTGCTCGCCGCTGGGACGGAGCGAGCGGGAGCGAGCGATCGGGGGGAAGGCGGTCAGTCGCCGGCGGCCTTCTCCATGAAGCGGGTGCGTTCGACGATCACGCGGGTGATGCGGCCGGCGGCGACGAGGCCGTGGCCGTCGCTCACCGAGACGCGGAAGTTGAGCCGTCGCCCTTCGATCGCCTCGAGCGTCGCTTCCGCGCGCACGTGACCACCGACCGCGGTCGGCGCGAGGTGGTCGAGCTGCACCCGGTAGCCGACGCTCGTGGTGCCCTCGGCGAGCTCGCCCTCGACCGCGTTGACGGTCGCTTCCTCGGCCAAGGTGACGACGCGGGGCGTCGCGAGCACGGGCACGTCGCCGGTCTTCAGCGCGAGCGCGGTGTCGTCGTCGGTGACGACGAGCTCGACGGCGGCGGACAGACCGGGGCGCAATGGCATCGGCCTACGATAGACAACCCCCGGAGGAGGCGACTTGATCGAAGAATCCGTACTCCAACGCACGCTGCAGACCGCGTTGCGCCACGGCGGCGATTTCGCCGAGGTGTTCGCCGAGGATCGTCGGAGCGCATCGGCGCGTCTCGACGACGCCAAGGTCGAGGAGTTCGTGTCCGGTCGAGAACGCGGCGCCGGGATCAGGGTCGTGCGCGGCGACACCACCGGCTTCGCGCACACCGCCGACATGAGCGAAGCGGGCCTGCAGGCCGCCGCCGAGGCCGCAGCCGCCGCGGCCCGGGGCACCGAGGGCGCCACCCACGTGGCCGCACTGGAGCGCCGGACGGTCGCACCGACCCACGAGGTGGGGGTGCTGCCGGAGTCGGTGGCCAAGGCGCGCAAGGCCGAGGTGCTCGAGCGGGCCGACCACGCCGCCCGCTCGGTGAGCGACTCCATCCGCCAGGTGAGCGCCACCTACGCCGATTCCCGCCGGCGGGTGCTGATCGCCAATTCGGACGGCCTGCTGGTCGAGGACGACCGCGTCCGCACGCGGTTCGGCGTCAACTGCGTCGCGGTCGGCGACACCGGCATGCAGACCGGCACCGAGGCGCCGGGGCGCACCCTCGGGTTCGACCTGTTCGACGTGATCGATCCCGAAGAGGTGGCGCGCACCGCGGCCGAGCGGGCGCTGGTGATGCTCCGGGCGCGCCCGGCACCGAGCGGTCGTCTGCCCGTCGTGCTCAAGCGCGGCGCGGGTGGCGTGCTGTTCCACGAGGCGTGCGGTCACGGCCTCGAAGCCGATCTGGTCGACAAGGATGCGTCGGTGTTCCGCGGCCGGGTCGGCGACCTGGTCGCGTCGCCGCTGGTCACGCTGGTCGACGACGGAACGTACGCGCGCGAATGGGGCACCTACGCGATCGACGACGAAGGTGCGCCCGCGCAGCGCAACGTGCTCATCGAGGACGGCGTCCTCACCGATTACATGTGGGACCTCGTGCGGGCGCGCAAGCACGGGCGCGCGAGCAGTGGCAACGGGCGACGCGAGACCTACCAGCACCTGCCGATGGTGCGCATGACCAACACGTTCCTGCTCGCCGGCGACGACGACCCCGACGACATCATCCGTGACACCGAGCACGGTCTCTACTGCGTCGCGCTCGGCGGCGGTCAGGTCGACACCGCCACCGGCGACTTCGTGTTCGGCATCACCGAGGCGTACATGATCGAACACGGCGAGGTCACCGAGCCGGTGCGCGCCGCGCAGCTCATCGGCAACGGGCCGGAGACGCTTCGACTCGTCGACGCCGTCGGTTCCGACTTCGACACCTGGGCGGGCACGTGCGGCAAGGCGGGCCAGGGCGTGCCCGTCTCGTCGGGCCAGCCGACGCTGCGGGTGGCCGAGCTGACGGTGGGCGGCACCGCCGGTGACTGACGTCGACCTCCTGGGCATCGCTCGCCGCGTGGCCGGCGACGCCCGGCCCGGCGAACAGATCGAGGCCTACGTCCTGCGGTCGCGCGACACCGACGTCGAGGTGTTCGACGGCGAGGTCGAGTCGTTGTCCGTCGCCGAGGTCGAAGGCGTGGGCGTGCGCGTGGTCGTCGACGCCCGGCAGGGCTACGCGTGGGCGGGTTCGCTCGACGACGACGTCATCGCCGAGACGGTGGCCGAGGCGCGCGACAACGCCGGGTTCGGGTCGCCGGACGAGAGCTACGTGCTCGCGGCGCCGTCCGACGTCACCGCCCGTCTCGACGGTGACGGCGCGGTCGTGCCCGTCCTCGACCTCTGGAGTGACGACGTGCTGTCCACGCCGACCGCCGACAAGGTCGCGCTCGCGCTCGCGCTCGACGCCGCGGTGCGCGCCGCCGACCCGCTCGTGCGCGGGGTCGAATCGGCGTCGTACGGCGACGCCGCGGTCGAGGCGGCGGTGGCGAACTCGCTCGGCGTGGAGGCATCCACGCGCCGCACCATGGCGTCGTGCTCCGCGTTCGCGATGGCTGGTGAGGACACGCTCACGCAGACCGGGAGCGGGTTCTCCGCCGGGCGCAGCTTCGCCGAGGTCGACGCGCACGAGGCGGCGCGAGACGCCGCCGAGCGCGCGGTCCGGCTGCTCGGCGCCAAGCCGATCCCGTCGGGACGTCTGCCCGTGATCCTCGACCCGATGGTGACGCGGTCGTTGCTCGCACTCCTCGGTGGCGCGTTGTCGGGCGAGGCGATCGTGAGGGGACGATCCTTGTTCGTCGGTCGTGAGGGTGAGGCGGTCGCCGGCCCGACGATCACCCTGGTCGACGACCCGACGCTCGCCGAGGCGTTCGGTGCCGCCACCCACGACGCCGAGGGGGTGCCGACGCGCCGGATCGAGCTCATCGCCGACGGCCGCTTCGACGCCGTGCTGCACAACGTGCACACCGCGAAGCGGGCCGGTGGCGGCGCGCGCACGACCGGTTCGGCGGTGCGCGGCGGCTTCAAGTCGCCGCCGGGTGTGGGCGCGCGAGCGCTGCACCTCGTGCCCGGTGCGCTGGCCGCCGAGGAGATCCTGGCGTCGGTCGACCACGGCCTCTACGTGCAGTCGGTGAGCGGCCTCCACTCGGGCACCAACCCGGTGAGTGGCGACTTCTCCGTCGGTGCCGTCGGGCTCGTCGTCCGCAACGGCGCTCTCGCCGAGCCGGTCCGCGAGGTCACCATCGCGTCGACGCTCCAGCGCATCCTCCACGACATCACCCTCGTCGGCGCCGACCTCACCTGGCTCCCCGGCGGCGCCGCGGGCATGACCCTCCTCGTCAACGACATGTCCGTCAGCGGCAACTGACCCCACCCCTCCGTTTTGGCGTGGCTACCCCGCGATAGTCGCGGGCTGGCCACGCCAGATCGTCCGGGCGTGATGTTCTGAGCTCGCCGACGTCTAGCGATGCATGGTCACTCCCAAGGATCGCGCCGTTGCCGACCTCGCGGCCCGACAACACGGCCGGTTCACCGCAGCGCAGGCGCGGGGGCTCGGGTTCGATGATCATCATCGCGAGTACCGGGTGCGGTCCGGCCGTTGGGAGTCGCCACATCCGGGCGTGTATCGCATCGCCGGAATGCCTGAGACATGGCACGGAAGCGTGCTCGAGTGCTGCTGGGCGGTGCACGGCATCGCCACCGCGTCACACCGCTCGGCGGCCGCTCTCTGGGATCTTCCAGGTGCGAGGCGGGACCTAGTGGAGATCACGTGTGCAAGGTGGCATCGAGGCTTTGTGCCCGGCCTCGTCGTGCACGAGACGAAGTCGCTGTGGGCTGAGGACCTCGAGGAGATCGACGGGATCCCGGTCACAGGCATCGAACAGACGCTCCTCGGACTGGCCGCGGTCTCTCCGGCCGTCCTCGAGATGGCGCTCGATCGAGCACTCCATCGCAAGCTCACGACCCGCGCGCGGCTGGACGCGTTCGTGGGCGCGAAGGGAGCGCGCGGGCGCAATGGCATCGGCGTGCTCCGCAGACTCGTCGTTGCGCACGATCCGTTCGCAGGAGTCCCCGAGAGCGCGATGGAGACGAGGCTGAAGCAACTCTTGCGTCGCCACGGCCTGCCGACACCCGAGTTCCAATACGTGATTCGTCACCAGGATCAATTCATTGCCCGTGTCGATGCTGCCTACCCCGAGCTGCGGATTGCGATCGAGTTCGACAGCTACGAGCATCACACGGGTAAGGACGCATTGGTACGCGACACCGACCGTCGCAATCGGCTTCTGCAGATCAGATGGCAATCGATCGCGTTCACGGCCGCCGACCTCCGGCGGAACGGCGGACCAGCCATCGAGGCACTCGTCGCCGCTCGCCGTTCCCTTCGCCCCTGAGCAACTGGCGTGGCCAGCCCGCGACTATCGCGGGGTAGCCACGCCAAAACGCCGGGGGGGGGGGGGGGTTAGCGGATGCCGGTGGCGAAGATGATGATCACGGCGACGCCGAGGACGAGGCGGTAGATCACGAAGGGGAGGAACGAGTGGCTGCGCACGTAGCGCAGCAGCAACGCGATGGCGAGGAAGCCGCTCACCATCGACGCCACGATCCCCCAGAAGAACGCGCCACCGAACCCGGCCGGGATGCCACCGTCGCGGAACATCTCGGCGCCCTTGTAGAGCGCCGCACCGCCGGTGATCGGGATGCTCATGAGGAACGAGAGCTTCGCCGCCGACGCGCGGTCGAACCGGAGCCACCGTCCCATCGAGATCGTCGCGCCCGATCGTGACACCCCCGGCGCGAGCGCGAGCGCCTGCGCAACACCCATGAGCACCGCGTCGCGTCGTTGGAACTCCACGGTGGGGCGCGCGCCCGCGAGTCCGTCGGCCCACTGCAGCACCAGCGCGAACAGGATCAGGTTGATCCCGATGAGGATCGGGTCGCCGAGGTTGTCCTCGATCACGCTGGTGAACAGCGCGCCGATCAGCGCACCCGGGATCGCGGTGAGCAGCAGCAGCCACGCGATGCGCTCATCGACCGTCGTGATCGACCGCGTCCGCAACGAGTGCCAGGCGGCGACGATGTACGACCAGACCTCGCGCCGGAAGTACACGAGCACCGCGATCAGGGTGCCGACGTGCAGCGCGACGTCGAACGTCTTGTTGAGCGAGTCGTTCGACGTGAGCTCGGTCCAACCGAACAGCTCGGGGACGATGATGAGGTGCCCGCTCGACGAGATCGGCAGGAACTCCGACAGTCCCTGGACGATCCCGAGGATGATCGCGTGCAGCACCGACAAGGCCGCCGATGCTAGGGGTGGGTCGCATCCTCGGGCGGTACCAAGGCGAGCGTGACCACGCCGTTGGCCTGGGCGTCGGCCAACGACGTGGCCTGGTCGGGGTCGACGAGCAGGGTGACGCCGGCGGCGCCGGTGCGCCCCGTGCCGGTGCCACCGCGTCGGTCGGTGCCGAGCACGGTCACTCCGGCGGCGACCACGATCGTCCCGCCGTCGGATCCCGCGCTCGACGGGTCGAAGGTCGCGATCACGTCGACGGCGGCCCCCGGCCGCGGCGCCAGCGCGTCGGTGACGACGACCCGCATCGCCCGCATGCCGTCGGGGACCACACCGTCGAGGCCGGTGCGCCGCCGCGGCGCCACGGTACGGCGCACGAGGTACGCGCCGTCGAGCACCGGCACCGCCACGACCCGACCCACGACGGCGACCTGGTCGGTGAGCACGCCTCGCGGCAGCTGGGAACGGTGCACGGCCCGGGTCGTGAGATCGCCGGTCGCCACCACGCGGCCGACGGGCAGGTCGCGCGTGGCGACGACGGCGTGGACCTCCGGGCCGAGGTCGGCGGCGCGTCGGTGGAGCGCGGCGAGGTCGCCGGCCACCACCGCGGCGGTCACCACGGCGACCACCGCCGCGGCGCCCCAGAGCGCGAGTGCGCGGGGAGAGCGTCGGGGCATGACGGGTCCTTCCCGGGATCGTCCGGCGCGGCGGAGCCGCGGGACGCGATCAGGGGGAAGGCGGGGAAAGGGTGTCGCAGCGCGGGCCGGAACGCGGGGGCGGAGAGCGCTGGGCGGAAAGTGCTGGGGCGGAGACTACGACGACTTGGCGGTCGACGTCGACGAGTCGGACTTCTTCTTCGTCGTGCCCGACGACGAGGAATCCGACTTCTTGTCGGAGCCCTTGGAATCCGAGCTCTTGGAGTCGGACGACGTCGAGCTCTCCGACTTCGACCCTTCCTTCGAACCGCTGTCGGACGACGACTCCGACTTGGCCGTGCTCCCGTTGGAGCGCTTGGAGCCGCTTCGGCTGTCGTTCTTGTAGAAGCCCGAGCCCTTGAGCACGATCCCGACCGGCTGGAACACCTTGGCGACCTTGCCGCCGCATTCGGGGTGCTTCTTCAGCGGCTCGTCGGAGAACGACTGGTACAGCTCGAACTCGTCACCACACTTGTTGCACTCGTAGACGTAGGTGGGCATCAGGACCTCTCCGGGGAAGCCACCGGGGACCGAGTTAGCACTCGTTCGACGCGACTGCTAACCCTACCGCAACCGGTCACTATTCCTCCACGGAGACCTCTCCGATCGGGGGCGACGCGGGAGTGCGGGCCCACCCCTCGGGGCAGTTGAATGGACGGGCGATGAACACCGGCGTCGAGGTGGCACTCCTGGTGCCCGTGGCCTACCTGCTCGGGACCTTCCCGAGTGCCACGATCGTGGCGCGCCGCCGGGGCGTCGACGTCACCGCCGAGGGCTCGGGCAACCCGGGCGCCTCCAACACCTTCCGCCTCCTCGGCTGGAAGGCCGGCGCGCTGGTGTTCGCCATGGACGTCCTCAAGGGCGCGCTGGCCGCACTCGCCGGTCTCGCGGTCGACGGCCACCGCGGCGCCTACGTCCTCGGTGTCGCCGCCGTGCTCGGTCACGTGCTGCCCGTGACCCGCAAGTTCAAGGGTGGCCGCGGCGTCGCGACGGCCGCGGGTGTGATGCTCGTGATCTTCCCCCTGATCACGCTGGCGATGGTGGCGTTGTGGGTGTTGCTCGCGCGAGTCACGCACAAGGCGTCGGTCGCGTCGGTCACCGTCGCGATCGCCTTCCCGATCGCGGTCGCGCTCGCGGGTCACGAAGCGGGCGACATCATCGTCATCTCGGTGATCGCCCTGCTCGTCGTCGCGCGCCATCTCTCCAACCTTCGTCGGTTGGTGAAGGGCGAGGAGCTCGGTCTCGATCCCACGAACGAACGCAAGAACGAGCGCAACGAACGCGACGATCCACCCGACCTCGGCGACGAGCGCGCCGCGAGCTGACGGGTAGCGTCGAGCGCGTGGGCAGCACACAACAACAGACGGTCAAGAAGGCGGTCATCCCCGCAGCCGGTCTCGGCACGCGGTTTCTCCCGGCCACCAAGAGCCAGCCGAAGGAGATGCTGCCGGTCGTCGACAAGCCGTCGATCCAATACGTCGTGGAAGAAGCGGTCGCCGCCGGTCTCTCCGACATCCTCATCATCACCGGACGCGGCAAGCGTGCGATCGAGGACCACTTCGACCGCAACTTCGAGCTGGAGCACTCGCTCGAGCAGTCGGCCAAGCACGAGCTGCTCGCCGAGGTGCAGGAGATCAACGAGCTCGCCGACATCCACTACATCCGTCAGCGCGACCCACTCGGCCTCGGCCACGCGGTGAGCGTGGCGCGGGAGCACGTGGGCAACGAGCCGTTCGCGGTGATCCTCGGCGACGACATCATGGTCGACGACGGTCAGCTGCTCCGCTCGATGATCGATGTCCACGAACGCGAGCACGCCTCGTGTCTCGCGTTGCTCGAGGTCACGCGCGACGAGATCTCCGCGTACGGCTGTGCCGAGACCGAAGACCTCGGCGACGGCCTGCGGCGCGTCCGCGACGTCGTGGAGAAGCCTCGGCCCGAAGACGCGAAGTCGAACCTCGCGGTCATCGGTCGCTACGTGTTCACGCCCGGCATCTTCGACGCGCTCGAGCGCATCACGCCGGGCGTCGGCGGCGAGCTGCAGCTGACCGACGCCATCGAGCTGCTCATCGGGTCGGAATCGGTGTTCGGCCGCGTGTTCACGCACGGTCGCTACGACATCGGCCAGAAGCTCGACTTCCTCCGCGCCAACATCGAGATCGCGCTGGCGCGGCCCGATCTCGGTCCCGAGCTCGCCGACTACCTGCGCGCGCTGGTGCGCGACCAGTTGTCGTGATCGCATGCCCCTGATTCCGCTGGCCGACGTCCAGGCCGCGATCTTCGGCGCGGTCACGAGACTCGAACCGGTCGAGGTCGACCTGCGCGACGCACTTGGCCTCGTGCTCGCCCAGCAGGTCACCGCGCCCGAGGCGGTGCCGCCGTTCCCCAACACCGCGATGGACGGCTACGCGGTGCGCGCCGCCGACACCGCGGGCGCAGCCGTCGGTGCGCCGGTGCGGTTGCGCGTCATCGGTGAGCTCGCGGCGGGTCACGCGCCCACGGTCGCGGTCGGCGACGGCGAGGCGATCCGCATCATGACCGGCGCGCCCATGCCCGACAGCGCCGACGCCATCGTGATGGTCGAGCGCACGACCCGTGAGGGCGACGACGGCGTGCTCGTCACCCTCGCGGTCGAACCCGGGTTGCACGTGCGCGGTGCCGGTGGCGACCTCGAGGCCGGCGACGTGGTGTTCGAGCCCGGCACCGTCCTGACCGCCGCACGCGTCGGTGTGCTCGCGACCGTCGGCGCGCGCCGCGTGCGCGCACACCCACGCGTACGCGTCGGCGTGTTGTCGACGGGCGACGAGTTGGTCGACGACTCAGTCCAGGCGGGCCCGCTCGAGCCGGGCAAGATCCGCGACTCCAACCGTCCCATGCTGCTCGCCCAGCTCGCCGACGCCGGCGCCGAGCCGCTCGACCTCGGGAGCGCGCACGACGACGCCGACGTGATGACGCGCACGCTCGCCGACGCGGTCGCGCAATGCGACGCGGTCATCACGAGCGGGGGAGTGTCGGTCGGTGACTTCGACTACGTGAGCGACGCGCTCGAACGCATCGCGGGCGACGACACCACGGGCGCGTCACGCGTCGACTGGTACCAGGTGGCGATCAAGCCCGCGAAGCCGCTGTGCATCGGCATGCTGCACGGCACACCGGTGTTCGGCCTTCCCGGCAACCCGGTGTCGTCGTTCGTCAGCTTCGAGCTCTTCGCCCGGCCTGCGCTGCAGATGATGATGGGCCACGACCGGCCGTTCCGCCGCGAGGTGCTCGCCACCGCCGGCTCACCGCTGCGGCGTCGGGTCGACGGCAAGCTCCACCTCGATCGGGTGGTCGTCGACGTCGTCGACGGCGCCTTCGTGGCGACCGGCGTCCGTTCGCAGGAGAGCAACGCGCTGGCGTCGAGCGCGGCCGCCAACGGGTTCGCACTCCTGCCCGACGGCGAAGGCGTCGACACCGGTGACCCCGTCACCGTCATGTTGCTGGACTGATTCGGCGTGAAAGAGAGAGCACCCGGAGGGCCGAAACCCTCCGGGTGCTCATCTCCCAGCCCGCCCCAGACAAGTCGCGCCGCCCCCACGTGCGCACGACTCGCCGGACCGGACGATTCAGCCCGTCTTCACGGTGCAGCCCCCGGGGACGTCGGGCTGCTCACCCGCGGGCACCTTGGTCACCGTGAGGGCCGACATCTCGATGTCGCCCTGGGTGATGGTGCCGCTGGAGCACTCCACGACTGCCGTGTTCGACGGAGCTTCGTCCGTTGCCGCCGCGGACGCGGGGAAACCGCAGCTCGAGAGTCCGAGCGCTGCGGCGCCGAGCGCCACGGTTCCGACCAGGAGGCGCCAACGCTGACCATGGTTCTTGCTGTCACGACTTGCCATCTCGGGTGTCCCTTCTGGGAACAAAACAACCGGCCCTCCTGAACGAACTTCGTTCAGAATGGGGCCGGTTTCGCTCTGGCTCCCCGCAAGCTCAAGCGACCAATTCGGCGCTTGCGGATCGATGCCTCCCCGTAGATGGTGGCTGTGTTGCTCGAATCCTTGGTTGCTTGTACGTGTCTCCTGTTGGGTTCCCAGCCCGGCTACAAGCAGTGGCTAATAAACCACAGAGAGTGGCATTCGTCAACCCAGACACGACGGAATGTGGCGGAGGTCGCATAACCTGAGGGCGTGCAGACGCCCGAACACCGATCCGATACCGGGCTGGTGGAGCCGTTGATCGACCCCTTCGGGCGCCGGGTCACCGACTTGCGGGTGTCGATCACCGACCGCTGCAACTTCCGCTGCACCTATTGCATGCCCCAGGAGGGCATGCCCTGGCTCGACCGCAACGAGCTGCTCACCTATGAGGAGCAGGCGCGGATCGTCCGGGTGGGGGTGGAGCGCTTCGGGTTCGAGTCGGTCCGCATCACCGGCGGGGAGCCCACCGTCCGCGCGCACCTGCCCCGGCTGATCTCGATGATCGCGCCCCTCGGCATCGACATCGCCATGACCAGCAACGGCGTGAAGCTGCCGGAGATGGCCCACGACCTCGCCGACGCCGGGCTGCGGCGCATCAACGTGTCGCTCGACTCCCTGCGTCCCGAGGTGTTCCGGGAGCTCACCCGGCGTGACGACCTCGACCGGGTGATCGCCGGGATCGATGCCGCGATCGACGCCGGCCTCAGCCCGGTGAAGGTCAACTGCGTCGTGATGCGCGGCGTCAACGACGACGAGGTCGCCGACCTGGCTGCGTTCGGCCGCGACAAGGGCGTCGGCGTGCGCTTCATCGAGTTCATGCCCCTCGACGCCGACGGCCAGTGGAGCCTCGACAAGGTCGTCCCCACCCACGAGATCCTCGAGCGCATCGACGCGGTCTTCCCGCTCGAGCACCTCCCGGTGGCCGGCGCGCACCACAGCGAGCACGTCGAGCCGGCCGAACGGTTCCGCTACGCCGACGGCATCGGCGACGTCGGTGTCATCGCCAGCGTGACCGAGCCGTTCTGCGAGCAGTGCGACCGCATCCGCATGACCGCCGAGGGGAAGCTGCGCACCTGCCTGTTCGCGCTCGAGGAGTTCGACCTCCGAGCGATCCTCCGGGGTGATCTTGCCGACGACGAGCTCGACGACCGGCTGGCGGACGAGATCGTGCGCGCGGTCGGCACCAAGTGGGCCGGACACCGCATCGGCCAGGTCGACTTCGTACGTCCCGACCGCTCGATGAGCCAGATCGGCGGCTAGCTGTGCTGCCCAGGAACGTTGCTGACGCGGCTGATGGGTGGGTTGCCGCCGATAGCGGTGTGGGCTCGGTGATGGTTGTAGAGGTGGAGCCATCGGTCAAGTGCAGTGGTACGCGCTTGTTCTGAGCGGTAGACGC
>DASXXX010000194.1:0-5879 GCA_036502765.1 Acidimicrobiia bacterium | reverse complement strand
GCGTGCGAACCTGGGCGCGTGGCGGTGCAGGTACCGTTCACGACCGACGGGGATCAGGCGGGCGCCGACAACTGAGCGTCGGAGCGCGCGGTGCGACTCACCGCGACGCGATCACCTGCTCCACGACCGGGCGCCACGTCTCGAGCGCGTCGACGGTCGCGTTGCGCACCTTCGCGGCGTCGTCGGCGCGCCGGAGTGCGACGAGGTCGTCGCGGTCGGGACGTCGCTCGAACCCGGCCACCTCGGCGGTGGTCATCACACCGCCCTGGAACTCGAGGGTCTCCTCGCTGCGCGCCGAGAGGAGCGCGGCGTACTCGGAATCGGTCGCGAGCAGGTAGCGCTTCGCCGCCACGTGGCCACCGACCAGCGACGCGACCCGGGGGCCGAGCAGCGGTGCGACCAGCACCCGCCCGGAGACGTCGTGGGTGGCATCGAGGCGCAGGGTCCAGTGCCCGTCGACGAGCTCGAGCCACCCGAGGTCGTGCACGAGGCCGGCGACCTGGAGCTCGGCGTCATCGGGGTGCGACGACCGCAGCCGCGCCGCGCACTGCAGGCAGTGCTCCAGGATCGGGAGCCCGCCCTCGTCGTCGGCATCGGCCGACGCGCGCAACGCGTCGAACAGCGCGTCGATGTCGACGAACGCGCCAGTCACAACGATCCGGTCACAGCGAGCCGGCCAACGCGCGCGACGCACGAATGGCGAGCGCGACCAACGTGAGTGTCGGCCCGTAGCCCGTCGACGTGGGGAACACCGATGAATCGGCGATCACCACGTTGTCGACGTCCCAGAGCCGCTGCCACGGGTCGCACACCGACGACGCGGGATCAGCGCCCATGCGGGTGGTGCCCATCCAGTGCTTCGACATCGGTTCGAGGTCGGGCGCCCGCGACCCCGGTGTGCCCGGCGACGTCACCCACGACGTGCCGTGCGCGCCCGCTTCGGTCATGACCTGTTCGAGCCGCGGTCCCCAGTGGTGCGCGCACGCGACGTCGTGCGCGTGCGGGGAGTACGTGATGCGTCCGGCCGGGAATCCCCACACGTCGCGCACTCCGGGGTCGAGGTCGACGCGGTTGGTGGCCTGGGGCAGGTCCTCGCCCTGCATCGTGAACGCGACCATCTTGTCGCGCATCGGTGAGTCGGCCATCAGCGCGCTGTGCTGCGCACCGGCCGGCAGGTGCATCGCCTCCATGATCGGGTGGCCACTCCCGCCGTGCTCGACGATGCCGCCCCGGAGGTACGGGAGACCGGCGGCGCGCGCCGCGGCCTCGGTCGCCGCGTCACCGACGATCGGGTCGTCCATGAGGTGCGTGACGTCGCGGCCCTTGTAGGCGTGCAACCGGAACGGGAAGAACCCGAGCGCGATGGTCTGGAGGTGGAACATCAGGTGGCGCCCGACGAGATCGGACGAGTTGCCTACGCCGCTGCGCAGGAGGAACCGCGGCGTCTCGAACGCGCCACCGGCGACGACCACCGCGCGCGCGGTGACGACCTGCTCGGCACCTTCGGGGTCGAGGTAGCGCACACCTTGGGCGCGCTTGCCGCTGGCGTCGAGCACGATCTCCACCGCGACGCTCTCGGGTCGGATCTCACACGAGCCGCGCCCGAGCGCGCGGCGCAGCATCGCGACCGGGTCGCCCTTGGCCTCGATCGGACAGCCGTAGAACGCGCAGAACCCACAGTTGTTGCACGCCGGCCGCCCGTCGTACTCGACGCTGTTCGCGCCAGTGGGTGCGCGGTACGGGTGGTACCCGAGCCGTTCCGACGCCGGCACCGTCAGCGTGGTGAGGAACATGTCGGCGCCCGGGGGCATCGGGTAGGGACCGCTGCGCCACGCCGCGAAGGGGTTGCCGGCATGGTCACCGGCGACGCCGATGCTGCGCTCGGCTTCGTCGTAGAACGGCTCCATCTCGGCGTAGTCGACCGGCCAGTCGGCGACCTCGGCCCCCTCGACCGGACCCAGCTCCGACCGCAACCGGAAGTCGACCTCGCGGTAGCGCGGCAACTTGCCGTCGGCGTGGAAGCCGGCGCCACCCACGGTCGACGGCATGTTGTTCACGTCGCCGACGGTGGTGCGTTCGCCGTCGGCAGGCGAACGCCGGTAGCTGCGCGGCTCGAGCAGCGGATCGGGCCCGAGGAAGTGTCGACGGCCGAACTTCACCTCGTCGTTCGAGAGGTGCCCGAGCCCGTCGAACGGCGCCTCGAGCGCGAGCAGGTGGTTGCGCCCCTTCTCCAGGACGCACACCGAACGGCCCGCTCCGGTGAGCACGTCGGCCGCAGTCGCGCCGCCGGGCCCGGAACCGACGATCACCACGTCGAAATCAGGCACCGGTGACCTCCGCATCGCTCCATCCGCGCGGCTGCACGTCGCCCGCGTACCCGATCATGCGCCAGCCCGCGAGGTCGCGGTTGCCGCCGTACTCCGGCGCGCCGTACGACGCCTCGCATGCGTGTTCGAACAACAGCTGCTGCAGTTCGGGGTGCGCGTCCACGTCGACCTCAAGGGCCGGAGTGTCGCCGAGCGCGGCGATGCCCTCTCGGTACACCTCCTGCCAGCCGCGCACCGGCCCGTTCCATTCACGTTCGGGCAGACCGCGCGACCCTTCGATGCGCGTGCGCCACGCGAGCTCCTCGAGCCTCGACAACGGCAGGTACTCGTCGAAGCCGGGCTCGCCGCCCTGGCGACCGGAGTACGGGCCCCCGGCCCAGATCGTCGGCGGATCGGTGGTGAACGCGCCGAGGATGCGATCGACGTAGTCGGCCGCGCCCGCCGCGCCTGCCCCCGGGAACTCGTCGTGGGGTGGCAGCAGACGGTCGGCCAGCTGCCGCACGACGTCGTGCTCGTGTTCGGTGAGGAAGCGCAAGGTCACGGCAGGAACATAGGCGGACCGCTCCGGTCACGCGGTCGCCGTGGGTGCGCGACACTGACGTCATGGCCGAAGAAGTCGGAATGACCCTGTTCTTCCCCGAGGTGTTCCAGCAGGGTGTCCCTGACATCCAGCCCGCGCTGCGCGCGTTGCTCGACCGGGAACGTGTGTACCGCGGCGAGAGCGGCAAGGTGACGATCCTCCACCTGGAGGACGTGCTCGAAGTCACCAAGCGTCGCGACGTGCACTCGATGGACCCGGAGCTGGTGGAGCTCGCGGGCGCGTACATGGGTGCGGGACGACCGCTGATCCCGCTCATGCTCGACGGCGACGCCCACACGAAGTACCGCAAGCTCCTCGACCCGCTCTTCGCGCCGAAGGTCGTCGCGCAGTTGGCGACGCGCGTGCGCGCCATGGCCGACGAGCTCATCGACGGCTTCGTCGCCGACGGCAAGGTCGAGCTCTACAACACGTTCTGCGAGCCGCTGCCGTCGATGGTCTTCCTCACCCTCCTCGGACTCCCGCTCGACGACCTCGACTTCCTCATCTGGTTCAAGAACGGGATCATCCGTCCCGACGACGACGACCACCGCATGACCGCCAACACGAAGATGATCGAGTACCTGTACGCCGAGCTCGATCGGCGCGAAGCACGCGGCGAGCCCGGTGACGACCTGATCGGCGGGTTCATCACCGCGGAGGTCGACGGCGAGACGCTCACCCGCGAGGACGTCATCGACATCACGTTCCTCCTCGTGCTCGCCGGCCTCGACACCGTCGCCGCGTCGCTGTCGCTCATCATCGACTGGCTGGCGCGTCACCCCGACCAACGCCAGCAGCTGCTCGACGACCCCGCGCTCCTCCCCACGGCCATCGAGGAGCTCATGCGCTACGAGACGCCCGTCGTCGCGGGCGGGCGCTACGCGACCGCCGATTTCGAGGTCGGCGGGGAGCAGATCAAGGCGGGCGACCAGCTCACGGTGTGCTGGGCGGCCGCCAACCTCGACGACCAAGGCTTCGACGATCCGGTCAGCGTCGACTTCGAGCGTGCCGCCAAGCGCCACATCGCCTTCGCCAGCGGCTTCCACCGCTGCCTCGGTTCGCACCTCGCGCGCATGGAGCTGTCGGTGATCCTCGGCGCCGTGCTCGAGCGCCTCCCCGACTTCGCGCTCGATCCCGACCACGAGCCGGGCTACAACAACACGATGATCCGCACCGTCGACCCGCTCCCGCTGGTCTTCACGCCAGCGACGTGAGGAACGGGAGCAGCACCGCGAGGTAGGCGTCGACGTCGCGACTCCAGAGGTCGTGGCCGGCGTCGGCGATGACCTCCATCTGCACCGACGGGAGCGCGGCGCGCCACTGCGCGGCGAGCTCCTCCCCCACCAACGCGCTCTTGCGACCGCCGCGGATCACCAGCACCGGGCACTGCAACTCCACCAGCCGGTCCCACAACGGGACTTCCCGACTGTCGGCCACGACCTGACGCACCGCGTGCTCCGACATGCGGTCGGCCATCACCGTGCCGCGGATCTTGCTCTGCAGCTGTTGGTCGGCGATCTCCGGCGGCAGCCCGACATGGCGCGCGAAGTAGTCGCCCACCACGAGGCCGCGCACCTCCTCTGGGAACGTCAACGCGTACCCGAGCCCGTACGAGCTCCCGCGCGAGAAGGCGACGACGATCGGTCGGTCGACGCCCAGTGCCTCGACGACGGCGCGCACGTCATCGATGTGGTGCTCCCACGTGTAGCCCGCGTCGGGGACGTCGCTGCGCCCGCGGCCGCGCACGTCGACCACCACGACCCGGCGCTCACCCAACGCGTCGAGCAACCACGCGTACTCGTCGGCGTACTCACCCATCCCCGGGATCGCGAGCACGGTCGGCAGCGGCGCGGCGCGGCGCCCGTTGTCGAGCGCGTGCAGTCGCACGCCATCGTGGTCGACGAACACCGACGGGTCGGACGCGTCGTTCACCGGTATGCACCGCCCCACGCGGGCCCGCCGCGCACGTACTCGCACATCTCGATGCCCTGGCCGTCGGGATCGAGCACGAAGAACATGCGTACGCCGTGCACCTCGACCGGCGGGCCCGAGACCGTCACGCCGCGTCCCACCAGCTCGGCGTGGGCCGCGTGCGCGTCGGGGGTCTCCATCGAGAGCACCCGCAGCCCGAGCCCCGAGGGCGCGGGGACGTCAGGGATGAAGTTGAACTGCATGAGCTCGACCCGCAGGCTGCCGATGCGGCCTCCGCACGCGCGTCCCGCGGCGCCGGGGAAGTGCGTCAGCTGCTCGAACGCCTCGCCTTCCATGCGCTCGTCGAACAACATCACCCAGCCGAACACGTCGCGGTAGAACGCGATCGAGCGTTCCATGTCGGAGACGCCGATGGACACGTGCGACACGTCGGTGATCGGCACAGGCTCACTCATGGGTCCGCAGCCTCGCACAGGCCCACCCACCCCACACGTTGCGTCACCTGGGCGCGATATACGCGCTCGAGTGACGCAACCTCGTTACTTCTGGCCGGCGGCGGCTTTGGCGACGGCGCCGGTGATCGTGCGCCAGGCGTCGCGGTCGGTCTCGTCGGCGAGACGGCCGACGCGCGTGACGGTGTCGACGTCGCCCACCTCGGCGCGGAGCGCGGCGGCGGTGCACTGCTCCTTCGGCCGCACCGCGAACGGGTCGAACTGGTAGGCACCCATCGCGTTGCGGTGCGTGATCCGGTCGATCGTGTCGGCGTCGAGGTCGGACACGAGCTCCCAGAGCTTCTCGGGACCCTCGGGCCAGGAGCTGTCAGAGTGCGGGTAGTCGGATTCCCAGCACACCTGCTGCGGGCTGAACTCGTCGAGCAACTTCACGCCGACCCGGTCGTTGATGAAGCACACGTAGATGCGCTCGTGGAACAGCTCGGTCGGCGAGAGGCCCTGCGGGTTCTGGTGCTGGATCCAGCCGTTGTGACGATCGAGGGTGTGCTCGGCCCGCCAGAGGAAGTACGGGATCCAGCCGATGTCGCC
>DASXXX010000193.1:0-3946 GCA_036502765.1 Acidimicrobiia bacterium | reverse complement strand
GTGCCCTGCAGCGCGTAGACGATCGCGGTGGCCTCGGGCTGACCGATGAAGATCGGGAGGTACCGCTGCCCGTCGTTCTCGCGGAGCAGCACGATCGGCTGGTTCGACGGAACCTCGACGCGGACTCCGACAAGCGACATCGGGATCACGGGTGCCTCCGGACTGGCCCCTGCACTGGACCCGGCCAACCGTAGCACCGGGCCCCCTCGCCCCTTCCGGCGCGCGACGGCACGATCGAGGCCGTCATCAGAGAGGTGTCAGCCCGCATAGAGGGTCGCGACGTAGGCGTCCGGAGTGGACGCGACCACGTTGCGGTCGGCGATGACGACGCGCGGCACGTTGCGGTACAGATCGGCGCGATGCAGCCCGTATCCGAGCACGAACACGTCGGGGATCTCGAGGCCGACGTACCGGACGGTCACGGGGAGGATGCGACGCGCCGGACGGTCGAGCAGCGTGCACACGTCGACCCGACGCGGTCCCTGCGCCTCGAGGTGCTTCACCAGGTACCCGAGCGTGAGTCCGGTGTCCACGAGGTCCTCCACCAGCACCACGTCGCGGTCGGTGAGGTCGAGGTCGACGTCGTGGAGGATGCGCACTCGTCCCGAGTCGGGCGCGTAGCGGGAGATGGCGATGAACGCCACCTCGACGTCGACGTCGCGGATGGCGCGCGCAAGGTCGGCGAGGAAGATCGACGCGCCTTTGAGCACGCCGACGAGAACCACGCCGTCGGGATGGTCGGCGGTGATCTCGGCGGCCAACCGCGTGACGGTCTCGGCAATCGCCGCTTCGTCGAGCAGCGTTTCGGGCGGCTCGATCGTCGGGGGGACCGTCACTCGGCGAGGGCTTCGCGCACCGACTCGCGGAGCAGCGCGGTGCGCAGCTGGCGACCCAGTGACGCCAGCTCGCCGAGCTCGTCCTGCAGGCGCGCCCGGGCCTCCGGGTTGCGCTGGCGCACGTACGGCAGCAGGACCTGGCCGAACAGCACGGCCTCGCGATCGGCGAAGTTGCGGTACATCCTGAGGTGGCGCGCCTCGATCCCGCGAGCGAAGAAGCCCGACGCGATGCGCACGATCTCGAGCGCTTCGTCGTCGAACCACGCGGCCCCGTCGACCTCGCGCGCAGGTGCGAGCATCCCGTAGCTCTCCAGTTGCGCGACCAGGGCGTCGTCGACGCCGGCGGCCGTGGCGAGCTCGGTGCGTGTGTAGCGGCCGTCGCCACCGGGCGCCCCGAGGAGCGCGTCGTCACCGTCGTCGACCGGAAGCGTGGGTGCGAACGCTGGCGCGCGGCGGGTGGCTCGGGCCGCGGGACGACTCGCAGGACGCGCGGGCGCGGGATCCGGTGCTGCACCCCCGGCGGTTGTGGCGGTCTCGGCGGGCGCGTCGACCACGACCTCGACGAGCGTGTCTCCGGCCGGCGTGTCACCAGTCGGCTCGTCGACGGTCTCGAAGAGACGGTCCTCGCCGCCGGGCGGCAGGTCGTCGAGTCGTTCCTTGATGACCTTCAGCGGGAGGAAGTGCTCCTTCTGCTGGTAGAGGATCCACCGCAGACGCGTGAGGTCGGCGGCGTAGAACTTCCGGTAGCCCGACGGTGTGCGCTCGGGGTTCACCAGGCCCTGGCTCTCGAGGAAGCGGATCTTCGAGATCGTGATGTCGGGGAACTCGTCGCTCAGCTCGGCGAGCACCTCGCCGATCGAGAGGTGCTCGGGTTCACGGCTGCTCATCGTGCCTTCTTCACGTCAGGCTTCACGTCAGGCTTCACGTCAGGCTTCACGGCAGGCGCCTCACGCCCGGCTTCACGTCAGGCGCCTCACGTCTGGTCGCTCCCCATCAGGAAGACGAGGACGAATCGCCCGATCTGCAGGTCGGCGAGGTGGTGCAACGGCGCGGTGTCGACCCGCTTGTGGTCGACGTACGTGCCGTTCAGGGAGCCGACGTCGGACACCTCGTAGGCGCCGTCGACCCGGCGCACCGCGGCGTGGCGGCGCGACACCGTGATGTCGTCGAGGAAGATGTCGGAGTCGGGGTGGCGGCCGAGGGCCGTGACGTCGCTGTCGAGCACGAAGCGGCTGCCCGCGTTGGGACCGCGCCGCACCACGAGCATGCCCATGCCGGCGGGCAGCTCGGCCAGGGCCGCGCCGAGCTCCTCGTCGAGCTCGAGTCGCTCGGCGAGTTCGGTGAGGCTCAGGGTCGCTTCGTCCTCCTGGGGCAGCGGGCTGCCGCAGGAGGAGCAGAAGTTGGCCCCGGACTCGTTCTGGTGGCCGCACTGGCGGCATCGCATGGTGGTAACGGTACCCCGGCGGGCCGCACCGGCGTAACGGTCACCCTCGACGGTCGCTCGATGCCACTCTCTGGCTCGACTGGAGATCGAGCGTGGGGGTGACGGTGAGGTCGAAGGTGAGGTCGAGGGTTGCCGCGAAACCCTCGACCAGCGCGTCAGCGACGACACGCGGGTCGGTCGGGGCTCCGAGCTCCTCCAGCGTGACCGTCGCGTCGCGGAGCTGGGCACGCGTCACCGGATACGAGCCCGGCCGCGGTCGCAACAGATCGGTCTCGTCGAACGGGAGGCGGACGAGCAGGATCGAGCCGTGCTGGAGCACCGCGCCGTCGCGTCGCACCTGGGCGGAGCCGCACACCTTGCGCTCGCCCACCCGCAGGTCGGCGCCCTGTTGGCCGGCGAAGCACACCGGTCCCGAGGGACCGTCGTGGCGGGCGATGGCAGCGTCGACCCCGAGGCGAGCGAGGCCCGAGATGAGCGCGCCCGCCAGCAGCTCGTAGACCGCGTCGACCGATCCCGCGTTGCCGGCGGGCAGCGGCATGGCGACCGCGTACGTGAGGTCGGGACCGTGCAGGAGGCCCTGACCGCCGGTCGGGCGGCGCACGACGTCGACACCGAATCGCTCGCACGCGTCGACGTCGACGTCGTCGTCGGGCTGGAAGCGTCCCAGCGAGAGCGCGGGCGGCGTCCACCGGTACAGCCGCAGCGCGGGCGAGGCGCCCCCGACCACCGTGTCGAGCAGTGCCGCATCGGCAGCCATGTTGGCGGCCGCGGCGAGGCCGGCGTCACCGACCGGGCCGATGTCGTCGACCAGGCGCCAGCGCGTCACGGGTCGCGCCGGGGTCAACCCGCTTCGACCAGCGCCCGGTACGCAGCGGCGTCGAGCAGCGCGTCGACCTCGGACGGGTCGGCCATCTCGATCACGAAGATCCAGCCGGCGCCGTACGGATCGGCGTTGACCTGCTCGGGCGCGTCGTCGAGCGCGGAGTTGACCTCGACGACGGTGCCGGTCACCGGCGAGAAGATCTCCGACACCGACTTCGTCGACTCGATCTCGGCACAGCCGGCGTGGGCCATCACGTTGGCGCCGACGCCCGGGAGCTCCACGTAGACGACGTCGCCCAACGAGTCCTGCGCGAAGTCGGTGATGCCGATCCGCGCCCGGGCGCCGTCGACGGCGACCCACTCGTGTTCCTCGCTGTAGCGCAGCTGCTCGGGGAATTCCATGGGTGGTGACGCTACCCCCCGCGCCCGACCATCTCGAAGTTGACCCCCACCCGCGTACGCGAACTCCGAGATGCTCGGAACCGGCGAAGACGACTCATCGAAGGACTTGGCGGATCCGCTCCACGTACTCCTGGGCGGTGCGACGGGCTTCGACGTCGCTCCCCGCCTCGGCCCACACGTGGGTGAGCGCTTCGTCGGGGTCGGGCAGCACCAACGCCCACCGATCGTCCTCGATCACCTTCACCCCGTCGATGAGCTCGGTCTCGCGCGTGCCGGCCCGCTCGACGATCTCCCGCATCACGGTGCCCTTGCGCTCCCAGGGCGTCACGATCGTCTCGTGCGCGACGTGCGTGCTCGGCAGCGCCGCCACCACTCGCGACAGTGGCCGGTCGACCGCGGCGAGCAGGTCGAGCAGCTTCACCAACGTGACCGCGGCGTCGAA
>DASXXX010000192.1:0-28163 GCA_036502765.1 Acidimicrobiia bacterium | reverse complement strand
CCCGAGGGGCCTCCCGATCAGCGGTTCCTCTTCCTTTCCGACGTGTTGCCGACCGCCTGGCAAGCCGTGGAGTACGCCGCGGTGCCGGATGGCGGAACCGTCGCAGTGCTCGGTCTCGGCCCGATCGGGCAGATGTCAGCGCGCATCGCGCGTCATCGTGGTGCAGGTCGCGTCTTCGGCGTCGATCTCGTCGATGAGCGCCTGGCCATGGCCCGGCGTCACGACGTCGAGACGATCGACCTGCGCGACTGCGATGATCTCGGTGCCGAGCTGCGCAGTCGCACGAACGGCCGGGGTCCCGATTCCGTGATCGACGCGGTGGGCATGGAGGCCCACGGCTCCCCGGCGGCCAAGGCGGCGCAGACCGCGGTGGGCATGCTCCCCGATGCCGCGGCACGGAAGCTCATGCAGAACGTGGGCGTCGACCGTCTCGCCGCGCTGGTGACTGGAATCGACGTCGTGCGGCGTGGCGGCACGCTCTCGTTGAGCGGCGTGTACGGCGGCATGACCGACCCGCTCCCGCTCCTGCAGATGTTCGACAAGCAGCTCACCGTGCGCATGGGACAGGCCAACGTGCGCCGCTGGGTCGAGGATCTCCTGCCGCTGCTGACCGATGAAGACCCATTGGGCGTGCACGACTTCGTCACCCACGAGGTACCGCTCACCGAGGCGCCCGATGCCTACGCGATGTTCCAGAAGAAGCAGGACGGCGCAGTGAAGGTGGTCTTCCATCCGTGAAGCTCGTCGGCACCCGCAGCTGACGCGGGAGCCGTATCCCGGCGTCCGGTCCCACCGTTGACGGAGGTGTGGCGACGCGAAATCGGTCCCCGGTGTTCCGTCAGGTGAGCCTGGTCGGTGAGATCGACCTCACCAACGCCGACGCTCACGGCGAGCTGCTGGACCGTGTGCTCGACCTCGGTGCCGGTGACACGCTGCTCGTCGACTGCCGCGACCTCGCGTTCCTCGAGCTCCGGGGCATGGCGATGATGCAGCGCGTGCACCGGCACGGCATCGAGCGCGGCACGGACGTGCACTGGGTGGGGCTGTCCGAGGCTCATCGACGCCTGCTCGCGCTCGCGGGCCTCGACGGAAAGCTGTCGCTCCGCGACGACGCACCGGTCAGTGGTCCGGCGGGCGACGCTCAGGTCAACGACGCGTGCAGCTCCGAGTCCCAGAACCGGAAGAAGCCTTCCTGGTCGTCGCCGATCTGGTGGAAGTAGAGGTGGTCATACCCGGCCTCCTCGTACGTCCGGACGCTCTTGATCACCTCGTCGACGATGTCGGGACCGCAGGGAACGTTCTCGGTGGCGTCCTCCTCGGTCACGATCTGGGCCGCCTGTTCGAAATGGGTCCAGGTCGGCAGGTCTTGTGACAACTGTCCCGGCACCGCGGTGTTCGGCCAGGTCTCATGGACCGTCCGACGCCCCTCCTGGGCCGTCGCCGCCCAACAGACGTTGAGTTGCGCGTACCGAGGCCCCTTCCCGCCCGCGTGCTCGAACGCGTCGAGCAACTCGCGGTCGGGGGCTGAACCCCAGTATCCGTCGCCGATCTCTCCCGCGAGCGTCGCCGACTCGGCACCGAAGCCCGACACGATCAGGGGGACGTCGCCGGCCGGCGGATCGAAGAGACGGGCGTTGTCGACCTCGTAGTGAGCTCCCCGGCGCTCGACCGTCTCACCGGCGAACAGGTCGCGGATGATGCCCACCGCCTCTTCCAACATCTCGAGTCGCTGCGCGGGCGGCGGCCACCGACGTCCGACGATGTGCTCGTTGAGGGCTTCACCGGTGCCGAGCCCGAGGAAGAAGCGACCGTCGAAGAGCAGCGACGTCGTCGCCGCCGCCTGGGCGACGATCGCCGGGTGCACCCGCATGATCGGGCACGTCACGCCGACGCCGACGCGCAACGTCTCGGTGGTCGCCGCAACCGCACCGAGCACGCTCCACACGAAGGGGCTGTGGCCCTGCGCGGTCACCCACGGGTGGTAGTGGTCGGAGATCGAGGCGAACTCGAAGCCCACTTCCTCGGCGCGCGCCGCGTTGCGCACGAGAGCCGCCGGGGCGTGCTCCTCACTGGACAGGGTGTAGCCGAACTCGGTCATCCCTAGCGCGCCTTCGCCGCGGCCTTACCACCTTTGCGGCCAGCGGCCTTGTGCTGCGCGGTGGTGCCGCCCTGCTTCGCATTGCCGCCGGAGCCCGACTTCTTGCCGCCGTGCTTCGAGGCGTCGGGCGAGTTGGCGATCTTCGCGGCCCTCGCCTTCGACATGCCCTTCTTCTTCAGGGCTTCGTACTGCTTCTCGTTCTTGACGTTCGCGCGCTTCGTCGGCATGGCTGCTCCAGTACCCGCGCCGCGCCGACGACAAACGCGGGATTGAGGCGCGTTCGCGCCGGGTACTCCACGGCTCGTGCGCAGGATCACGATTGCGGTGATGGTGCTGATCGTCGCGGTCGCACTGATCGTCGGACTCAAGCCGATGACGCCGGCGCGCACTCGCGACGGCTTCGCACACAAGTCGAAGGACACGGCCGAGAGCGTGCTCTCGTCGGTGCAGACCGCCCGACTCGCCGCGCGCGTCGGAACCCGCGGCGACGCCTTCGGACCGTACGTCTCGGTGCTGATGTCGGAATCGGACGACGCGGTGGCGAAGGCGCAGGGTTCCTTCGACCGCATCCAGCCGCCTGACGCGTGGTCGGACGCCACGCGTGCGCGCCTCGGTCGTCTGCTGGTTCGATCCGGTGACGTCGTGTCGCAGCTGCGCATCACCGCGCGCCGGGGCGAGCTCGACCGATTGGAGCACCAGGCGCAGCCGCTGCGCCGGTTGGCTGCCCGACTGCAGGCCTTCATCGACGATCCGGGTCCGCGCCCATGAAGAAGGTCTTCGGGGTCACGCTCGGCATCCTCACCGCGATGGGCGGGTTCGTCGACATCGGCGACCTGGTCGCCAACTCCGAGACCGGAGCTCGCTTCGGCATGTCGCTCGCCTGGGCGGTGCTGCTCGGCGTCGTCGGCATCATCGTGTACGCCGAGATGGCGGGGCGCGTCGCCAGCGTCACGAAGCGAGCCACCTTCGACCTCGTGCGCGAGCGCCTCGGCGCGCGTGCCGGACTGGCGAACCTCGGCGCGTCGTTCTTCATCACCATGCTGACGCTGATCGCCGAGGTCGCCGGCGTGGCACTCGCGGTGCAGCTCGTCGTCGACGTGAACTACCTGCTGTGGATCCCGTTGGTCGGCTTCGCCGTGTGGATGGTGATCTGGCGGGTGAGGTTCACCACGTTGGAGACCGTGTTCGGCCTCATGGGCCTGGCCATCATCGTGGTGGTGGTCGCGGTCGTGCAGCTGCACCCGAGCTGGTCGCAGCTGTGGCACCACGCCTCCCACCCGAGCGTGCCGAGTGGCGAAGGACACCCCACCTACTTCTATTACGCGATCGCATTGTTCGGAGCCGCCATGACCCCGTACGAGGTGTTCTTCTTCTCGTCCGGTGCGGTCGAGGAGAAGTGGACCCGGTCGGACCTGGTCCTCAACCGCGCCAACGTGTATCTCGGCTTCCCGCTCGGCGGGGTCCTCTCGCTGGGCCTGATGGCGGGAGCGGCAATCGTGTTCCATCCGCTCGGAGTGGGGGTCGACAACCTCTCGCAGGTCGCGCTGCCGACCTCGATCGCACTCGGCAAGGTGGGTCTCGCGTTCGTCATCGTCGGCTTCTTCGCGTGCACGGTCGGCGCCGCACTCGAGACCGCGCTCTCGTGTGGATACACGGTGTCGCAGTACTTCGGCTGGCAGTGGGGCAAGCTGGTGAAACCACGGGACGCGGCCCGGTTCCACCTCGTCGTGCTCGTCTCGATCTTCGTCGCCGTGGTCGTCGGCGTCACCGCGGTCGATCCGATCAAGGTCACCGAATACTCGATCGTGCTGTCCGCAGCCGCGCTGCCGCTCACCTACTTTCCGATCCTGGTCGTGGCCAACGACCGCACCTACATGGGTGACGACGTGAACGGACCGGTCAAGAACGCCATCGCGACCTTCTACATGGTCGTGCTCACGGTCGTCGCGCTCGCGACCATCCCGCTCATGATCGCCACCAAGGCCGGATCATGAGCACCGAACCGGTCGGCGTGGGCCGTCAGGTGTGGGCGGTGCTCGAGCTGCTCGACCGCCAGCTGGTCGACCGCGACGGTCGGCTGGTCGGCAAGGTCGACGACGTGGAGTTCGAGCTCGATGACGAACCCGACGCGCTGCCGCGGGTGACGGCACTGCTCGCGGGCCTCGGCGCATTGGCCAACCACATCGGCGGCGACACCGGAGCCGCCTTGGCAGCTGCCGAACGGCGACTCGCCGCGCGGCGCGACCACCAGCCTTCACGCGTCGACATCGCGATCGTGCGGGACATCGGCTCGGCGATCGAGCTCGACGCCGATGGCGAGAACCTCGACACCAACCGCGGCGAACGGTGGGTACGCGACGTGATCATCGACAAGATCCCGGGGGCCGGCCATGTTGCTGAGTGAGCTCCTGGGCGCCCAGGTCGTCACCACCAACGGCGACGAGGTCGGGACCGTCCACGACGTGGTCCTCGTCCAGGACGGTCCCATGGGCGCGAACGGCCGAGCGGGACTCCGGCTTCACGCGATTGCCGTCGGTTCGCGTTCCCTCGGCTCGCGGTTGGGGTACGCCCAGGGGACGGTCGAGGGACCGTGGCTCTTGCGTCGGCTTCTCCGTCGGCCGCCTCGCCTCGTCCCCTGGTCCGCGATCGTGCAGCGCGACGAGCACCGCATCGTCGTCGATCCATCCTTTCGTGCACCGGATCAGGACTGATGTCCCGCAACCAGGTCACCGTCACCGCATCACCGGAAGCAGTGTTCGAGGTCCTCGCCGATGCCTCTCCGCGCTGGGTGGTGGGCGGCACGAGGTCGAGCGGCAAGCCCGACTCGCGTCCTGAACCACGTCGCGTCCTCCACCGCCGCGCCGCCGTAGTCGTTGTTGAAGTAGACGTACGCGTCCACGCCCTCATCGGCCCAGCGAGCGATGCGCTCGGCCGGGCGCCAGAGCCGTCGACCTCCGTAGCGACCGACGTACTTCTCGGTGCGCGCGTTCGGGCCGTGGAAGCGCACATACGTCCAGTCGGTGGTGCGGATCCAGGGATGGTGCTCGAGCAGGTCGTGGATGCACAACGCCGCACCGTGGCGTTCGAGCACCGCGAACACGTCGTCGTGCAACCAGCTGGGGTCACGCAGTTCCACCGCCCAGCGCAGGGCGCGCGGCGCCGCCGCGAGGAAGTCGTCGAGCCGGCTCACGTCGCGTCGCCACCGCGGCGGCAGCTGCACGAGCGTGGGACCGAGCGCAACACCGAGGCGGCACACGCGGTCGAGGTGATTGGGCAACCACGATGTCGCGTCGCGCAACTTCATGCGGTGCGAGCCGAACGCACCGAGCTTCGCCGCGTACACGAATCCTCGGGGAGCCTGCGCGGCCCAGCGCTCCACCGCCGTCGTCGTGGGCAGGCGGTAGAAGGTCGAGTTGAGCTCCACGGTGTCGAAGCGGGTGGCGTAGGACTCGAACCACCGTCGTTGGGGGAGGTCGGCGGGATACACCGGCCCGCGCCAGTCGCGGTACACCCAGCCCGAGCACCCGACTCGGACCTCGCCGTTCACCGCTCCACGTGCTCCGCGGCGATCCGGAGGTCACGCACCAGCGCGTCGAACGCGGCATCCCGCTCGGCCGGCCGGGTCCGCAGCACGGCCGACGGGTGCACGGTCACCAGCGTCTCGTACGGCACCACCTCAGTCGGTGCGCGCACCTGACCTCGATCGCGCGTGACCCGTACCTGCGGGCCGAGCACCGCCTGCGCCGCGGTCGCGCCGAGGAGTACGACGAGCGACGGCTTGATCGCGTCGAGCTCGGCTTGCCACCAGCAGGCGCAGGCCCGCACCTCTTCCCGATTCGGCTTCTGGTGCAACCGGACCTTGCCGTTCCCACGCTTCCACTTGAAGTGCTTCACCGCGTTCGTGAGGTACAGCGCGTGTCGATCGATGGCGGCGGCATCGAGGGCACGGTCGAGGAGGTGGCCGGCCGGACCGACGAACGGGCGACCATCGAGATCTTCCTTGTCTCCCGGCTGCTCCCCGATCATGACGATGCTGGCGTGCACCGGACCCTCACCGAACACGGTCTGCGTCGCGTCGCGGAACAGCTCGCAACGGGTGCACTCGGCGGCGTCCGCGCGCAGGCGGCTGATCGACGCCACGTTCAGACCGCCATCCTCATCCGGCCATCCTCATCCGGCCATCCTCATCCGGGCGGCGCGGGGATCGGGTTGGCGTGCAGCGCACGCGCCGCAGCGACGAGACCTCGGCGATCACGAGGATGTCCGCCTCGCGAACCTGCGAGAGGATCGCCGGCCACTCGTCGCCGTTTCCTTCGTCGTTGGTCACGTCGGCAACGACTTCGAGGAGGGCATCGGTGTTGGAACGCTCGGGACTCGCCTTCAGGGTGCAGTGCAGGATCGCTGCGCGCATGCACCGCTCGTACCCACCTGTGTCCGCGGGGAACCTGTCCGCGGGGAGCCGTGCGGCGGTTTCGCCCGAGTGCGCGAGCGGGCATGCTTGTCCATCGTGAGCATGGGACAGTTCATCTCGCGTGCGGTCGAGCGCCTCGGGGTCGACGAACGACTCGACGACGTCGCAGACCCGGTCGCCGACTCGGTGCGCCACACGCTCGACCGGCAACCGCTGAAAGACGGTTTGAGCGGCACGTGGCTCGGCCATCCGCTGCATCCGCTGCTCACCGACCTCCCCATCGGGTTCTGGACGTCGGCGTTCACCCTCGACCTCGTCGGTGGTCGCAGTACGCGTCGCGCCGCCACACAACTGGTCGGGTGGGGAGTGGTCAGCGCGGTGCCCACGGCGCTGGCTGGCGCGGCCGACTGGGGTGACACCACCGGTCCGGCGCGCCGCATCGGCCTCGTGCACGCCGCCGCCAACACCACTGCGCTGGCGTGTTACGCGGCGTCGTGGTGGTCACGCGTGCGCGGCCGGCACGCGCGCGGCGTCGCGCTCGGACTCGCCGGCGCCACCGCGGCGACCGTCGGCGGCTACCTCGGTGGCCATCTCATGCAGCGGCTCGGTGTCGGCGTCGACCAGACGGCGGCGGTTCGACCGCCGACGGAGTGGACCCGGGTCGCCGATGTCGCCGAGGTCACCGCGACGCCGCGACGCGTGCTCGCGGGCGAGGCGCCGGTCATCGTCCTGCGTGACGCGGGCGAGGTCGTGGCCCTCGACGCGCGGTGCCCCCACCGCGGCGCACCCATGGATGAGGGTGAGGTTCGCGACGGCTGCATCACGTGCCCGTGGCACGGCAGCGTGTTCCGAGTTGCCGACGGCAGCCTCGTTCGGGGACCCGCAACCGTCGATCTCCCGTCGTACGAGTGCCGCGTCAGCCTCGACGGGATCGAGGTACGCGCCCGCTGACGATCACACCGGCGCACCCAGCGCGCGCCGGAACAGGTCGACAGTGTGTTGGCGCGCTTCCGCGCGCGTCAGTGCTGCGGGATCGCGATCGAGCCGCGCCCGCATGTGCGCGCCCACCACCGCCTGGATCGCGAGCGCGTCGGTCTCCGGGTCGGTGCGTGGGAACACACCGCGCGCGTGGCCGTCGTTCAGGAGCGCGACGAGCGGCGCGCGCTGTTCGGCGAGCCCCGCGTTCTTCACGTCGGTGAAGCCCTCGGCGCTCGACACCTCCGCCGACGACAGCACCACCGCGTGGCGCAGACGGCGCGCGTCGTACACGACCGCGAGGTTCTGATCGATCCACGCTTCGAGTGCGGCCAGCGGATCGCGTGCCGCTGCGACCGCGGCAGCGACAGTCGCGTTCACCCGGTGGCAGTCGACGCGGTACATCTCGAGCACGAGCTCGTCCTTCGACCGGAAGTGCCGGTAGAACGCGCGGGTCGAGAGCCCGGCCGCGTCCAAGACGTCGTGCACCGACGTCTCCTTCGAGCCGTCGCGCTGGATCAGCTCGTACGCCGCTCGCACGATCTGCTCCTTCTCGGCGCGGTACTTCTCCTCACGCGCGGGAGAGACCCGGCGGGCCGACGTCGTGCGCACGGTCGTGGCCTCGGCGCCCATCACCCGAGGATACGCGAACGACGTTTTCAGTTCACCGGTCGCCGTAGGCTCACCGCCCGTGGTCATGGACGGCATCGACCTCACCGATCTCGACAACTTCGCCGACGGATTCCCCCACGAGCTCTTCGCCCGCCACCGGGCCGAAGCCCCGGTCTGGTGGCACGAGCCCACCGAGCACACACCCGACGGCGAGGGCTTCTGGTCGGTTGCCGCCTACGCAGACGTGCTCCATGTCCTGAAGGAGCCGGCCCTCTACTCGTCGGAGACCGGCGGCGACCGGCCCTACGGCGGCACGCTGCTCCAGGACCTGCCCGTGGCGGGGATCGTGCTCAACATGATGGACGACCCACGCCACGGTCGGATCCGACGCCTGGTGAGCAAGGGTCTCACGCCGCTCACGCTGCGCGACCTCGAGGGCGAGCTCCGCGGTCGTACTGGCGCGCTGCTCGACGCGGTGCCCGACGGCGAATCGATCGACTTCCTCGTCGAGGTCGCCGCGGAGCTGCCGCTGCAGATGATCTGCTTCCTCCTCGGTGTCGCCGAGGAGGATCGGCACGAGCTCTTCGCCACGGTCGAGCCGGGCTTCGACTTCCGCGCCGGCAACGGCACCGACCGAGAACCCGCCGTGTTCGACATGCTCGGATACGGGCACGCACTGATCGCCGAGAAGCGCGCCCGCCCGACCGACGACATGCTCTCGGTCGTGGTGCACGCACGGCTCGACGACGACGACCCGCCTGGACTCACCGACGACGAGCTCTACATGTTCTTCAGCTTGTTGTTCGCGGCCGGCAGCGAGACCACGCGCAACGCGATCGCCGGTGGCGTCCACGCGCTCGTCGAACACCCCGACCAGCTCGCCGCGCTGCGCGCCGACCCCGACCTGATGGGGACCACGATCGAGGAAGTACTTCGCTGGACGTCGCCCTCGCCGTCGAAGCGGCGCACCGCGACCGCGACGACCGAGCTCGGTGGACACGTGATCGCACCGGGCGACAAGGTCGTCTTCTGGGAGGGCTCGGCGAACCGCGACGAGCTCGCGTTCCCCGCGGCCATAAACTTCGACGTCGCCCGCGACCCGAACCTCCACCTCGGCTTCGGGCACGGACTGCACTTCTGCCTCGGCGCCAGCCTCGCCCGGCTCGAGATGCGGGTGATGTACGACGAGCTGCTCGCCCGCTTCGCCACCATCGAGCCGGCCGGCGACATCGAGTGGACCCGTAGCAACCGCCACACCGGCATCCGCCACCTCCCCCTCACCCTGACCCGCTGACGCGCGTCAGTGTTCGCGGGGGACGGCGTAGCGGTCGGTGTAGGTGGAGAAGCGCTCGGCGAGCTCGCCCGCGTCGAGGCCGTACTCGGCCACGTCGTACGTGTGCGCGCCGAACTGGCCGCGCGGGTGCGCGTCGACGTACGACGAGATCGCCCGCGCACCCGCGTCGTCGAGCTCGTCGCCGACGGCGGCATAGATCGACCGCACCGTCGCCGCCGGATCGCCGATCAGGTCGGTGTACTGCACGTCGACGATCGGGTGCTCCGGGTGTGCGTCGCGGAACGCGTCGATGCGGCGCACCGACTCCTCGAGCATCGTCGGCCAGTGCTCACCGATGTAACGGCGGTGGTCCGCGTCGGTGAACGTCGACGACAACGTGTTGATCAGACCGCACACCGACCCGGTGAGCACCACCGGGTCGCGGTGCAGCAGCACGAGCCGCGCGTCGGGGTAGACCGCGGTGAGGTGCTCGAGCGCGATGGCGTGGTGCGGGCTCTTGAGCGTCCACCGGCCGCGCACGCCGCCGCTCTGCAGCACTTGCAGCACCGCACGGTGGTACTCGTACGCGGAACGCTGGTCGGCGGCCATGAGCCACTCGTCGTACGACGGGATGTTGGCGACGGCCTCGTAGGTGAGGCTCTTGAAGTCCTGGCCCATCACGGTGATGCACTCGGTGGCCTCGTCGGCCTGCTCGTGGTGCACCACCTCGATCTGCGGGTTGATCTCGGCCAACATCGCGTTGCTGGCGTGCACGGCGTCGACGCGCGGCCCCGCACGATGGTCGGCCGGCGTCGGCGGGGGCACGCTGTCGCCCGCTTCCCACATCAGGAGCGCGCGGTTGCGCGCGTCCTGGTCGAACAGACGGCTCAACAACGTGGTGCCGGCTCGGAACATGCCGATGACGACGATCGGCGCGTCGATCGATTCCTCGCGCACCTCCGGATGCGTGGCGATCCAGTCGAAGACCCGCAAGCGGTTCGAGAGCGATCCCACCAGCATCCCCGGCATCGCAGCCGCACCGATGTCGTTGAGCTGCGCCTCGTCAGCCAACGACGCGCACAGCGCGTCGAGCCCGGGGCGGAAGTCGTCAGGTCCGAAGTCGTCGAGTCCGGTGGCCGCGCGCGCGGCGTCGAGCAACGCCTCGGGTTCGAACGTGGTCATCGGTTGGCGACGTCGACCACCGTGCGACCGCTCGTACGACGGTGATCGTGGTCGTCGAGGGCGCCCGCCACTTCGTCCATGCTGATCACCCGGCCGATCACCGGCTTGATCTTGCCTGCGCTGACCAGTTCGAGCAGCGCCGCGTGCACCTCACGACCGACCGACGGCGGGAACGGGTTGAGGCCGAAGCGCCGGAACTCGACCGGCATGTCGTTGTAGCCCATCATCACGCCGAGCACCGAGAAGTTGCCCATCGACACCTTGCGCAGTGGACGGCCGGTGAGCCCCGACTCGGGATCGTCGTTGAAGCCCACCGCGACGTAGCGGCCTTCGCGCGCCATGCATGTCCACACCGTCTCCGTGCCCTCCCCGCCGATCATGTCGGTGCACACGTCGGCACCGTGCTCGTCGGTCAGCGCCATCACGCGGTCGAAGAGGTCTTCCGACTGGTGGTCGATCGGCTCGGCGCCCAAGCTCTTCACCAGCTCGCCCTTCTCGGCGCCGCCCGCGACCGCGACCACGTGCGCGCCCGCCGCGATGCCGAGCTGGATCACGGCAGTACCGACCGCAGACGCACCGCCGATCACGAGCAGCTCCTCCGCTGCCTGGAGCTTCGCCCGCCGCTGCACCGCCAGGTACCCGGTGTGGAACGGCAACGTGAACGCGGCGGCCTGCACGTCGTCGAACTCGGGCGGCGCCTCGAACACCCCGGTCACGCCCACGAGCGCGTAGTCGGCGACCCCTCCGAACGACTGCACCGTGGTTGCCACCACTCGGCGTCCGACCCACTCCTCGCCACCCTCGCCGGACGACTCGACCACACCGCACACGTCCATGCCGATGGTGAAGGGCACCTGGCCCATCACGCTGGCCACCGTGCCCCGGCAGCGGGCGATGTCGCCGAAGTTCAGCGACGCCGCTGACACCTTCACCAGCGCCTCCCCCGGCCCGGGCTCGGGGACGGGGATGTCCTGGAGCTCCAGCGCCTCCAACGGCGCGGCGTGCTGGACCACTCGGACTGCTCGCATGACTGCTCCCCCATCGGCTCCGGCCGTTTCATCTTGGCCGCGGCACCGTATTGAGCACGGGTGCTTACTGTCAAGGATTCACCTCGTACCGGCAACGTAGGGTCTCGCCATGACCACCATCTCGGAAGCCTTCGACCTGACCGACCGCGTGGCCCTCGTGACCGGCGCCGGGCGCGGCCTCGGCCGAGCCATCTCCGCCCGCCTCGCCGAAGCCGGCGCCACCGTGGTGTGCGCCGACATCGACCCGGCCACTGCCGCCGAGACCGCGGCCATGATCCGGGACGACGGCCACCGCGCCGCTCCCGTGGAGCTCGACGTCACCCGCCGCGCCGACGTCGAGACGCTCGTCGACGAGATCGTCGCCGACCAGGGTCACCTCGACGTGATGGTCAACAACGCCGCGATCATCGTCGACGGGCTCGTGCTCGACACGTCGGAAGAAGACCTCGACCGAGTGCTGGCGGTCAACTTCAAAGGCGTGTTCTTCGGATGCCAGGCCGCGGGTCGAGCCATGGTGCACCAGGGCTCGGGGTCGATCATCAACCTCGCGTCGGGCGCGATCGACATTCCGACACCCAGCCTCGTCTGCTACTCGACCGCCAAGGCCGCGGTCGCGCAACTGTCGCGCACGCTCGCGATGGAGCTCGCGGCGCAAGGCGTGCGCGTGAACGCGATCGCGCCCGGCTGGATCGACACCCCGATGAACGAGCGACACGCGCGTCGCGCCGACGGCACTCTCGACGAGGCGCAACAGGCCGCGTACCGCGAACAACGGGCGAAGTTGTCGCCGATGAACATGGCCGGTGAGCCCGACGACATCGCGTTCGCCGCGCTGTACCTCGCGTCGCCCGCGGCCAAGTTCGTCACCGGCATCGTGATGCGACCGAACGGTGGCTCCACCATGCCGTGGTGACGGAGGAACCACCCACGCCACCTGCACCCGCGCGCGTCACCGCGCGGATCACCGGCGACCAGCCGCCGTGGGGTGCGCCCGACGTCGACCTGGCAGCACGCGGCTACGTGCTGGAGGAGTTCGCACTCGAGGGCACCGCGCGCGCCTTCCACCTGCTCGACGACCCGACGCCCGACGGTCGATGGTCGGTCGCCGAGTACGCCCGCGCGCCGTACCGCACCCGTCTGCTCGTGCTGCGGCCGCGGCACACCGACGACGCCAACGGCACGGTGGTCGTCGGCTGGCAGAACGTGTCCGCCGGCTACGAGAGCGGTGCACCGACGCACGGTGAGATGTACGAGGGCTACACGTGGGTCGGCGTCAGCGCGCAAGAGGTGGGTCTCTACGGCTTCCCCGCCGGCATGGAACGCATGGCTTCGCGGCGCGCGCTCCCGCTGGTCGAGCACGACCCTGCCCGCTACGGCGAGCTGCACCACCCCGGCGACCAAGCTGCGTTCGACCTCTTCACCCAGGCCGGCCGCGCCCTCGCACCCGACCGTGAGCGCGACCGCGACCACGTCGTCGACCCGCTCGACGGTCTGCCGGTGCAGCGCATGGTCGCCGCGGGTGGATCGCAATCGGCCATGCGCCTCGCGACCTACCTCAACGCGATCCACCCCGTCGAGCGCGCCTTCGACGGTTTCCTCCTCTCGGTGTGGGAGGCCCGCGCGCCACGGCCCGAGGAGGGCGTGCTGCCGATGGGCGTGCGCACCGCGATCCGCACCGACACGCCGACTCCGGTCGTGATCGTGAACAGCGAGTTCGAGAGCACCCACCTCGCGCAGGTCCCGTGCGTCGACACCGAGTGGCTCCGGGTGTGGGAGGTCGCGGGCACACCACACGGCAACGCGCGCTCACGCCTCGACGAGCCCGATCGGCGCGGCCGGGTCGCCAACCCGCTCCGCTACGCGCCTGTGCACGACGCCGCGCTGCGCGCCCTTCACCATTGGCTCGCCGACGGGGTGCCCGCGCCCCACCAACCGCGCATCGAGATGGATCCCGGACCACCGCTGCGCATCGCGACCGACGACGTCGGCAACGCACGCGGTGGCATCCGCCTCCCCGAGATGGCGATGCCGACCGCGACCTACCGGGGCGCGGCAATGGGCACCGGCCGGCTCCCGCTGTTCGGCGCCGCGCTGCCGTTCACCGACGACGAACTGCGCGCCCGCTACCCGGGCCGCGCCGAGTACGAGCAGGGTTGGGACGACGCGGTCGACGCGCTCCTGACCTCGGGTTCGTTGCGCCCGGAGGACGCACCCGCGATGCGCCAGCGTGCAGCCGAGGTCCGTCTGCCGTTCTGACCGAGCTCGTGCTCGCCGTCGTGCGCGGCTCGGTTCGCAATGGGTTTTCGCGATGAGTTTCGGGGTGTTCTCCCGTCCAACTGATCATGAGCAGTTGCTTCGACCGCCGGGGCGACACGAGGAGGAGTCGACCATGAACTCGATGGCACGCCGGATGTTCGAGCTGGTCGAGCCGATCGGTCTCATCCCCTATTCGGCCGACGAGCCCAACGAGGCGATGTTCGCCCTGGGCTTCACCGACTATTGGGACACCTACTTCGCCGGACGGGCGGCGCCCTTGGGCCTGGTCCCGGCGGAGGTGGTCGACGCGCTCTTCTACAACTTCGCTCCCGGTGAAGTGGCCCGCCACATTCCGAAGGTGTGGAGCACCACCACTCCAGAAGTTGCGATCGCCGCTCGCCAGATGGGCTGCGCGAACGCGTTGCGGCACATCCTGGGCGAGGACGTCGATGCTCACCCGTTCGCACGCGCGACCGACCTGTTGCTCGACGCTGCGACCAGCGCACCGTTCGAGGGCCGGCCGATGTACGCCGCGCTGCGCGCGCTCCCGATCCCCGATGACGTGGTGGCTCGTCTCTTCCATGCCGCTTCCCTGCTGCGCGAGCACCGGGGCGACGGGCACATCGCGGCCCTGATGATCGAGGGCGTCGGCGGCCTCGAGGCTCACGTCCTCCTCGCCCTCGACATGGACATGCCGGCCGAGAAGTTCGGACGCATCCACCATCTCCCCGCCGCGCAGCTCGCCGCCGTGATCGACGGCATGCGCGATCGCGGTCTGATCGGCGACGACGGGTGGCTGAGCGAAGCGGGGCGCGCGGTCAAACAGCGCGTCGAGGCGCTCACCGACGACCTCGCGGCGACGCCCTACGAGAGCCTCGAACCCGGCGAGCTCGACGAGCTCGTGGCCGCGCTCGAACCGCTCGCCGCGCGACTCCTCGCCGCCCAGGACTGAGCGGCGCAGCTGACGGTTGCGATCACGCGTCTAGGGCACGACGACGGGGAGCCTCTCCCAGCCGCGCACGGTGCTGGTGTGCGCCCGCTCCGCCCCGTCCCAGTCGACCTCCCATTCGGGGAAGCGCTGCAGCACCTCGTCGAGCGCGATCCGACCTTCGAGCCGGGCGAGCGCGGCGCCCAGGCAGAAGTGGATGCCGTACCCGAACGACAGGTGGTGGTCGATGTCGCGCTCGACGTCGAAGCGGTCGGGCTCAGGGAAGTGGCGCTCGTCGCGGTTGCCTGCCGCGGTGAGCAGCACCATCACGTTGCCCGCCGCGATCTTCTGCCCGTGGTGCTCGACGTCGTCCTGGATGTAGCGCGCCTGCACCGGTGACGGTGCCTCGTAGCGGAGCAGCTCCTCGATCGCGTTGTTCACCAGCGACCGGTCGGCGACGACCTTCGCGCGCTGGTCGGGGTTCTCGGCCAGCACCGTGCCCGCCCATCCGATGAGCCGGGTCGTGGTCTCGTTGCCGGCGGCGGCGATGAGCCCGACGTAGCCGAGGATCTCCTCCCGCGACAGGCACCGGACCTCACCCGTGTGGTCCTCGAACTCGGCCCGGAGCAGATCGGTCATGAGGTCGTCGGACGGGTGCTCGGCACGCCAGTCGATGTAGTCGGCGAACACGTGGCCGCTCGTGACCATCGACGCGCCCTCTTCGGGCGGCGCGCCCTCGTCGAGCCGGAGCCCGGCGTCGATCTGGTCGCGAATGGCCTCCTGGTCCTCCTCCGGGATGCCGAGCAGCATGCCGATCGTGCGCATCGGCATCTGCGCGCCGAGGTCGCGGATGAAGTCGAAACCGCCGGTGCCCACCGACGGGTCGAGGCTCTGCGCGCAGAACGCCCGTACCTTCGGTTCCAGTTCGGCGATGCGCCAGGGCGTGAACACGCGCGACAGCAACGAGCGATGAACGTCGTGGGTCGGCGGGTCTTCGAACAGGATGCTGCCGGGCGGGATCTCCACACCCTGCTGGATCAGTTCGAGCACCGATCCGCGACCGGACCGGTAGGTTCGCCAGTCGACCGAGCAGCGCTCGACGTCGTCGAAGCGGCTCACCGCGAAGAAGTAGTACTTCTCGTTGTAGTAGAGCGGCGCCTCGTCGCGCAGCCGCTTCCAGATCGGATACGGGTCCGCGTCGATGTCGAAGTCGTACGGGTCGTAGTACAGCTCGTCGGTCATCTCGACACTCCCCCGGGGTCGCTGTGACGGATTGACGCTACTCCCGGTACCCGAAGAGCTCGACCGCGCCGCGACCGTCCGCGAGACTGCCCGCTTCATGGTCACGACGCCGGTCGACTCCACTGCGCCCACACTGCGCGACCGCTTCGACACGGACGAGATCGTCGGGTACGCGCGCTCGCCATCGGACGTCGTGCGGTTCCTGCTCTACGCGACGATCGCAGTCGTCCTCCTCGTCGTGACGCGCTACGCACAGGATGCGGTGCTCGGGTTCGAGCAGGACGTCGTCAGCGCGCTCAGCTTCCTCGAGCCACCCGCCGAGCGCGTGCTCGATGGCGTCGCACAGCTGCTCTGGGCCGTGGCCGTCCTCGGCGTGATCGTGTTTCCCTTTGCCCTCCGGCGCTACCGCCTCCTCGGGTACCTCATCGTCGCCAACATCCTCGCCAGCGCATTCGTCAACGCTGCGATCCAGTTCGTCGACCAGGGCGAACCCAAGCGCATCGCCAACGAGCTCGCCGAGCGCGCGGGAGTGCACGTCGGCAGCACCATCACCGCCACCGGCATCGCGACCTTGACTGCGTCGTTCGTCCTCCTGGGTCCGTTCGTGGGCTCACGGTGGCGACGGGCGGGCGCACTCCTGCTCGTCACGTTCGTCGCCATGCGCATCGTGCTGTCGGTCGAGTTGCCGGCCGAGGTGTTCCTCGCGCTCGCCGTCGGCGCCGCCGTCGGCGTGGCGACGCTGCTGGCGTTCGGACGCCCCGACCAGCACCCGTCGACGGCCACGGTCGCGGCCAGCCTCGCCACCACTGGACTCACGGTCACCGATCTCGGCGCCATCACCACCGGACGCGGTGGCTCCCGGAACTTCCTCGCCACGCTCGACGACGGCGCCCGCGTGCTCGTGAAGGTGCGCAGCCCCGCTGAACGGTCGGCCGACCTCCTCTACCGCCTCTACCGCTGGCTGCGGCTGAAGAACGTCGGTGACGAGCGACCGTTCATCTCGTTGCGACGGGCAGTCGAGCACGAGGCGCTCGTGTCGCTCCAGACCCGCGACGTCGGCGTGCGTACACCTCGCCTCCGCGCCATCGCCGAGGTGGGCTCCGACTCGATGCTCATCGCGTTCGACCACCTCGACGGCGAGACGCTCGAGGCGCTCGACAGCGCCGCGGTCGACGACGCCCTGCTCCGCGCGGTGTGGGAGCAACTCGCCGTGTTACGCGCGCATCGCATCGCGCACCGCGACCTCCGCCGCGCCAACATCGTGGTCGACGAGTCGGGTGCGCCGTGGCTGGTCGACTTCGGGTTCAGCGAGGTCGCGGTGCCCGAGGCCCGCCTCGACGCCGACGTCGCCCAGCTGCTTGCCGCAGTCGCGTTGTGCGCCGGCGCCGACCGTGCCGTCGACACCGCGATCGCAGTGCTCGGCATCGAGCCGGTGCGGTCGTCGCTCCCCGTCCTGCAGCTCAACGCGTTGAGCGGTTCGACGCGCGCGGCGCTGCAGCACCACAAGGGCCTGATGAAGGAACTGCAGCACACCGTGGCCGATCGCTGCCACGTCGACCAGCCGCAGTTCACGACGCTCGCGCGCCTCGACCGGCGCACTGTGCTCACGCTCGTGATGCTCGTCCTGGTCGTGTACTTCCTGCTCCCGCAGTTCAGCAACCTCCCCGGCATCGTCGACCAGGTCAAGGAGGCGGACTGGTTCTGGTTCGGGCCCGTGCTGCTCATGTCGGTGGTCACGTACATCGGCGCGACGTTCGCGGTGCTCGGTTCCGTGCCCGAGCGCATCCGGTTCGCACCGACGTTCGTTGCCCAGGTGGCAGCGTCGTTCGCGGGCACACTGGCGCCGGCGTCGGTCGGCGGCCTCGCGCTGAACGCGCGCTACCTGCAGAAGTCGGGGGTCGACGGCGCGGTCGCGGTGCCCGCCGTCGGCCTCGATGCCATCGCCGGCGTCGCCATGCACATCCTGCTGCTCCTGCTGTTCCTGGTGTGGGCGGGCACGTCGGCGTTCGGTTCGATCCATCTTCCCGACCCCACGGTGCTGCTGTACGGCGCGGCCGTCGTCGTCGTCTTGGGTGCGATCGCGTTCGCGATCCCCGCCATCCGCCACGCGCTGCGCGACCGCCTGGTCCCGATCCTCAAGCGCTCGATCAGCGGACTGTTCGCGGTCGTGAAGAGGCCCACCAACATCCTGCTGCTGCTCGGCGGGTCGGTGGTCGTGACCACGGGCTACCTGACCGCGATGTACTTCGCGGTCCAGGCGTTCGGGGGCGACCTCTCGTTCGCGCAGGTCGGCGCGGTGTACCTCGTAGGCAGCGCGGTCGGGAGCGCCGCGCCCACCCCCGGCGGCATCGGTGCGCTCGAAGCCGCGGTCATCGCCGGCCTGGTCGCCGCCGGCATGCCCAACGAGATCGCGGTGCCCGCGGTCTTCCTGTTCCGCCTCGGTACCTTCTGGCTCCCCATCCTCCCGGGCTGGGGCGCATTCAGATGGATGCAGAAGGCCGACTACTTGTAGTCCCCCCGGGACGAGACCCGTCTCCCTAAACCCGTCGGCGGCCCTGGTCGTCGCCGCGCCGGAAGATCTGCGCGACGACGCGCATCTGGATCACCGACGTGATGATGATGCCGGTGAAGCCGATCACCTGGAGCGCGGTGGCGAAGTCGTCGTCGGTGTGCACGAGCGCGGCGGCGACCAGCAGCAACGCCGAGCCGATCAGGCCGATGAGCCCGACCGCGGCGAACACGATGCGGTCGATCCAGTCGTCGACGACGACGCGATCGGCGCCGCCGAATCGCTCGAACCGCATCGAGAGCGTGCCCCGGTGCAGCTGTGCGGCGATCGCCTCGGCATGGGCCGGGAGCGTGCGCAGCGACGGCAACGCCCGCACGATCTCCTTCTCGAGCTGCTGCTGGAGCACGTCGGACTGCTGACCGGCGAGCTCGGGCAGGAGCGCCGTCGCCTCGTGCGCGAGGTTGAAGGTCGGATCGATCGTGCGCAACGTGCCCTCGAGCGTGAGCAGCGCACGCGACAGCACCGTCATGGCGCCCGGCACCTCGAGCCCGTGCCGTTGCATGACGTCGAGCATCTGGCTCATCGCCTGCGGATCGAAGCTGCCGGACCCGATGCCTTCGCTCAGCACCAGACCGATGTCGGCCTCGAGGGCGCGGCTGTCGCCCACCTCGTCACCGGCGGCGAGGTGATTGGTGGCGCGCGCGAGGACAACGGGGTCGTTCAGCTGGAAGCCGATCGCCATCTCCTGCATCGACTCGAGCACCACCGGGCTCAGCCGCCCGACGGCACCGAAGTCGAGGAACCAGAGGCATCCCTCACCGTCGACGAAGATGTTCCCCGGGTGCGGGTCGGCGTGGTACATGCCGTCGCGCAGCACCTGGTCGAGGAACGAGTGCAGCAGGCGACGTGCCAGCACGCTCGCCGGCTCCGGAGCAGCACCGATCGCGTTCCGGTCGGCGACGGTGACGCCGGGGATCTCCTCCATCACCAGCACGCGCCTGGTCGACAGCGCCTGGTACACCAACGGCGCGGCGACGCCGTCGTCGTCGGCGATGTGCTCGAGGAACACGATGCCGTTCGCCGCCTCGGCGCCGTAGTCGAGCTCCTTCTCCAGCGAGGTGATGAGCTCCTCGGCGAGCCGCTTGACCCCGAGCTGGTGTGCGGCTTCCACCCGACGGTCCACCACACCCGCCGCCATCCGCAGCACCGCGGCGTCGCGGTGGACGACGTCCTCGATGCCGGGCCGCTGCACCTTCACCACCACGTGCTCGCCGGTCTTGAGCACGGCCCGATGGGTCTGGCCGATGGAGGCCGCCGCCAGTGGTTCGAAGTCGAACGACGCGAACTCCTCCTCCACCGACGCGCCCAGCTCGCGCTCGAGGACCTCGCGCACGGCATCGGCGTCGATCGGACGCGCCGACGACTGGAGCAGCGAGAGCTCCGTGGTGATGACCTCGGGCAACAGGTCGCTGCGCGTCGAAGCGATCTGCCCGAACTTCACGAACATGCCGCCGCAGTCCTCGAGCGTCAGGCGCAGGCGCCGCGCGAACTCGGGCGTGGCGAGCTTCGACGTCGACGCGTAGTGCTGGAGCCCGCGCTTGCGCGCGAAGCGGAGGATCTCGCGGAACCGGCCGAGCGGCGCGAAGCGGCGCTTGATCGTCCTGATGGGGTGGATCAACCAGCGGAAGCGGTGGCCCTTGCGCTGGTGCGGCTTGAGCATCAGGTCGAGGGTGAGCCCGACGAGCATCGAGACGAGGATGCCGAAGAACAGCGCCAGCGGGAGGAGCTTCTCGAGCTGGTGCGTGGTCCTGACGTTGGTGTCCTCGATGACCGCGGCCACTGCCAGACCGATGGTCCAACCGAAGAAGCCGGCGACGAACGACCGCCACCAGCCGCGGTGCACGCCGAGCAGCCGGCTGCTCACCCATCCGACGACGATGATGAACGGGATGCCGTAGACGAACAGCGCCCCCCACGTGAGCTCGACCGTCACGCCAACAGGCATCCGGGGATCCTACGGCGATCCGAGCGGGTCGACCCCGAGACGCCGCGGCTACCGTTCGTACCGTGACTGCGACAGAAGAGACTCAGTCGACCGACGCGCCCGAACAGGCGTCCTTCCGCGCCGAGGTGCGCGCGTTCCTGGCGGCGAACTCCACGCCGAAGCGGGAGCGCAGCCCGTGGGCGATCACGTACCACACGTCCTCCGAGGACGCGGCCGACGCGTTCGATCGCGGTCGCGCGTGGCAGAAGGCGCGCTACGACGCGGGCCTGACCGGCTTCACGTACCCGAAGGAGTACGGCGGCCAGGGTGCCGACGCGTGGCAGGAAGCGATCTACGAGGAAGAGGCCGCGGGCTACGAGGCGAGCTCGGGTTTCATCCGCTCCACCATCATGATGCTCGGGCCCACGCTCATGGCGTTCGGCACCGAGGAGCAGAAGCGCGAGCTCGTGCCGCGCCTGCTGTCGGGCGACGACGCGTGGTGCCAGCTGTTCAGCGAGCCGGGCGCCGGGTCCGACCTCGCCGGTCTTGCCTGTCGCGCCGAGCGCGACGGCGACGAGTTCGTCGTCAACGGGCAGAAGGTGTGGAACTCGGCCGCGCAGTGGTGCGACCACGGCATGCTGCTGGCGCGCACCAACCCCGACCTGCCGAAGCACCACGGCATCACGTTCCTGCTCGTCGAGATGGGCGATCCCGGCATCGAGGTCCGCCCGCTCATCCAGGCCACCGGCGCCGCGCACTTCAACGAGGTGTTCTTCGACAACGTGCGGGTGCCGGTCGCGAACGTGCTCGGCGACATCGACAACGGATGGCCCGCGGCGCGCACGGTGATGGCCAACGAGTCGGCCATGATCGGTGGCGGTGGCGGCGGCAGCACGTTCGCGCTCCTGCGCCTTCTCGCGGAGCAGTTCGAACGCACCGGCGACCCGGTCGCGCGTCAGCGTTTGATGGAGTGCTACGTCAACGAGAAGACGCTCAACCTGCTCGCCGACCGCATCATGGGTGCGATCCGACGACGCGAGCGCCCCCCGGTCGACCCGTCGATCCTCAAGCTGTCGATCGCGCTCAACAAGGCGGTCACCGGCCAGGTCGCCGGTGAGCTCGCGGGCGCGGCCGCGCTGCAGACCGACGACGAGATCGGCCAGTGGGTGAGCTCGGAGATGCTGAGCCGCTACGGCATCTCGATCGGCGGCGGCACCAACGAGGTGCAGCGCAACAACCTCGCCGAGCGGGCCCTCGGACTCCCCAAGGAGCCCACGGTCGCACGCGACACCCCCTGGAGCCAACTCCTCCGTTCGTAGCCGTCGACGTTTCAGCGCCCCTACCGCGTCAGAGCTACGGCGTGGCGGCGCCAAAACCCGTTTGGTCAGGCGGCGGCGAGCTTCGAGCGGAGCCAGGCGCCGATGACCTCGTGGGCGACGGCGGCGGCCGGGAAGTCGAAGTTGACGAAGCCGTGGGGTTGGCCCGCGTAGCAGACCTCTTCCACGTCGACGCCGTCCTCCCGCAGACGGTCGGCGTACGCGCGACCTTCGTCGCGCAGGAGGTCGCACCCGCCGAGGATCACGATCGCGGGGGGCAGGTCGCGCAGGTGCTCGGCGTGGAGCGGCGCCGCGTACGGGTCGTCGTCGACGTCGCGGCCGCCGGTGTAGGCCTCCCAGAACGCGACCATCGCCTTCTCGTCGAGCACGAGGCCGGCGAACTCGTCGCGAGACGGGAAGCGTTGCGTCCCCGAGGTCCCCGGGTAGATCAGCACCTGACCGGCGACTTGGACGTCGCCCGCGTCGCGCAGGCGCAACGCGAGCGCGGCGGAGAGGTTGCCGCCCGCGCTCTCGCCCGCGATCGCCACCTTCGATGCCGGCACCCCGAACGTCGACGCGTTCGCGATCGCCCAGCGGGTGACCTTCTCGCAGTCGTCGAGGCCCGCGGGGTACGGATCTTCCGGCGCGAGCCGGTAGCCCACCGAGATGACGACCGCGCCCGACGCGTGGCACAGCTCTTTCGCCACGTTCTCCATGATCCCGATGCTCCCGAGCACGAACCCGCCGCCATGGAAGTAGACGACCAGCCCGGTGGGCGGCTCCTCGTTCCGGTAGATGCGGATCGGGATGCCCTCGACGTCGGCGTTCTCGACGCTGTTGATCTCCACGTCACACGGCAGCGAGAAGTCACCGCGCGCCAACTCGAGGATCTCGGGGTCGAGCGTGTCCATCATGGTGTTCCGTGAGGGATCAGCCTCGAAGTACTCCTTGACCCATGGGTCGAGCACACCCTCGTCGTTCGCCATCCCGCTCCCCTTCTGTCGATCTGTGCGCCACCGTACGCCACCTGACCGACTGCCCAATTGACGGCGTGATTGACGGGCCGAGCAGATTCGTGACATCGTGCTGTCACCAATATCGCGAGGAGCTTCATCATGGCCATCGACTACTCCGGCGGGCTCTCCGAAGACCGCGAGTTCGTGTTCGCCGAGCAGCCGTCCGACCCGGAGATGCGCGAGTCGGTGAACACCTGGGTGTGGGACGAGGGCACCGACTACGGCATGCCCCGCATCGGCGTCGAGGCCGTCGCCGATCAGTGGGAGACGCACGACATCCAGTTCAACCTCGCGTTCGCCAACGGGCGCATCCTCAACATGTTCGGCTCGGGCAAGGTGCACGATCCCCTGGGCGCCGACGGCAAGGCCCGCATCCTCGGCGCCGGCCCGATCGAGTTCGAGCTGGTGAAGCCGTTCGAGCACTGGAAGGCCCACATCCAGGGCGACGCGTCGGTCACGTCGATCGAAGCGCAGATCGGCGGCGCGCAGCCCGGCTCGGGCACCGGCGAGGTGGTGCCGGTCGAGCTCGAGTACGACATCCGGTCGGCGGCGCCGCCGTGGGAGAGCGGCAGCCTCCTCGAGGTCGCGGGTCGGGTGCTCGCGACGCAGGAGGAGGGTGACCTCATGGGTGGTCCGCGCTTCGAACAGCTCTTCCGCGCCACCGGCACCCTGCGCGTCGGCGACGACGAGTACTCACTCAACGGCGGTGGCCTGCGCATCCGCCGCGCCGGCGTCCGGCGCCTCGCCGCGTTCCGCGGGCACGTGTGGCAGTCGACGGTGTTCCCGAGCGGGCGCGCCTTCGGGCTCTGCCTCTACCCCCCGCGCGACGACGGCAAGGACACGTTCAACGAGGGCTTCCTCTTCGAAGGCGACGGCGAGCTGATCCCTGCTTGGGTGACCGACGCACCGTGGTTGCGCGACCTCGCGCCCAAGGACCAGGACACGACGGTCACGCTCGAGACCGCCGACGGCCGCACCGAGACGATCAAGGGCACGACCGTGCTCTCGACGTGCATGGTCATGAGCGGGGCGAGTGCCGGCAACGAAGCCGCCGGCCGGGGCATGGGCACCTTCCGACTGCAGCAGGCCGTCTGCCAGTACGAGTGGGACGGCGAGAGCGCCACGGGGATGATCGAGCGCTCGTCGGCCAGCAGCGACGTCGGCTAGACCGGGATCTCGCCCGACGGGACGCCCGCCCACGGGAGCGCCGGGTCCCTCGGCGCGACCGTGACGTCGAAGATGCGCGCGTCGCTCGACAACACCAGCTCGACTGCCTCCGACACCGCGACCGGGGTGTTCATCGCACCCGAGGCCACCGCCAGGTCGGCCCACCTCGCCATGTGCAGGAGCGCGCTCATGTCGAAGTTCGTGCCGGTGCCGGCCTGGTCCGTCGGGCCGACGAACACCCGGATGAACCCGACCTCGGTGTGCTCGAGCCGCAACGTGTCGACAATGCGGTTGAGGGCGGCCTTGGTCGCGGTGTACACCCCGATGCCGGGCCACGCCGGCCCGGTGCTCGAGACCGACGACAGGTAGACGAACGAGCCCGGACCCTGCTTCACGTGCGGCAACGCGTACTTGGTGATCAGAGCCGCGCCCATCACGTTGGTCTCGAAGGTGGTGCGCCACCACTCGGCGTCGGCGGTGTCGAGGGCGACGACCGAGATGGCACCCGTGGAGTACACGACGTCGTCGAGGCCACCGAGGCCCGCCACCGCGTCCTCCACCACCTGACGGCACTGCTCCTCGTCGGTGACGTCGCACGCGAGACCGATCGCGGTGCCGTCGATCTCCGCCGCGGCTTCCTCACACACCTCGCGCCGCCGGGCGGCGAGAGCCACGTGCGCGCCTGCGGCGCCGAGCCGCTGCGCGATGACGCGCCCGATGCCGGCGGATGCGCCCATGACCAACACCCGCCGCCCGACCAGTCGACCTTCGGTCATCGTCACTCCCCCTCGGTTCCGGAGCTCGTGTCGTACCACACTCGGGCGCGTCGATCTGGCGTGGAGGTCGCTCGTCCGGCCACCATGACCGCCTCATGGTCGACATCCGGTCGCGCCTCCCGCGCTCGATCCTGGTCCTGCGCCACCGCGACTTCGCGCTGGTGCAGCTCGGCAACGGCGTCTCGCAGCTCGGGACCTGGGGCCAGTACGTCGCGCTCGGGTGGGCGATCCGCGAGCTGAGCGGCTGGCCGTTCGCGGTGTCGCTCAGCCTGGTCGCCCAGTTCCTGCCGTTCCTGATCCTGTCGCCGATCGGCGGCGCATGGGCCGACCGGATGCCGCGCCGCCGCATCGTCGTGCTCGGCAGCCTGTGTGCGGTACCGCCGTCGATCGCGCTCGGCGTGCTCGTGGCCACCGGCGGGCAGACCATCGCGCTCCTCCTCGCGCTGGCGGCGCTCGGCGGCATCGCCACCGCGCTCACCCAACCGGCGATGAGCGCGGTCGTCGGCGAGATCGTGCCCGAGGACGAGCTTCCCGAAGCCGTCGCGTCCATGAGCATCATCAACAACCTCACCCGCATCCTCGGGCCCACGCTCGCCGCCCTCGTGATCAGCGGCTGGGGACTGCAATGGGCCTTCTACCTCAACGCCGCGAGCTTCTTCGCGGTGGTGGTGGCGTGGGCGTTCGTGCGCACCGTCACCCGTCCGCACGAGACCCACGAACCGCTCAAACGCCAGATCGCACTGGGCCTGAAGTTCGCGCGCGCCGACCGACAGATCGGGTTCCTGCTCCTGGTGACGTTCGTGGTCACGTTCGTCGTGTACCACGCCGCGCTGATGCCGGTGATCGTGACCGACCTCCTGCACGAAGGGACGTCGGGCTATGCGCTCATCCAGACGACGACCGGGTTGGGTGCGATCATCGGCGCCATCGTGGCCGGCGAATTCCTCAGCGACCGTCGCCGACGGATCGCGATCGGGGCCGCGCTCGCCATCATCGCCACGATGTACGTGATCATCAGCCAGTCGACGCAGCTGTCGATCACCGCGACCGCGTTGCTCGGCTTCGGCTTCGCGTACTTCGTGTTGAGCACGGTCACCCAGGGTCTGTTGATCGCGGGCTCGCCCGACGCGTTCCGCGGTCGGGTCATGGGGCTCTACACGATGATGACCGCCGGTGGCGTTCCGATCGCCGCGCTCATCGGCGGTGCAATGGGCTCGATCATCGGACCGGGCGAGGCGGTGGGCGTCGCCGCGATCGTGATGTTCCTGTTCCTCGGGTGGGTGCTCGCGACACGCCGCCTCCGGCTCGTGCGGCTCGACCTCCACGCTGAACCGGTCGACGATCCCGCACTCGTGCAGACCGTCGAGATCGATCCCGTCCTCTGATCGAAGCGCGCGATCAGGCGAATGCGGGCATGACCTCCGTCGCGAAGCGCTCGTAGGGCGCGAGCTCGACGGTGCCGAAGCGCAGGGTGACGTGGTCGACCCCGGCGGCTTCGAGCAGCCGCAGGTCACCGACGAGGTCGTCGGGTGAGCCGACGAGGCGCGGGCGGCCGTCGGGCGCGACCCAGAACTCGGGCGAGTACCGGAATTCCGAACCCTCGGGGGCGCGTGCGGGCGGTGGAGGCCACCCGCCGTCGGGGACGGCGGAGAAGCGCGTCGGGCCCGCGCTGAACGAGAACGTGAACGGACCGTCGAGACCGGCGTCGCGACGGATGGCGAGGATCTCCGCGCGTGCGCTCGCGTACTCGTCGGGCGGGAGCCACAACGGATGCCAGCCGTCGCCGAGCAACGCCGCGCGTCGGTGCGCACGACGGTTGTTCCCACCCACCCACACCGGCACCCGCGTCGGTGCCTGGATCACCGAGTAGCCCTCGGGCGGTTCGCGCAGCGCGCGCAGGAAGTCCTCGGTGGTCGCGGCACGGGCGTCGTAGTCGGCGCCGAGCAGGTCGAACTCGCCGCGCAGGTAGCCGATGCCCACCCCGAGCACGACGCGGTCGCCCGCGAGCGCGCCCATCGTGCCGATCATGGCGGCGACGGCGAGCGGGTGGCGGTAGGGCGCGACGAGCACGTCGGTGCCGAAGCGCAATCGCGTCGTGCGGCCGAGTCCCCACGCGCACGCGGCGAGCGGCTCGAGGAACGGCGTCTGCAGGTTGACCGCGGCCGCGTAGTCGGGCACCGCGATGTGGTCGGGCCACCACACCGAGTCGAAGCCGAGCTCCTCCCCCGCGTCGACGAGCTCGGCGATGCCACCGTCGACGGCCTTGCCGTACGCGGGGACCGCGAACCCGAACTTCACGACGCGGCCGCGTCGAGGTCGATGTGAAACACGCGGTCGGTGAGGTACCACCCCTCGGCGTCGCGGTGGTAGTGGTCTTCGTAGCGACCGACGATCAGGATGCGCACCGGCATACCGGGCTCGCCGCCTTCGAGCACGGTGTAGCTGCAGCGCGCGGTCGCGTCGTCGTCGCCGTCACCATCGTCGTGACCATCGTCGTCATGCTCGATCACGAGGTTGTGCATCAGGTGCCGGGTGCGCGGCGGCCTGCCGTCGGCGGGAACGAGCGACGAGTAGACGGCTCGCAGCTCGCCGGGCGTGCGCAACACGGTGCCGGTCGCCGCCGAGCGGCAGGTCGCCCGGGAGAACATCGCCACCACTCCTTCCATGTCGCCCCCGTCGAGCAGCTCGGCGTAGCGGTGGACCAACACGGTGATGTCGTCACGAGCCCCCACGGTCGGCATGCAAGCACCGTGGACGCGGGAAAGTCAAGTGTCTTAAAGTCACGCCATGCAGGTGCCGGCATGACCGTCTCGGGCTTCGACCACGTGTCGCTGCCGTTGCGCGACGACGACGCGGTGGTCGGCTTCTACCGGGCCCTCGGGCTCGCCGTCGACGAGACCGAGCACGTCGTGGTGGTGCACTTCGGCGAGCAGATGATCAACTTCCACCGTGCGGAGATGTGGACGCGGGCCGACTTCACCCTGCGCGCACCGAGGCCACGAGCGTCTACGTCCGCGATCCCGACGGCAACCTGGTCGAGTTCATGAGGTACCCGTGAAGCGGCGTCACGGTCCCAGCGCGCACGAGCTGTTCGGACCCGCGGGCACGCCGCGCGTCGTGGTCGTCGGCGCCGGTTTCGGCGGGATCGCCGCGGGCGTGAAGATGAAGGCCGCCGGCATCCACACGTTCACGATCTACGAGTCGTCACTCGGCGTCGGTGGCACGTGGTGGGACAACACCTACCCGGGTGCCGAGGTCGACGTCGGCTCGCACCTCTACTCGTACTCGTTCAAGTCGCACGACTGGACCCGCACGCACGCCAAGCAGGCCGAGCTGCAGAAGTACCTCGAGGAGACCGTCGACGAACACGGCCTGCGCCCACACCTGCGC
>DASXXX010000191.1:0-4714 GCA_036502765.1 Acidimicrobiia bacterium | reverse complement strand
GAACTCGTCGGCGGCGCGGTTCCACACCGACACGCCGGTCACGTCGGACGGCAGGAGGTCGGGGGTGAACTGGATGCGGTTGCAGGTGCCGCCGATCGACGCCGCGATCGCCTTGGCCAGCGAGGTCTTGCCCACGCCGGGAACGTCCTCGATCAGGAGGTGACCTTCGGCGAGCAGGCAGACAAGCGCGAGGTGCACCTGCTCGCGCTTGCCCTGGATGACGCGCTCGACGTTGCCGAGCAGGGCTGAGAACAGCCGGCCGAACGACGAGTCGCGGCTCGGCGCGGTGGCGGGCTGAACCACGAACACCTCCAGAGCGGGTCCACGACGGTACCAGAGGGTCTCGCGCGTCTGATGTCAGTTGGGTCGGGTGGACGCGCGGGTACCGTGCGCACGCATGACGCACGAGCCGTCGTCCCCGTTGCCCGGCCCGTCGTTGCCGGGCCCGTCGTTCTGGTGGCGGGCCACGCTGCTCGTGGTCGCGCGGCCGCGACTGTGGTGGACCGCGGCGCACCAGGCACTGCGTCTCGCCCGGCGTCGATGGTGGGCCCGGGCCCCGTTCCTCCCGCTGCCCGATCCCCAGTACCTGCAGTTCCGGTTCGAGACCCAGTACGGCGCCGACGGTCGTCCCGACCCCCGCGACCTGGTCGAGTATCTCGATTGGTGCCAGAAGGTGCCCCGGTAGACTCGCCGCCGAACACGACCGGCCGACCTGATCGCCGGAGACATCATCGCCGCAGACATCATCGCCGGAGACATCATCGGAGGTGCCGACGCTTGGGAAGAGCCCTGCTGCTCAACGCCAGCTTCGAGCCGCTCTCCGTCGTGCCGATGCGCCGGGCCGTGGTGCTCGTGCTCAAGGAGAAGGCGGAGATCATCGTCCGCAACGGCGCGGTCCTGCACTCCGAACGCGCCCAGCTCCCGATCCCGTCGGTGATCCGGTTGCACCACTTCGTCCGCGTGCCGTACCGCAACCGGGTGCCGCTCTCGCGGCGCGCCGTGTTCGCGCGCGACGGCCACCGCTGCCAGTACTGCAACCGCGCCGCCGAGAACATCGACCACGTGGTGCCACGCTCCCGCGGCGGGCCCCACGCCTGGGACAACGTCGTGGCGTCGTGCCGGTCGTGCAACTCCCGCAAAGAGGACCGGCTGCTCTCCGAGGCGGGGCTGCGGCTCCCGCACCCACCGCGCGAGCCCCAGGCCAACCTCTGGATCGTGGCCAGCGCGGGGTCCATCGACCCCGACTGGGAGCCGTATCTGCCCGCGTAGGGGTCTCCCGGCAAGGAGGGCTAGGAACCCTCCCGCAAGGAGGGCTAGGAACCCTCCCGCAAGGAGGCGCTACTGGGGTGGGCGCTGGGCGTCGCGCAGCATCTTCGCCATCGACTGGAGCAGCTTCCAGCCGATGCTCCCGTTCTCCTGCACCAAGGGTCGGAACTCCCAGTACGTGACGCCGTGGCACACGAGGTCGGTGGTGGCGGTGACTGTGGCGAGCCGCTCGCCCGCGTCGATGAGCGCGATCTCGCCGAAGTGGTCGCCGGGCCCGAGTGCGGCCACCTCGTCGCCCCGGATCGTCACGTGCGCCTCGCCCGAGTCGATCACGTAGAACGCGGCGCCGCCCGAGCCCTCGCGGATCACCGTCTCGCCGGCTTCGAAGCGTCGCGCCTTGAACAACGTCGCGAGCTGTTCCACTTCGTCGTCCGACATCCCCGCGAACAGCGGCACCGCAGGGAGCACGTCCGCGGGGTCGCTGGTGGCGACGGCGGCGGTGGGGTCGATGGCGGCCGACTTCGACGTCGAGGTGGTGACGGCGCGGCACTGCAGCAGGTACAGCGTGCCGTCGGAGATCGCCCACTCGATGTCGCGCGCGTTCCCGTAGACCTGCTCGCAGTGCTGCGCGAGCCGGTCGAGTTGCGCGAGCTGGTCGTCGTCGAGGGTGAGCGCCTCGGCGCGCACCGCGTCGATGTCCTCCTCGTAGGTGCCGCCGTCGGGCCGCGAGCGCACCGCGATGCGCTTCAGCCCGGCCGTACGCTCGAGCACGTTGCCGTCGCGCGCGACGCGGTAGGTGTCGGGGATCACGAGTCCGGCGACGACGGCTTCGCCAAGTCCCCACGCGGCTTCGACGAGGCACTCCTCGGCGCCGGTGATCGGGTTCTGGGTGAACATCACGCCGGCGACGTCGGGCGCGAGCAACGACTGCACCACGACGCCGACGCTCGGACGCGTGAACAACCCGACCCGCTGGCGGTACGTGATCGCGGAGTCGGAGTTCGCCGACCACCAGATCTCGCGCAGCGCCGACGGCACGTCCTCGATGGTGGGCACGTTCAGCAGGGTGAGGTGCTGGCCGGCGAAGCTCGCGCCTTCACCGTCTTCGTCGACGGCCGACGAGCGCACCGCGAGCGGCGTGCGGAGGTCGCGGATCGCCGACAACACCCGCTCGATCGTCGCCGCGTCCTCGCCGGCCGCGGCCTCGACCACGGGGCCCGCGAGCGCCACTCCCGGCGGCACCGGCAGGCCGTCGCGGATCGCGTCGCCGAGGCCGACCGCCTTCGAGCCGAAGATCGAGACGTCGCTGGCCTCGACCAGCGGGACGATGTCGGGTGCGCTCACAGCACCGCCTCCATGCGGCTGTTCGCTCCGCTCACGACACCGTCTCCATGGGGTTGTTCGCTTCGCTCACAGCACCGTCACTTCACCGGCGGCGCCGTCGACGCGCACGAGGGTGCCGTCGGCGATGCGCTGGGTGGCCTCGCGTGTCCCCACCACGCCGGGGATGCCGTACTCGCGCGCCACGATCGCCGAGTGTGACAGCAGGCCGCCGTTGTCGGTGACGATGGCCCCGAGGAGGGGCAGGAGGATGTTGAACGCTTCGGTGGTCGCGGGGGTGAGCAGCACGTCGCCCTGCTGGATGCGCCCGAACTCCGACGGACCGGCCACGAGACGCGCCGGGCCCTCGTAGATGCCGGGGCTGGCGGCGAGCCCGCGCAGCACGTCCTGGGAGTGCTCGGCGTCGGAGCTGCCGAACAGCGAATCGAGCGCGATGCCGGTGGCGCGCATGATGCGGCCGATGCCCGGAGGCAGGCCCGACGGGTCGGGCGGCGGCTGCGGCGGGTCGCCGATGAACAGCGGCGCGTCGTGCTGGTCGTGCGTGGCGCGGTACTGCGCGCGCGCCGCCAATTCGTCAGCCGAGGGGCCGCCGGTCCCGGTGACCAGCGCGCACATCTCGTCGATGCTGGCGTCGACCATGTGCACCGGCTCGGCGATGTCGCCGCGCGCGGCCACCCGTCGACCGGCCGCCAGCGCGGCGCGGCGCATGAGGCCCGACGCCCAGATGTCGCTGTAGACGCCGCGTTCGTCGCGCAGGCGGTACATGAGGCGCGCCTCGCCGAGGATCTCGTCGAACTCCTCGCGGTGCTCCTCCGGAACCTGGGCGCGGATCTGCGCGGTGAGCTCCGACACGTCGGCGCCGGCGAGGTCGCGACCTTCGAGCGTGATCTTGATCGCCTGCAGGAGCGCGTCGGGGAGCTCGAGCGCGCCCGGCTCGGAGATGTCGAAGCCGTCGAGGGGACGGAAGCCGACGAGGTCGAGGTAACCGTTGACTGCGGCGCCGGTCTCGCCGGGCAGCGCGCGCAGCTGCGCGAGCACCTCGGCCGGATCGCCGTCGGACGCCAGGACGCGCACGGCCTCCGGGTCGCCGGCGATCGTCTTCAACCGCTCGAGCTCGTCGGAACCACCGGCCGAGACGTCGGCCGAACCGCGCAGCAGGCCGAGCAGCTCGGCGTGCGGCAACGAGGTCCAGTCGCCCGCGTGGGCGAGGAAGTCGCCGGTGGGGAGCATCGCCCCCGCGGTGTAGCTCATGTGCTGCACGATCATCGACGCGTGGTGGTCGCGGCACCGCACCAGGTACGCGGCGAGATCCTCGTCGGAGAGCGCGTCGGGGTCGACGGCCTGGATCGCCCGGTGCTTCGCGATCCCCGCTGGCTTCACCTCTTCGTCCCACTCCCGCAGCTGGTCGCGCCACAGCTTCCCGGCCAACACCTCGTCGGCGCGTGCGAAGCGCTGCGGGATCTCCTCCTCGGGGGCGGGGCGCACCTGGTTGAACGCGAAGCCGTTGATGTAACTGGTCTGGAGCCCGTCGATCAGCAGCCCGTAGTAGCGGGCGAAGTTGTTGGTGCCCTGCTTGAACGGCTCCGGGTGCATCTCGGTCCAGTAGCGCGTGACCGGCCGCGGGAAGTGCACGGGGTCGCGGTTCCAGTTGCCCGGTCCGATCGGCTCGAAGACCAGGTGTTCCCCCGCGTTCGCGTCCGCCATGTCGTCGCCTCTGTCCGTACTCGTGAGTGGTCGGTGCCTGCCGCTGATGAGTCTCCGTGTCGCGCGTAGCGCACGCAAGCCCGCGGGCGCCGGTGTGCCTCATGTCCGGGCGGGAAGGGGGCGCCGCCGCGCTCGGTGGCGGATCGGGGGCGAAAAAGGGAGCGCTGTGGGTTGAAGAGTGGGGGAGAGGGGTGTAGGGTGCCACGAAATGGAGTGAAGTGGTGACCGAGTGGTGGGAGCGGGAGGTCACCGCCCTGAAAAGTGCCCCGAGGGGGCGGACGAGGACCGAGAGGCGAGGGATTCCGGATGTTCCTGGGAGAGTTCCAGCACTCCCTGGACACCAAGGGGAGGGTCATCCTCCCGGCGAAGTACCGGGACCAGCTCGCGGACGGCGCGTTCGTGA
>DASXXX010000190.1:0-15160 GCA_036502765.1 Acidimicrobiia bacterium | reverse complement strand
GATGGTGGCGGTGCCGACGGCAACGAGGCTCACCCCGGCGACGCGCACCAACCAGTACGACACGAACCCGAACTGCGACCGCAGCTTGTACGGCGAGCTGTTCTCGAAGAGGGTGCGGAAGAGCCAGCCGTACGCGTCGCCAACCGAGTGGACGTCGCCGCTGCGGCCGTGCTCGACCGCCCAGAAGAAGAGCGGTGCGAAGAGCAGGATCAGGAAGATGAGCAGCGTCGCCAGCACCAGGCGCCGGTTGACGCGATCGACCGAGTACCGAGTTGAACGTGCTCGTCCTGCCATACGAGTCGTGGAGGTCAGTCGCTCAGAGGTGGTTGGCCGCGAACGCTTCGATCTGTTCCCGGCCGCCGGCGGGCCACCCGCACACGAGGTAGCCGAAGCCGGCCTCGGTCCAGCGGTCGACGCGGTGGGCGATCGTGTCGGCGTCGTCCTCGAGCGACAGCGACGCGGCGCGCGTGATCTCCGCCGGGTCGCGCCCCGCGGCTTCTGCCATCGCGCTGAGCTTGGCCGACTTCGCCGACAATTCGGTGGTGCCGCCGAAGCAGTGCCACACGTCGGCGTAGCGCGCCGCGATCGGCATCGTGCGCTTCTCGCCCGACGCGCCCACCCAGATCGGCGGATGTGGCTGTTGCACCGGCTTCGGGTTCAGCGTCGCGTGGTCCACCGTGAAGTGCTTGCCCTCGAAGGAGAAGTTGTCGGTGGTGAGCAGTCCGCGCACGATCTGGATCGCTTCTTCGAACGCGTCGATGCGGTCCTTCGTCGCCGGGAACGGGATCCCGAGCTGGCGGTGCTCGTCCTCGAACCACGCGGCGCCGTACGAGAGCTCGAGCCGTCCGCCTGACGCGTGGTCGATGGTGATGGCCTCGGCCGCGAACACCGCCGGATGGCGGTAGGTCATGCCGCTGACGAGCAGGCCGAGACGCACGCGCTCGGTGAGTCCGGTGAGCGCGGCGAGCGTGGTGTTGCCCTCGAAGCACTCACCGGGTCCCTCGCCGTACATCGGCTGGAAGTGGTCGAACCCCCAGACGCCGTCGAAGCCGAGCTCGTCGGCGAACTTGGCGCGCGCCGCCACCTCCGACCACGGGACGCGTTGCTGGGCGATGTCGAGTCCGAAGCGCATCACGTCGGTCTACCACCCACACCAACGGCTCATGACACGGCGTTCCAGAAGGCGACACCGAGCGCGATCCCGACTGCGATCGCGACGACTTGGAGCAGCAGCAGGATGACGCGCAACTGCGTGGTCATGACGTCTCCTCGCCGAGGACAGCGTTCTTGGCCTTCTCGTACTCGTCGTCGTCGAGCATGCCGCGCTCGCGCAGGTCGGCGAGCGTGGCGAGGCGCTCGACGATGTCGCTCTTCGGTGGGGACTCCGCCGCGGGCTTCGGGGGCGTCGTCGCGGGTGGTGGCACGAAGAGATCCTTCGGGGGCGGGGTCGGCACCAGCGCGGGCGCGGGTTCCGTGGCCACCGACGCGCGCGCGTACGGCGTGCTGGAGTGCACCGTCGAGGTCGCCGGCGCGGGCGTCGTGGAGTCCGACTTGGGCGTGCGGATGGGCGGCGGCTTGTACGGGTGGAGGTGGTCGTCGGCGCGCTGGGAGTCCGGTCCCCAGAGCGACCAGCGAGCGATCCGCGGCGAGAACAAGAGGAGGAGCGGCGCGCCGCCCATCAGCACGAACACGATGCCGCAGATGACCCAGCCCCACACGGTGTCGTGGTTGTCGGGTGGGTTGAACCCGTAGTCGAGGAAGTTCCAGCCGAGCGCGAGGAACAGCGCGGACCACGCGAACACGTATGGCCGCGGGCCGCCCTCGTCGAACACGCCGAGGAAGGTGAAGATCCCGGCGAAGAACATGCCGAAGATCGTCACCGGGATCACCCAGCCCACGCCCTTCGGACACGCCTGCCGTATCTCGTAGGCGCCGCCCGACGCGCACGCGCCGCCGACGTCCATCACCGCTCGCATCGACTCGTAGAGGGCCGCGAGGCAGAAGATGAAGATCGCGGTGCCGAGCGTCAGGCAGATCACCTTCCGCACGACTTTGCTCGCGCGCATGCCGTCGACGCCCAGGGCCATCGGGTGATCCTGTTCGATCGAGCGGAGCGAAGCAACGACCGTGGCAGACTCCCGCGATGCCCGGTTCGGAGGTCTGGACACCCGATTCCGACGCGCTGCGCGGGCGCGTGGCCGTCGTCGCGGGCGCGACGCGTGGCGCGGGACGTGGCATCGCCACTGCACTCGGTGAGGCCGGTGCGACGGTCTACTGCACGGGCCGCAGCAGTCGGGTCACGCGATTGCGCTCCGACTATGACCGGTCCGAGACCATCGAGGAGACCGCCGAACTGGTGACGTCGTCGGGCGGCGAGGGCATCGCGGTCGCGGTCGACCATCTCGACCCCACCCAGGTGGAGGCGTTGGCGACGCGGGTGCGCACCGACCACGGTCGCCTCGACGTGTTGGTGAACGACATCTGGGGTGGCGAGCTCCTCAAGGGTGGTCCGAGCGAATGGGACACACCGATCTGGGAGCTCGACCTCGACGCCGGCCTGCGCATCCTGCGCCTGGCCGTCGACACGCACCTGATCACCTCGCACCACCTCCTGCCGCTGCTCGTCGAGCGGCCGGGTGGATTGGTGGTCGAGGTCACCGACGGCACCACCGACTACAACGCCGACGAGTACCGCATCTCGGTGTTCTACGACCTCGCGAAGGTGAGCGTGAACCGGCTCGCGTTCTCGCAGGGTCACGAGCTCGCGAGTGTCGGCGGCACCGCGGTTGCGATCACGCCCGGGTTCCTGCGCTCCGAGATGATGCTCGAGGCGTTCCGGACCACCGAGGACAACTGGCGCGAGTTCACCGGGCCGCCCGACTTCCTGGTGTCGGAGTCGCCGCGCTACATCGGGCGCGCGGTTGCCGCGTTGGCGGCCGACCACGAACGGTCGCGGTGGAACCAGCGGTCAGTCACGTCGGGCGAGCTGGCCGAGGCGTACGGGTTCACCGACGTCGACGGTTCGCGACCGCAGGTCTGGCGCTACATCGCCGACTCCGGCGGCCCCGACGCGTCGGACGCCCCCCTCGACCCCGACCTCTACCGCTGACCCGCGCCCACCTCTCCGTGACGCATGTTCGGGGGAGTGGGGGGTCTGACAGACTCCGGGCGATGCACTTCGAGCGCGAGCACGACTTCGCGGGGTCGGTCGAGCAGGTCGCCATGCTCATGAGCGACGACGGGTTCCAGTCGGTGCTCGACCTGCCCGACCTGGCGCGTCCGGACGTGGTCGCGCACGACGTCGACGGCACCGTGCACCACCTCAGGTTGCGGTACGAATACATCGGCCAGCTCGATCCCATCGCGCAGAAGGTCGTCGGCGGCCGGAAGATCACCTGGGTGCAGGACCTGCGCATCGACGCGGCGACGGGCATCGGCACGCTCGGCTTCACCGCTGACGGCGTGGGTGGCCGCGCCGACGGCAGCGCGACGGTCACGATCAGTGCCACCGGCGATGCGTCGTGCCGGCGCGTGATCGACGGCGACTTCCGCATCAAGATCCCGCTGGTCGGCGGCAAGGCCGAGAAGGCGATCGTGCCCGGCCTGGCCCGGCGCCTCGACGTGGAGGCCGAGGCGGTCGCGGCCGAGCTGGCGCGGTGACTGCGCCGGCGCCGGCGACGCCCGGGGTGCCGTTCCGGCCGACGGTCGGTGACGCGCTGCAGCACGCGGTCGCGCACTGGCCCGACCACGACTTCGTGGTGACGCCCGAGCGGCGCATGACGTATGCGGAGGCGGAGGGGGAGTCGGGGCGCTTGGCGCGGCGCATGCTCGCGGCGGGCATGGGCAAGGGCACGCGCGTGGGCCTGTTGTTCCCGTACGGGCAGGACTGAGGTGGTGGCGTGGTTGGCGGCGAGTGGATGTTCCAGACCCGCACGTGGCACGAGATGGTCGGCGAGCCCGGTGGGACCGACGGGGTCGACGAGCGCTTCACTGCCGTCGGCTTCGAAGGCATCGGCGCCACGGTGATGGGGCGCAACATGTTCGGGCCCGTGCGCGGCCCCTGGGCCCCGGTCGCGGGCGAGGAGTGGTGCGGCTGGTGGGGCCCGAGCCGCCGTACCGCCACGCGGTGTTCGTGCTCACGCACCACGCACACGATCCGATCGAGATGGAGGGCGGCACCACCTTCTTCTTCGTCACCAACGGCATCGAGTCGGCACTCGACCAGGCGCGCGCCGCGGCGGGCGCGCTCGACATCCGGCTGGGCAGTGGGGCGGCGACGGTGCGCGAGTACCTGCGCGCCGGACTCGTCGACGACCTGCACGTCGCGATCGCGCCCGTCCTGCTCGGCGCAGGAGAGCGTCTCTTCGACGACGATCTCGGCGACGCGGTCGCGCGCTACGAATGCGTGGAGATGACCGCGGGCGAAGGTGCGACCCACATCCGCCTCACGCCGCGCCGCTGACGACGCGGGCGCGGGAGCTCAGCTGTAGGTGTCGTGGTCGATGGCGTCGAGGCGGTGCGCGGCGAGGGTGGCGCCGGCGAGCGCACCGAGCAGGATCGCGCCGATGAAGCCCAGCCCGACGCCCAGGCCCACCCACACGTACCACTCCGACTTGTCGCTGATCGCGATCGCGGTGATGAGCAGGAAGATCCCGATCATGATCGGGAGCGAGATCAGGATCGTCTTCGCCATGGTGATGAACAGCCCGCGCTCGGCGGCCTGCTCGGCTGCGAGCGATTCCTCGAACCGTGCGCTGCGCGTGCTGTCGGGGACCGCGACCTCTGAGCTCATGGCTGCCTTCCGCTGCTCGAAACCGGCGACCGCCGCCGGTGCCCTTCCACATGATGATGCTGCGACGGCACAGTGTGCCGCACCGGAGTCATCGAGCCGCGATCTCGAGCAGGAAGACGGGGTGGTCGGGCGCGATCCGCTGCAGGTCGGCATCGGGGGAGTCGCCGCTCACGCCGTCGAAGAACACCCCGACCTCGGCCTTCCAGCGCTTCAGGTAGGCGCGCAGGATCGGGACCTTGTCGGCATCGGCGACCTCGGTGGCGCGGAACCGGTCGGTGTGCTTGCCCACGCGCAGCTCGCCATTGGTCGCGACGCGCAGGTTGCGCACCCACTGTGTGACCCCACGGGGCGCGACCAGGTACTGCTCGCGGTTTACGGTGAGCAGGTTCACAGGCGTGGTGCGCCATTCGCCCGTCGTGCGCCCGCGCACGCGCAGCTCGCGGGATCCCCACACGCTGATCCCCATGCGGGTGAGGAGCGCCACCGACGGGTTGAACACGTGGTTGGTGAACCACCCCGGCTCGACGTAGCGCGGAGTGAGCGGGCTCGGCGGAGAGGGCGGGCTCGGCGGAGCGGACGGGCTCGGCGGAGAGGTCGTGTCGTCGTCGGCCATGTCGTGGCCCCTCGCAACTAGGTGTACATGAGCGAGCCCGGGGTGGTGAGCAGCTCGCCGGTCTCGAGCCAGGTCTTGAGACCCGAGAGAATCATCGGCCACCCACCGTAGATCTGCTCGCAGGCGCCGTCCCGCATCTGGTCGTGCACCACGGTGAGGTGGCACGAGTCACCCACCGGCTCGAGCTCCCAGGTCACCCGGGTGTAGCCCTCGCCCTCCGCTTCGGGACTGAAGTGCGCCAGCATCGTGTGCACGAGCCGGCGCGGCGGATCGACCTCGAGCACGTCGCCTTCGCCGAGGAGGAAGTCGCCCGCCTGCAGTTCCACGCGTGAGCCGACCTTCCAGTCGGACCGTGCGCCGGCGCCGAAGTTGTACTTGGCCCGGGTCACGGGATCGGTGATCGCGCTCCACACGCGCTCGGGCGTCGCCTTGATGTAGATCTCGAACACCTTTTGCATGGTCTTTGGCTGCGTCACCTTCGGTTCCATCTCGCGCTCCACTTCGTGTTTGAGGTCGCTCAGTCCGGCGGCCCAGGGTTCGGCGTACTTGCTCACCCACCGGTCGTGGACGAGCCGGATCGGGACGGGGTTGAGGTGGTGCAACTTCTCGCGACCCTGCCGGCGGGTGACGACGAGACCAGCGTCCTCGAGGACCTTCAGGTGCTTCATCACCCCGAAGCGCGTCATCGCGAACTGCGCTGCGAGCTGATGGAGCGTCTGGCCGTCCTCCCGGAACAGCTCGTCGAGGAGGCTCCGCCGCGTGGGGTCGGCCAGCGCCTTGAACACCTGGTCCGTGTCGTGGTCCGTGTCGCTGTCCACGTCGCCCAGGATAGGTGACTGATCAGTCACATGTCAAGGAATCCTCGGACGGTCAGTACCCTCGGGCCGATGCTGCACCACCTCACGCTGTGGGTTCCCGACCTCGAGCGGGCCGAAGAATCGTGGAGCTGGCTCCTCGGATGCCTCGGTTACGAGCGCGATCTGGCGGTCGAGGGCGTGCTGCTGTTCCGCCGCCCCGAGGGGTTCAGCGTGGCGATGGAGCAGTCGCCCGACATGGTTCCCGGGATGCTCTACAGCCGGTTCCGGCCCGGGCTGAACCACCTCGCGTTCCGGGTCGAGGGCGATCGCTCGCTCGCGGAGCTGCTGGCCGAGGCGCCCGAACACGGGTGGGCACCGATGTCGACCGACGGTGCGCATCGGATCGCCGGCGGCGCCGACGTGGCGTACCTCGAGGACCGCGACGGCTTCGAAGTGGAGCTCGTCTCCTAGCTCGCTTGTCCTCCGGCTCCGGTCTCGAGGCGGGCGGCGACGTCGGGCGGGAAGCCGCCGGTCGCGATCGGACTCCACCGCTCGATGGTGATGCGGATCAGCGATTTGTCCTGCAGTTGCATCGCGGCGCGGTACTCGTCCCAGTCCGGGTGCTCACCTGAGATGCACCGGAAGTACTCGACGAGACCGTCGACGGCGTCGGGCATGTCGAGCACCTCGGCCGCGCCGTCGACCTGCACGTACTCGCCGCTCCAATCGTCGGACTGCACCACGATCGACACGCGCGGATCGCGGCGCGCGTTGTTGGCCTTGGCGCGGTCGGGATAGGTCGACACGACGATCCGACCGTCGGGATCGACGCCGCACGTGACCGGGGACAGTTGTGGACGTCCGTCGCCACGCGTCGTGGCGAGCATGCCGCGGTGACGTGGGCGCAGGAATTCGAGCAGTTCGGCGCGGCCGACGGTGCGGGCGGTGGCGATGGTCGGGCTCATGCGGGGATCCTCATCTGGCCATCTTCGTGTGGGCGGTTCCTGGCAGACTCCAACCATGACACCACGGACGCACTCCGACTCCGTCGTCGTGGCCCGACCGCCGCACGAGGTGTACGAGCTGGTCGCCGACGTGACCCGGATGGGGGAGTACAGCCCCATCTGCAAGGAGTGCTGGTGGGACGAGGGCGACGGCCCGCGCGTGGGCGCGCACTTCACCGGGCGCAACGTGCTTCCCGAGCGCACGTGGGAGACGCGCTCGGAGGTGGTCGCGGCAGATCCCGGGCTCGAGTTCGCGTGGGTGGTCGGGGCGCAGATCGCGCGGTGGGGCTACACGTTCACCGAGGTCGACGGCGGCACCGAGCTCGTGGAGTCGTGGGAGTTCCTGCCCGGCGGTGACACAATGTTCGCGCAACGCTTCGGCGACGATGCCGCCGCCCAGCACGCCGACCGCTACGAGAAAGCCGTGAGCGGGATTCCCGAGACGCTGGCTGCGATCAAGGGCGCCGCGGAGCGTCAGCCGGCGTCGTAGAGGCCCCAGCCGCGCGCGACCTTCCCGTCGGCGCCGAACACCGCGACCTCGATGCACGAACGATCGGCCTGGTTGCGGTAGCGGATGGCGATGGCGTCGACGCCGAGGTGCACGTCGCCGAGCTCGAAATGCAGGTCGCCCCGGCTGGCGAGCGCGGTCGTCCAGTACGCGCGCAGTGCCTCCTTGCCGCGCACGACGCCGGTCGGGTCGCCGGTGACGGTCGCCGCGACCGGCGAGATGAACTCGATGTCGTCGGCGAAGTGGTCGAGCACGGCTTCGACGTCGTGGCGGTTCCACGCGCTGATCCACTGCTCCGCCCAACGCTGCGCTTCGTCGTGCGTCATCGCGGGAAGCGTACGGTGGGTGCACGTGTTGACGACGCAGGATTCTCTTCCTCCCCCGATCGAAAGTGACTGACGATGAGCGAGTGGAACGACAAGGTGATCGAAGAGTTCCGGGCCAACGGCGGCGCGGTGGCGGCCATGGGCGATGCGCCGCTCCTGATCCTGCACACCACCGGAGCGAAGAGCGGACTCGAGCGCCTCTCGCCGCTGCTGTACCGCGAGCAGGGTGACGACCTCGTGATCTTCGCGTCGTACGCGGGTGCGCCCGCCGACCCGGCCTGGTTCCGCAACCTCGTGGCGAACCCCGACGTCACCGTCGAGATCGGCGAGGCGACCCGCTCGCTGCGGGCGCGTGTGGCCGGGCCCGACGAGCGCGACGCCATCTGGGTCGACCACAAGGCGAACTGGCCGCAGTTCCAGGAGTACGAGGACAAGACCGACCGCACGATTCCGGTGGTGGTCCTCGAGCCGCGATGAGTTCCGCGGCCCGCGGCGGTCGAACCGGGTGAGACGTCGCCCAGCGTGGGCGGCGACGACGAAGGAGCCACCGTGGCCGAACGAGGCGACTCACCGTTGGGCACCCCCTGCTGGGTCGATCTGCTCACCTCCGATCCCGAGCGCAGTCAGGAGTTCTACGGCCGCCTGTTCGGGTGGACGGTCGAGGATCCCGGCGCCGACTACGGCGGGTACAAGAACTTCCAGCTGAAGGGCGCATGGGTCGCCGGCTGCATGCGCAACGACGGCGCGGCCGGCGTGCCCGACCTGTGGTCGACGTACCTCGCGGTCGGCGACGCCGAGGCGACGGTGACGAGCGCGGCCGAGCACGGCGGCCAGGTGATGGTCCCGCCGATGGACGTGATGGCGCTCGGGCGCATGGCCGTGATCGTCGACCCCGGCGGTGCGGTCATCGGCATCTGGCAGCCGGGCGAGCACCGCGGGTTCGGCTACGTGGGCGAACCCGGCGCGCCGAACTGGTTCGAGCTGCACACGCGCGACTACGAGAAGTCACTCGACTTCTACCGCGCGGTGTTCGGATGGACGACGCACACCGAGGCCGACTCGCCCGAGTTCCGGTACACGACCGTGAACGTCGGCGAGGAGCAGTACGCGGGCGTCATGGACGCGAGTGGGTTCCTCCCCGAAGGCGTGCCCGCGGGGTGGAGCGTGTACTTCGGCACCGACGACTGCGACCGCTCGCTGTCGGAGGTGGTGTCGCTCGGCGGCGAGGTCGTGATGGCGGCGGAGGACTCGCCGTACGGCCGCCTTGCCACCGCAGCCGACCCGACCGGCGCGGTGTTCCGCCTCCACCAGCCCTCTGCGGGCTGAGGCGGCGGTCGACGATGGCGACGTTCGTGCTCCTGCCCGGCGCGGGTTCCGACTCGTGGTACTGGCACCTCGTGGTGCCCGACCTCGAGGAGGCAGGTCACGACGTCGTCACCGTCGACCTCCCGGTCACCGACGACACCGCGGGGTTCGCGGAGTACACCGACGTGGTCGTCGACGCCATCGGTGATCGGCCCGGTGATGAGGCCGACCTCGTGCTGGTCGCGCAGTCGCTGGCCGGGTTCACCGCGCCGCTCGTGTGCGAGCGCGTGCCGGTGGAGCTGATGATCCTGGTCGCGGCGATGGTGCCGCGGCCGGGAGAGTCGGGCGGGGAGTGGTGGGAGCACACGGGGTACGCCGCGGCACTTCAGGAGAGCGGACGCGGTCCCGACGTGTCCGACGATCCGGTCGAGATCTTCCTGCACGACGTGCCCGCCGACGTCGCGGCCGAGTCCGAGCACCACGTGTTCCCGCAGTCGGAGAAGCCGTTCGAGGCACCCTGGCCGCTCGACGCGTGGCCCGACGTGCCGACGCGCTTCCTGCTGTGTCGCGACGACCGGTTCTTCCCGGCCGAGTTCCAGCGGCGGGTCGTGCGGGAGCGCCTCGGCATCGAGCCCGACGAGATGGACAGTGGCCATCTCCCGGCGCTGAGCCGTCCTCACGAGTTGGCACAACGCCTGCTCGCTTATCTCGCGGAGGTCGAACGCGCCCCGCAGTAGTGTCCGCGCCATGAGGATCCAGCCGTGAGCATCCAGGCGGTGTCACACGTCGCGGTGGGGGTGCGGGACATGGAGGCGGCGCTCGGGTTCTACCGGGACGTGCTCGGCCTCCGGGTCACCGCCGACAAGATCGAGGAGTTCTCCCAGGGTCCGGGTCAGCCGCCCGCACAGCGGCGCGCCGTGTACCTGCGGTACGAGGATGGTCCGCACGAGAGCTTCATCGTGCTCGACCAGCAGATCACCAACGAGATCAAAGGTCAGCCCGCGCAGCTGTTCCAGATGGGCGTGCACCACTTCGCGTTCTGGGTCGACGACATCGACGGGATGATGACGCGCGTGCGCGCGGCCGGCGTCACCGTCCTCATGGGCGGCGGCGACGGTCCGGGCGCCGACACCACGATGTACGGCGAGCCCGCGGGCGGCCACGTGCGCAGCGTCTTCCTCCAGGACCCGGAGGGCAACTACGTGCAGCTGGACCAGCGGGCCTGATCGCCGTGGCCCGCGACATGAAGAGCGCGCCGACCTTCGACCACGTGACCGTGGCGGTCTTCGATCTCGACGAGGCGATCCAGTTCTTCGGCGTGCTCGGCTTCGAGGTGATCAAGAACGTGCGCATCTCGGGCGCCACCATGGACGCCTACATGGGCATCCCGGGGATGGAGGCCGACCACGTCACGCTCGCGGTCCCCGACGCCGAGCCCCACCAAGAGGTGCAGCTGTTGCACTTCGACAAGCCCACACAGCTGATCGATCGCTCGTCGGGCAACCTCGCCGGCACCGGCTTCAACCACGTCTGCTTCCGGGTCGACGACCTCGACGCCACCGTGGCCGCGTTCGAGACCGCGGGCTTCCCCACGCGCAACCAGCCGATGGACTTCCACGACCGCAAGCTCGTCTTCCTCATCGGCCCCGCCAACACCGTCGTCGAACTCGCCGAGTGGCGCTGACCCCTCTGTTTTGGCGTGGTTCGCCCGCGACTATCGCGGGGTAGCCACGCCAAAACGATGGAGTCAGGGGAGGCGCGCGGCGCGGGGCAGCATGTACTTCATCGTCCGGGCTCCTGGGTCTGGATCCGCACCGGCCGGGGTGGCCGGTCACCCCGCCGTCGGAACCGACCCGCCGTTCTCGACAGCGAGTTCGTGGTAATCCTGCCCTGCTGAACGCTTTCACCAATTGAGCGCAGGGAACGGAGGTTCCACCAGCGTGGCGGAGGGCACCGGCTCTGACTTCTCTGCGTTCTTCGCGCTCGCGGAACCCCGGTTGCGGCGCGCCTTCGTCGCCGCGTACGGGGGTGAGCGGGGCCGGGAGGCGACCGCCGAGGCCCTGGCCTGGGCCTGGGAGCACTGGAGCGAGGTGGAAGCGATGGACAACTCGATCGGCTACCTCTACCGAGTCGGCCAGAGCCGCACCCGGGGCCGGCGCTTCCGCGTGGTGTTCACGCCCGCGGATCGTTCTGAGCCGTGGGTCGAGCCCGGCCTCGGTGACGCGTTGGCATCGCTCACCGAACGGCAGCGCCTCGCGGTCGGGCTCGTCCACGGCTACGGCTGGACGCTCCGGGAGGTCGCCGACGTGTGCGGGTTGCGGGTGACGACGGTGCAGAACCATCTCGAGCGCGGTGTGGCTCGCCTCCGCGCGCTCCTGGGGGTGTCCGAAGATGTCTGATCTCGGTGACGAGCTGCGTTCGACCATCGAGGGCGCGGCCCCGCCAGTCACGCTCGACGAGCTCGCCACCCGAGGCTCGAGACGCGAGCAGCCGCGTCGCGGGGCACCCTGGCGCACGTTCGTGGCGGGCTTGGCCGCGGCCGCGCTCGTCATCGTCGGCGCGGTCGTGGTGGTCAACCTCGGCGACGACGAGCCGGCCGTCACCCACATCGCGGCGCCGACCGTCGTCGTCGGCGACATCGACCTCGCGGTGCTGTCCACGTCGTTCGACGGCGACGGTGCGCGCGGGGCCGTCCCGACCGACGTCGTCGACACCGTGCGCGCGATCCCCGGCATCTCGGGCGTGCAGGGTGCGATGCAACGCTTCGTCGACGTGGTGCGCACCGACACGTCGTCGAACGATCCGCCCGACGCGTCGGAGCGATCGGCGATCGCGATCTCCTGGGAGGAGGGGGCACCGCTGGCCTTCGGCGCCGGTGGTCCACCGCAGCAGACGGGGGAGATCGCGATCAACCAGTCGCTCGCCGCCCAGTACCAGGTGGGGGTGGGCGACGACCTCGTCGTCCGGACTGGCTCGACGATGGGCGGTGCCGTCACGCGGGAGGTCCGGCCCGACGGCTCGGTCGTCGTCGGGCCCGGTACGAGTCCGGACGGCGCCACCATGCACGTCGTCGGCGTCTTCACGCCCGCCGGCGGCGACATCGAAGACATGAACCTGGTCGTGATGCAGGCCGACGAGCTCGCCGCGGCCACGAACAAGCAGTACTTCGACCGCGTCGACATCGTGGCCGCGCACGACGTGCCGATCGACGAGCTCCTCGACCGGGTGTCGGCGGCGCTTCCGCCCGGTTTGATGGTCGTGCCGCCGAGCGTGGTCGGCTTCGACGAGCAGCTGCGCGCCGAGCTCGAGATCCAACGCGCCTACCACTGGGTGCTGAACCCGAACCACGACCTCGGCCACGACGCGACGTTCGGGCAGTCGGACGACCCCGCGACGGCGGCCCAGAACCTGCAGAACTACGACGAGAACTACTGGCAGACCAAGAACACGGAGCTGCGCGTGTCGCGTGTCGCGTTCGTCGACAACACGACCGCACTGGCCACCTACCGCGCGTACTACGGCGGCATGCCTTCGAGCGTCGTGAACCAGCCCATGACCGGGGTCGCCGAGCTCATCGACGGGCAATGGAAGCTCTCGGCTGCAGGGTTGTGCGAGTTGAGTCGGGCAGCGCACGTCGGGTGCGCGGGCGGCGGTGGGCCCACTGCGGCGACCGTGGTCGCACCGCCTCCGGACGGGTGGAACGCGGTCGACTCCGTGGCGGGGCTGGCGGACGGATTCCAGGTGCTCGCGTCGCCCACCTCGACCGTCGCGCAGCGCGTCGACGTCGTCGACCGCGGCGACCAGCTCCGCGACGCGATCGCCGCCGGCGCGAAGTCCGACGTCTCGCGTGCCAACGTGTCGTTCACCGTGTCCGGCGCGCGCCTGCTCGACCCGACGCACGCGCAGATCCTCTACTCGCTGATCGCCGACGGTGAGCCGCACCTCGAGACGCCGTACCCGCTCGTCGGCAATGCGGTGCTCGTCGACGGTGCGTGGAAGGTCGCGAGCAGGTACGCGTGCGGGCTGAACGCGCTGGCGACGTTGTCGTGTCCGGCCGCGGCCGCGCTGCCCACGAGCACGACGGCACCGACCACGACGTCGACCACCCGTCCGACCGTGACCACTGACGCGCCCTCGACCGTGCCGCCGACCACCGACCCCGACTCGGTCGAGGTCCCGACGACGCTGCTCGTCCCGACGTCGACCGCCCCCTGACCCTGCGCCTTGCGTTTTGGCGTCGCTCGATCCCCTCATATGGGGGTTCAGTGACGCCAAACCGGTCTGGTCAGCGCGTGGCGGCGAGCTCGCGGTTGTGGTGGCGGCGACGGAAGAGGATCGACGCGACGAGCCCCGCCGGCAACGGGAGCCAGTACGAGAACAGGCGGTAGAGCAGCACCGCGAGCACCGCGTCGTCGGGCTTGACACCGGCGAGGGCGAGCACGCCGGTGAGTCCGGCTTCCACGAAGCCGAGGCCGCCCGGCGTGATCGGGATCATCGCCAGCGCGCTGCCGGCGACGAACGCGAGGAGCACCAGCACCGGGTCGACGCGCGATCCGACCGCGAGCAGGCTCACGTACAACGCGAGGAAGTCGAACAGCTGGTTGCCGAGTGCGGCGGGCACCGCCCGTTTCCACGACTCCGCCAGCGCGCTGCGCACGAAGTCGCGGGATTCGACCAGCCGATCGGCCAGGGTCGGCGAGGGTGCCGGGCGTCGCAGCACGCGCCGCACGAACCAGTCGAGCGTGTGGCCCACGCCGCGCACCACGCGGTCGGACACCAGCAGGATCGACGCTCCGGTGAGCAGGAAGATGCCGAGGACCCCCCCGAGGATCGCGCCCTGCAACAGCTCCGAGCTCACCGCCAGCCCGAACAGGATCGCCGGCAGCGCGAGGATCGGCAGGACGAACAGCGTCGCCGTCGAGAGGAGCCCGACCGCGGTGAGCGCGGTGCTCGCGGTCGGTCCGTCGAAGCCCGAGCGGCTGAGCATCGAGTACATCGTGGCGCCACCGGTCGCCGCGCCACCGGGGAGCGCGCGACTCAGCGCGTTGCCGGTGAGCTGCGAGCACGCGACGTCGAACCACTTGTCGGTGTGCAGCGCGATGCGCATCAACGCCCAGATGCACCAGAACGCCGCCGCCTCGAGCAGGAAGATCGGCACGAACCAGGCGGGGAACACCGCCTGCAGCTGGGGGAGCGACCCGAACATCACGATCAGCCCCGGCAGCACGAGGTAGAGCGCGACGCCGGTGATCACGAGCATCAACACGCGCATGATGACCTTGCCGCGGGACGGCGCGGACGCGGTCGCCGCGACGACCGCGTGCGTGTCGACGCTCTCCGTCACCCCGGTTGCCCCGTCGGCCCGTATGCCTTCCGTGCGACGTCGGGCGGGAGCGGCAGCACCACCGTGAACTCGTTGCCCTCGGGGTCGGCCATGCGGTAGTGCGACTCGCCCGGCCGGGCGTGGATCACCTCGACCAGGTGTCCACCGAGCTCCTCGATGCGTGCACGCGCGACTTCCATGTCGTCGACCTCGATGTCGGGACGCGTGCGGAAGCCGGTGCGTGTCGCGCCGTCGGGCGCGGGCTCGAACGCGATGAACGCGCCGCCGCGGTCGGGCTCGAGCTGGATCCAGTCGGGGGCGGTCTCGACCACTCCGACGCCGAGCACCGCCTGCCAGAACTCGGCCAGTTCGGACGGGTTTGCCGCATCCACGACGACCGCTCGCAACCATCCCACCGGCTCAGCCATCTGCTCCTCCACGCGCTCGACGACCTGTCGGGGTCACTCCCCGATCGTACGGCCGGTTCTACCG
>DASXXX010000189.1:0-23483 GCA_036502765.1 Acidimicrobiia bacterium | reverse complement strand
GTTCTTCGGGTGGAGCAGTTCTTCGGGTGGGGCAGTTCTTCGGGTAGGAGGCCACATCAACGTGAACAAACCAGTCGCCGTGCTCTTCGACATCGACGGGACGCTGATCGACACCGGTGGGTCGGGGGCGCGCAGTTGGAGTGCCGCGTTCGAGAAGCTCTACGGAATCCCGGCCGACATCGGCAAGCACACCTCCGCGGGTGAAACCGATCCTGAGGTCGCGATCGAGACGTTCCGCGCGGTCATGGGTCGTGAGCCGGTCGGAGACGAGCTCGATCCGATCTACGCGCAGTACCTCTTGCACCTCGCCGACGACGTCTGGACCGCGGAGAAGTACCAGGTGCTACCGGGTGTGGAAGAGACCCTCGTGCGCCTCAGCGGTGCCGGGGTCATCCTCGGCCTGGTCTCGGGCGCGATGGAGGGCGCCGCTCGTACGAAGCTGATGCCGGCAAACCTCAACCGGTACTTCTTGTTCGGTGCCTACGGCACCGACTCGCCGGATCGTCCTGAGCTCACCCGCATCGCGATCGAGAAGGCCGCGCGGCTGCACGTCGATCTGTCGCCGAGCGACGTGTTCGTCGTGGGCGACACGCCGCTCGACGTCGCCGCCGCACAGGCCGCGGGCGCGGTGTCGGTCGGAGTCGCAACCGGCAAGTACAGCAAGGGTGAGCTCGAGGCTGCCACGGCGACCCATGTGCTCGGATCCCTCGACGAGCCGTTTCCCGGCATCTGAGCAGACCGCAGTCGCGGCCCGGATCGTGCCCGGCGCTTCGAGCAGGCACGAGCGGGGTCACGGGAGCTGAGCGACTGCGAGACCCTCGGAAGCCGCGGCGGCGGCGAGTGCGCGGTCGCCGGCGATCAAGACGAAGTCGGGATCGTGCACTCGGAGTGCGGCCGCAAGGTGAACCGCGTCGTAGCCGCGCAGGCCATGACTTTCCGCCTTGTCGCCGGCCAGGTGAGCGAGGCGGTCGTCGATCTCGACGAGATCCATCTCCTCGAACCGGGCGTCGAGCTCGCTGACCGCGCGGCGAAGATCCCGAGCGCTCATTCGGTCGAGTCGCTGGGCCTGGGCGAGCGCGGCGCGGGCTTCCGGGTAGACGAGTCGGACGCTCACGACACGATCGGCGGAGTCCCAGAGCGTCCCGGCCATCTGCGACCCGGGCTCGGCGATCAGCAAGGGCACGACGGCCGACGTGTCGAAGTACGCGATCACCTGCGTTGGTCGACGACGAGATCGGACACCGGTCCCTCCGTGGCGAGGGGCTTCGCGGCTCGCCGCTTCTCGCGTCGGGCGGGTGTGACGAGGCCCTCGGCGACAAGGCGATCGAGGACGCGCTCGTCTCCGAGTGGCACCACGCGCGCGATGGCACGACCTCGATCGGTCACGACGACCTCCTCACCGTCTCGCACACGGTCGAGGTAGCGACTCAGGTGGTTCTTGAGCTCTCGGATCCCGACTTCCATGAGAAGCTCCAAACGTAGCTACATCGTGTCCGACGATTGTAGCTACAACGGTTGGTCGATCACGACGCTCCGAGTGCATCGCCGACGCGGAGAGCCAGGGCGACGAAGGCGTCGGCCGTTCGCTGCTCGTGCGTGCGGTCCGCCTGATCCGGCTGACCGAAGCGATCGGCGTCGTCGAGCAGCAACTCCGCCTGCACACGCATGAGCGCTCGAGCGAACGGCGTGGCGAGCCTCGGCTCCAGTCGCATCGAGATGCTCGCCATGCCGTCGCGGACCGGCCTGAGACCAACCCTGTTGCAGTGCCTCGATCAGCGTGTCGAGGGGTTCTCCGGCGACGCTTGGGGGAGCCATGCATCGAACGGTACGACGGGCCTGTGACACTCTTCGGCGGCTCACCCGCCTGCCGCCGCAGCTACGAGATGGGGAAGTCGAAGTAGGTGTCGGGGTACGGCTCGTCGCGCAGCACGTAGTGCCACCACTCTCGTTCGTACGGTGCGAACCCGCTGGCTTCCATGACGCCGCACAGGCTCCGGCGGTTCTCCGCTTCGACGCGCGAGACGTGCTTCGCGCCGTGATGGGAGCGCTCGTCCATCAAGTCGTGCCCGCCGCCCATCGCCGCGAGGTCGCCGGTGTCGAGTCGGTAGAGCGTGAGGTCGACGGCGCTGCCCCGACTGTGCCCCGATCTCGGCGCGACGTACCCGCTCATGAACATCTCGGCGCGGTCGATGTTCGGGTAGAACCGCGGCTTCGTGCGTCCGTCCTCCGGCTGCTCCGACCACTCCAGGAAGCGCTCGACCGCACGTTGCGGGCGGTAGGCGTCCCAGAGGAGCAGGCCGAAGCCGATCGCCGCCGCTCGTGCCGTCGTCTCGCGCAGCGCCTCCGCCAGGGCACCCGAACCCACGACCCGGTTGACGTCGTAGCCGTCGACCGGCGTGCCCGTGAAGTTGTCCCAGGTGGCGTACTTGGCGTCCCAGCGAACTCCGCGCAGCACCTCGTCGAGGAACACGAATCCGGCTTCCATGGTCACCGCGCCATCGCCAACGCGATGCACCGGTCGATCACCTCGGTGAGGCTGAGGCCGGCGGCGGCCATCATGCGCGGGTAGCGGCTGTAGCTCGTGAACCCGGGCAACGTGTTCACCTCGTTGAGCACGATGCGCCCGTCGTCCAGCAGGAACATGTCGACGCGGGCGAGCCCTTCGCAGCCGAGGGCCGCGTAGATGGACGCTGCGGTGGCCCGGATCTCGTCACGGGTCGCGTCGGGCAGCGCCGCGGGCACGGTGATCACCGCGTTCTCGGACCCCTGTTCCGGCGCGTCCTCCTGGTGGATGCGGAAGAAGCCGTGGGAGAGCTCGATCTGATCGGGCGCGCCGACGAACAGGTCGGCTCCGTTGCCCAGGACCGCGCACCCGACCTCGGTGCCGGTGATCGCCTGCTCGATCACCACTTTGCCGTCGTACGCCCGTGCTCCCGAGATGGCGGCGTCCAACTCGTCGGCGCACTCGACCTTGGTGACGCCGAACGACGAACCCGATCGCGCCGGCTTCACGAAGACGGGATACGTCACGTCGCTCGGAATGACGACCTTGCCGGCGTCGACGACGGAGAACGCGGGCGTGGCGATCCCCGCATGCCGCGCGACGGTGTACGCCAACGACTTGTCCATGCAGATCGCCGAGCTCTCGATGCCGCACCCCACGTAGGGGAGACCCGACAGCTCGAGCAGTCCCTGCACCGCGCCGTCTTCGCCCGTCTTGCCGTGCAGGACCGGGAACACCACGTCGAGGTGCACCGTCCGCCAGTCGCGGTGCTCGGCGACGAGCAGTCCGTGGGTCCCTCGATCCGGTGAGATCACCGCTCGTGGGCCCGCGTCACCCTCCCAGTCCGCGTGCGGCGTCTCGCACAGCTTCCAGACACCGGTCCTGGTGATGCCGACGTGGATCGGTTCGTACCGGCGCGTGTCGATGTTCGCCGCGACTTCCATCGCGGACTTCACCGACACGTCGTGCTCCTCCGAGCAGCCCCCGAACAGGATCGCGACCTTCAGCCGCTCAGCCATGTGACCGGCGGCGCTCGAAGGCGCGGCACTTGCTCAGCGTCTGTTCGATGGTGTCGCGCAACGCGCGGTGCGTGTAGTAGGCGGCGTGTGGAGTGATGATGACGTTCGACAGCCCCTGCAGCCTGAGCAGCAGTCGGTGGTCGATCGCTCGGTCCGAGCAGTCGAAGTAGAAGAGCCCTTCTTCGCCCTCGAGCACGTCCAACGCCGCGCCGCCCAACGTGCCGTCCTCCAGCGCGACGACCAGCGCCTCGGTGTCGACGAGCGCCCCGCGTCCCGTGTTGACGAGCAACGAACCCGGCTTCATCGTCGCGATCTCACGCGGCCCGATGAGGTGGTGCGTCGACGGGTTGAGCGCCACGTGGAGCGTGACGACGTCGCTGACGCGCAACAGCTCGTCGAGGGAGACGCCGTTGGTCGTCAGCACGCGACATCCGAACCCGTGCAGGCGAGTGATGACCGCGCGTCCGATGTTCCCGACACCGACGACGCCGACGGTCAGGTCGCGCAGATCCCTCCCGCGCACGCGGGGGAGCCGGAAGTCATTGGTTCCGGCGGAGCCCACGATCGCCTTGGCGTCGCGGATCGCCATGAGGACCAGCATCACGGTGTAGTCGGCGACGCCGTCGGGGTCGTACGCCGCGTTCTCGACCGTGATGCCCAGCCGCGCCGCAGCGCTGAGATCGATGTGATTCACGCCGATGCTGCGCGTGGAGATGTGCTCGACGCCGACGTCGTGCAGCGCTCGGAGCACGGGCCGCGAGATCTCCGACTTGTGTCCGACGCTGGCGCACCGGTTGCGGGGCACCGAGACGACGTTGCGCTCCGACGCGGCTTCGCTCGTGATCGTGGGCGCGATTCCGAAGCGCGGTGAGAGCTCCTGCAACAGGTCTGCCTCGTCGTGCTCGCAGCCGTACGCGGTGATGCCGAGGCCGCTCACTGCTGCATCCCCGGTGCGTCGTCGAAGATCCTGTGAGACATGTCGCCAGTGAAGACATCGCGGTGTTGTCGGGGCGTCTGCGCATTTCGATATGCCGGCGATATGGCCGATCTCGTTACCATCGGCAGCACGCGCGTGCTGATCGTCGAGGACGAACCTCTCATGGCCGAAGCCATCCGCGATGGCCTGCGCCTCGAAGCCATCGCGGCGGACATCGCCGGCGATGGCGAGACCGCGCTCGAGTTGCTGCGCGTGAACGCCTACGACATCGCCGTCCTCGACCGCGACATCCCCGGACCCTCCGGTGACGAGATCGCCGAACGCATCGTCGACTCCGGCAGCGGCATGCCGATCATCATGCTCACTGCGGCCGACCGCCTCGACGACAAGGCCTCTGGGTTCGAGCTCGGCGCCGACGACTACCTCACCAAACCGTTCGAGCTCAGGGAGCTCGTGCTCAGGCTCCGGGCCCTCGACCGCAGGCGTGCGCACCACCGACCACCGGTACGGGAGATCGCGGGTCTGCGGTTGGATCCCTTCCGTCGCGAGGTCTACCGCGACGGCCGCTACGTCGCGCTCACCCGCAAGCAGTTCGCGGTGCTCGAAGTCCTCGTCGCGGCCGAAGGCGGTGTCGTGAGCGCCGAAGAGCTCCTGGAGCGCGCGTGGGACGAGCACGCCGACCCGTTCACGAACGCCGTGCGGATCACGGTGTCGTCGCTGCGCAAGCGTCTCGGCGAACCCGGGATCATCGCCACCGTGGCCGGCGTCGGGTACCGCATCGACGCGCACAGGGGCGCGCAGGCGTGAACGCACCCTTGAACGCACCCCTGCACGCGCCCGTGAAGGAGGACACCGTGGAGCGAGCGCCGGGTCTGAGCGTCCGCGTGAAGCTCACGCTGAGCTACGTCTGCTTCCTGATGGTCGCGGGCGTCTTGATGCTCGCCGCCGTGTGGGTGGTGCTGCTGCGCTACATCCCCGACGGTGTGATCGCACACCTCCACCCCTCGTGGTGGATCTTCGCCGACCGCTCCGACCCTTTGAACGGCTTCGGCGGGACCGCCGCATTCGTGCTGGCGCTCCTGCTGGTCTTCGGCCTCGTCGGAGGGTGGCTGCTCGCCGGCCGCATGCTCGCGCCCTTGACGCGCATCACGGAGGCCACGCGAGTGGCCGCGACCGGAGCGCTCTCGCATCGGATCCGGCTGCCGGGCCACAACGACGAACTGCGCGAGCTCGCCGACGGCTTCGACGCCATGCTCACCCGGCTCGAAGCGCAGGTCGCCGAACAGCAGCGATTCTCGGCCAATGCGTCCCACGAACTGCGCACCCCGCTTGCCACCATGCAGACGCTGCTCGAGGTCGCCCACAACGATCCCGCGTGCGACACGAGCGAGCTCGTCGACCGGCTCCGCATCGTCAACACCCGAGCGATCGACCTCACCGAAGCGCTGCTCGTGCTCAGCCGCGCCGACCAACGGTCGTTCGCCCGTGACGACGTCGACCTCTCTCTCGTCGCGGAGGAAGCCACGGAGACGCTCCTCGTCCTCGCCGAACGACGGGGTGTCACCGTCAGGACCTCGGGGGAGATCAGCCCGACTCTCGGCTCGCGCGCGCTCCTGCTGCAGCTGTCCACGAACCTCGTGCACAACGCGATCGTCCACAACCTGCCTGGACACGGCACCGTGTGGATCACGACCGGCGTGCGGCCCGAGGGGGTGGCGCTCACGGTCGAGAACACCGGCGAGCTCCTCACGCCAGAGATGGTCTCGACGCTCACTGAGCCGTTTCAGCGCGGCGGCGAACGCATCCACACCGACGACGCCGGGGTCGGCCTCGGTCTGGCGATCGTCGAGAGCATCACGCGGGCCCACGACGGAACCCTCACCCTCACCCCGAGGGACACGGGCGGGCTCCGCGTCACCGTGCTGCTCCCCGCGCAGTCGTCGAGCGTCGGGGCTCGGGTCAGCTGAGCGAGCGGCGCGTCAGCGAGGGCCGCGGGCGATGTCGATGTCGTCGGCCATCGCGTCACCGACCGGGGTGAAACGTTCACCGTGGTCGTAGCCCGCGCTGGTCGCGAGGATCAGCTCACCGGTGCCGTCCATCGACTCGAACACGCCGACGCACTCTTCGCCGAGCTCGGGCACGCGCGCGGTGCCGCGGAACTCGAAGATGTGATCGGTGTGGTCGTGTCGGTACAGCGTGCCGCGCTCGAACGACTCGAGATCTGGTCTGTCGGTCATCGTCCACCCGGCTCTGCTCGCGCGACCCGCGCCAGTCGCGCGCATCGTACCTGCGAGCCGGCGCGCGTCGGGGGCGTGCGCCGCGGAGGCTCGATGGACGCCGATCAGGGAGGCAGTACCCTGAACGTGATGTCGACAACGACGGAACGTCCGATTGGCAACTGTCCGTCCTGCCATCGAGCCGACGTCACCCGTCGAGTCGTGATCGGCCAGTTCGAACGGGACCTGTGCCGGATGTGCGCCGACAGCTACAAGCGCTCGCCGGGCATCGTGGTCGAGATCCTGGTGCTGGGCGACTGATCGCTCAGTCGTCGCGGGCGGCGCGTTCCCGCGCCCGCTGCCGGGCCTGAGCGTCGTCGCGGGGCTTCTTCGGCACCGCTCGCGCTGACCGGCCGCGACCCTTCTCGAGCTCGTCTGACGGCGGCTTCTTGGCCTTCAGTTCGAGATCGGGCTTCGGCTCGTGCTTCGTCCGGGTCATCGCGCGTCACCGTACACGGCGACTGGGCTCGAATCGGTGTTTCCGTGGCTCACGATGACTCTCCGAACGCATCGTCCATGCCGAGCTCCGCGTAGATCAACCGCCGCTCGGCGACGTAGGTCTCGCGGTCGATCGCGCCGGACGCGAAGGATTCGCTGAGGACCCGGAAGCGTTCAAGCCCCTCCGGGTCCTCAGCCTGTTCCGTAGGAGCGCGGTTGGCGCGCTGCTCACGTTTCGCAGCGGCCTTCTCGCGCTTCTGCTTCTCTCGCTCGCGCTTGCCGAAGCTTGCGCTCGCCACCCTCAGATGGGGCGGACGTTGAGCGCTTCGGGTCCCTTGCGGCCGGCACCGATCTCGAACTCGACCTGCTGGCCGTCGTCGAGCGACTTGTAGCCGTCGCCGGCGATGTTCGAGAAGTGCACGAAGACGTCTTCGCCCTCGGCCTGGCTGATGAAGCCGAAGCCCTTTTCGGCGTTGAAGAACTTGACGGTTCCAGTGGGCATTGCAGTTCCTTTGGTAAGTGGTTGGTGCATCGGACTCAGCGGTTGCGAACGTGGCGACCGGGACCGATGAAACAACGAGAACCGAAAGCGACCTGCGAGCGTGAAACGCCAAGTACGAAGGCAGTCACGGTACCACACCACCGCAAGCGCGTGAGCGGATCGGCGGGGAGCGACCCCCGCCGATCCGGCTCACGACGAGATCATTGCTGGATCAGGTTGCCCTTGATCTCGATGGCGTTCGATGCCTTGCAGTCGAAGGTGCCCTTCTTGGTGGGGTACTGGCGCACCCACTTGCCGTTCTTGAACTGCACCATCAGGAAGCAACTGGTGGTCTTGCCGTTCTTGAACGACCGCGTGCCGAGCATGCCGCCGGCGTCGAAATCGGTGAGGCCCTTGATGGCGGTGATGAGACTGGTGCGGGTGAGGCCGTTGACGCCGTCGGTCTTCACGATGCCGTTGACGGCGTCGGCGAAGGCCAGGACCGCGGCGTACGAGTAAGCCGCGAACTGGTCGGGGGTGCCACCGACCTGCTTCATGTACTTCACGAAGTTGGCGACCGTCTTGTTGACCGACGCCTCCTCGAAGGGCAGGAAGCCCAGGAACTGGACCTCGCCCTCGAACGCATCGGCGTTGTCGGTGATGAGTGTGTTGCCGTAGCACGACGCGCACTCCCAGAGCACCGACTTGGGATCGATCCCCTGCAGCGTCGCCTCGTTGCGGATCAGCAACGCCTGGTTGGCCGCGCCCACGTTCAGGGTCCAGTTGGACGAGTCGGTCTTCATCTTCTGCACGATGGGGGTGAACACGCTCTGCGGGTCCCGCCCCGACACGCCCACCACGGGGTCGCCCTGGTCGGCCTTGATGCCGGCCTGCTGCGCCGCAAGCCCGAGGATCGTGCCGCCGCGGGCGGCGTCCTTGGTGTCGGTCCCGACGATGGTCACACCGTGCAGGCCCTTCTTGTTCTGAGAGAGCTCCCACTTCGCGGGGCCCTGGTTGGCGAAGAACGTCTGCGGGTTGTCGTTCACCGTCGGGCAGTCGATCGCGGTGCCGTACGCCGGGAACGCCATCGGCGAGCACGACTCGGGCACGCCGGTGGTGACTGCGGACATGTCCGGGATGCCGGTCGCCGCGCCGGCCTTGTCCGGGCAGTTGACGATGTCGTCGACCTGGGCCAGGAACAGCGCCGACGTGCCGACGAGCGCGTAGTCGCTCTGGCAACCCTGGATGGTTGCGTTGCGCGCTTCGTTGCCGTTGAGCTTCGAGTCGTAGAAGTCGACCACGACCTTGCGGCCTGCGAGTCCGCCGCCGCCCGCCTTGCTGTTCAGGAACGCGGCGCCGGCCTTCACGCCGTCGACCGCGCCTTTGAACAGGCCGGGTGCGAAGGCGTTGTCGACATCGGCGATGACGCCGATGTGGATCTCGGTGGCGGTGACGCCGACCTCGGTCTCCTTCGGCTTGTCACCGCTCGACTGGGCGGTTGCCGTCCCGATTGCGGGCACCGTCAGAGCGACGAGCACGAGACACGCCACGATCAGATTCCGGACCTTGAACATCGTTCCCCCCGGTTCGGCGCCCCTCCCCCCGAGCGGCGTCGGGCGTCACTCTTGCACGTTTGCCGAGGGATTGCTGGGCAGGCCGATCAGTCGGAACGGGGTTCGTCCGCTTGCAGGATGATGCGGACGGGGCGGTCGAGGCGCACGTAGTACCAGGCCCACCGCATCAGGACGCGGACTCGGTTCTCGAACCCGATGAGGTAGTAGAGGTGCACGACGAGCCACGCGATCCAGCCGACGAAGCCGGTGAAGGTCAGCGGTCCGACCTGGCCGACCGCGGCGCGCCGGCCGATCGTCGCCAACATCCCTTTGTCGCGATAGCGGAACGCGCGACCGCCCTCGCCCAGGATCTCGGCGGCGACGAACCGACCGGCCTGCATCGCGGGCGGTGCGAGCATCGGCAGCACCGAGCCGCGCGGGCCGGGCCCGGCGGCGACGTCGCCGATCGCGTACGTGCTCGGGGTCCCGGCGACGCGGAAGCGGTCGTCGACCTCGATGCGCCCGAACGGACCCGCGTCGTCGGGGTCGAACGAGCGGCGCGGACGAACCCCCGCGGTCCAGACCATGGAGGCGGTGGAGAGCTCGGTGCCATCGTGCAACACGACGCCGTCGTCGTCGACCGACGTCACCAACGTGCCGGTGCGGACCTCGACGCCCAGGCGCGTGAGTTGGCGCGCGGTGTAGGCAGAGAGCCGGGGCTTGAAGGACGCGAGCACACGGTCGCCGCCCTCGAGCAGCAGGATCCGCACGCTCGCCGACGTGAGCTCGGGATACTCGTAGGGCACGACGAGGCGCACGAACTCGGCGAGCGCACCGGCGTATTCGACGCCGGTGGGCCCCGCGCCGACCACGCAGAACGTGAGGAGCCGCCGACGTTCCGTGTCGTCGTCGGTCGTGGTGGCCTGCTCGAAGCACGTGAGGACGTGGTTGCGGAGCCGAAGCGCTTCGCCGAGGTCCTTGAGCCCGAGGGCGTGCTGCTCGACCGATGGGTTGCCGTAGTAGTTCGTGGCGCTCCCGGTCGCGAGCACACACGCGTCGTAGTCGAGCACCCCGCCGCTCGCGAGCGTGGCGCGTCGAGCGTCGTGATCGAGCGCGACGACCTGGTCCTGGCGGTAGCGGACGTTGGGCACGCCGCGGAACACCTTGCGGATCGGCGCCGCCACCTCCGACGGGGTCAACAGGCAGCTGGCCACCTGGTAGAGCAGAGGAGTGAAGAGGTGGTAGTCGCGTGGGTCGACGATCGTGACGTCGACGGCGCGGCCGCGCAGTGCCTTCGCGCACTGGAGCCCACCGAAGCCGGCGCCGACGACCAGCACATGAGGACGAGCGTCCGGCCGAGCGTCAGGACGAGCGTCGTCGGGCATGTCGACCCCCTCAGTACGGCTTCTTGGTGAACCCGCCGTCGACCAGGATCGTCTGGCCGGTGACGAAGCTGGCGGCCTCGGAACAGAGGAACAGGCACATCTCGGCGAGGTCGTGCATGGTGCCCTGGCGCTTGATCATCTGTTGCCCGATCAGCATCTGGTCGATGCCCTCCATGCCGGCGCGAGCGGGATCGCTCCACCACTCGACGGCGGCCTCGGAGTCGACGAGCCCGGGAGCGATGCCGTTGACGCGGATGCCGTCGGCGGCGAAGTCGGAAGCCAGGCTGACCGTGAGCGAGTTGAGCGCGAGCTTCGACACGCCGTAGGCGCCGGTCCCGCCGTACGCGGCCATCGACGACATGTTCACGATCGCGCCTCCGCCGCGCGCGGCCATCGCGGGTCGACACGCCGCCGCGCCGATGAGCGCGCCGATCACGTTGACGTCGAGCACGGCGCGCCACTGCGGCACCGCGTCGAGGGTGAACGGCAGCTGCGCGTGATCGAGATGGATGCCGGCGTTGTTCACGAGCAGGTCGACGCCGCCGAGCTCGGCAGTGGCGCGGTCGACCATCGCGGCCGCGGCGTCGGCATCGGTGACGTCCATCACGTGCGCGAGCCCGCGTCCGCCGTCGGCAGCGACCTCGTCGACGACCCTGGTGGCGGCGGCCCCGTCGAGGTCGGCGATCACCACCGCGGCGCCTTCGGCCGCGAAGCGGTGCGCGTAGGTGCGGCCGATCCCCGCGCCGCCGCCGGTGACGACGACCACCTTCCCGTCGAATCGGCGCATCGCCCGAACCTACCGTGGCCCACCGGAATTGTGGCCGAGATCGATGTTCTGCGAATGTTGGCCCGTTCAGCACGGGTTCGACGAGGAGATCCGCCGCCATGGCCGACACCGACCAAGACCTCATCTACGTCCGCGAGCGCCGGCTCCCTTACGAGACGTTCGACTCCGACAACCACCTCTACGAGACCACGGACGCGCTCACGAAGTTCCTCCCCAAGGACTACAAGGGCGCGATCCGCTACATCGAGGTCGAGGGCCGCACCAAGCTCGCCATCCGCGACCACATCAGCCAGTACATCCCGAACCCGACGTTCGCCCGCGTGGCCCAGCCTGGCGCGTGGGGCAACAACGCGGCGAACAAGGGTGAGGGCGGCAAGAGCATGCGTGACGGCGTGAAGCCGCGCGCGATGCCGGGCATCGACGCGTTCTTCGACCCGGAGCCGCGCCTGGCCCTGATGAAGGACATGGGCATCGACCGCACGTTGCTGTGGCCGACGCTGGCGAGCGTGCTCGAGGAGCGCGTCGCCGACGACCCCGCGTTCGCGGTCACCGTGATCCACGCGCTGAACGAGTGGATGCACGAGCACTGGTCCTACGCGTATGGCGACGCCATCTACTCGACGCCCATCATCAGCCTCGCCGCCGGCGCCGACCGCGCCATCGAGGAGCTCGCCTACATCCACGAGCGCGGGGCCAAGATCTTCCTGATGCGCGTCGCGCCCGTGCCCACCTGGCAGGGCCGCAAGTCGTTCGCGCTGGCGGAGTTCGACCCGTTCTGGGCCGAGGTCGAGCGCCTCGACATCGTCGTCGGCATGCACTCCGGCGACGCCGGCTACCAGCGCTACGTGAACGAGTGGGAGGGGATCACCGGCGAGATGCTCCCGTTCAAGTCGCAGGGCTCGCCGGCGTTCCAGTCGATGATGTCCGACAAGAACCCGGTGCACGACGGCACGGCATCGATCATCGGCCACGGTCTGGCGACGCGCTTCCCGAAGCTGAAGTTCATGCCGGTGGAGTACTGGGCCACGTGGATCCGGCCGTTCGTGCAGCGGATCCAGCGGGCCTACGACAAGTCACCCGTGCTCTTCGACGAAGACCCGTTCGAGGTGTTCAAGCGCAACATCTACCTGCACATCTTCCACGAGCCCGACCCACAGGGCCTCGTCGACCTCGGACTCCCCGCCGACCGGCTGATGTTCGGCTCCGACTTCCCGCACCCCGAGGGCATGGGCGACCCGTTGCAGTACAGCGAGGTCGTGGAGGGCATGGCGAAGGAAGACCAGGAGCTCATCATGGGTGGCACCATCGCCCAGGCGATGAAGGTCGGGAAGTACGCGACCGCGTAGATGAGCGCACGACGGTTCGGCGCTTCGCGCTGGTACTGCGCGTCTCCGAACCGGCCCGACTACTTCACCCACTGGGGTGAGGCGTACCGCTGTTCGGCAGCGACGCTGGGACCGCCGATGGGCGACCACTCGCACTCGCGCCCGCCGCAGGGACCTCGTCACCACCTGACCCGAGGGGTTTTGCCCGCCCCTCAACCACCCATATGAGGGACGAGCGGCGCCGAAACGGCTAGGTGAGAAGGGTGTCGGCGGGGGCGTCCCAGTGGTCGAGGTTGACCGCGTCGGCGCGGCTGTCGTCGTCGGCGGCCGGACGTGATATGCCGTAGACCGGCTCGATCACCTCGAGTGCCTGCCCCGCCGCTCGGGTGACGGCATCGCGCGAGTCGGCCGAACGCAGCACCACGAACCGCCAGCGCTGTGCGTTCGCGCCCGACGGTGCCCAGCGCGCCGCTTCGAGGCAGCGGGCGAGCGTCGCGTTGTCGACCGGCTCGTCGCTGAAGCGCCGGATGGTGCGGGCAGTGGCCATGGCCTCCCACACGTCGGATGTCGGACCGCTCACTCGTGCCCCTGGGCCGGCGTCGGGCGTGACCGTACCGCCCGAACGGGCAACCTCAGTCGGTTCGGAGCGTCGGCGGCAGCGAGAGGTGCTTCGGGCTCGCGACCGCGAGACGGTCGCGGACGACGAGCGCGAGCGTCGCCCAGTCGTCGCCGTCGCGGTCGGTCCACGGCTGGGCGAGTTCGCGCTCGACCGTCGCGAGCACGTTGGCCGCGACGCGCGCCTCGTAGGCGAGGCCCCGATCGTCGCTGGTGCTGACGCGCTCGGTGAGGAACTCGCGCACGGTGTCGAGCAGCTCGCGTGCGGTGGGACGCCCGTAGCGGTCGTCGTCGTCCGGCAGCTGCGCCGCGGGCGGTGCCGCGCGCGCGGCCGCGCACGCGCCGGGCGCGAGGAGCTCGATCAGGTCCCACTCCTGCTCAGCGGTGCGACGCCCGACCGCGGCGAGGTCGACCGAGCGCACGCGACCGGAGAGATGGGTGTCGGCCTGCAACATGCAGCCGACGCCCCAGGTGAACGTCTTGGCGACCAGCCACCAGCGCAACGTGTCGGGGTCGATCGCGCGACCACCGGCGGCCTCGTACGCGGTGACGAGCTCGTCGATGCTGCCGAGTCCGCCCACCTCGAGCGCCTGGCCGAAGCGCCACGCCTTCAGGCACAGCCACGCGAGGTCCTCGTGCGGGTCGCCGCGGTGGATGAGCTCCCAGTCGATCACCGCGGCCAGGCCGTCCGCGCGCACGATGATGTTGCCCATCCGGAGGTCGCCGTGGATCAGGGCGTCGGCGGTGTGCGGTGGCCGGTGGGCGAGCAGCCACTCGTGGGTGCGGTCGAACACCGCGCTGCGCTGGTCGAGCCGCTGGTACTTGTCCCAGATCGCCATCGGATCGGGCGACTCGGTGCCCGGCACCTCGTCGGGATCGATCGCGTGCACCCCGGCGAGGAACTCGGCGAGCTCGCGCACGAGCACCGTGCGCGCGGCCGCGTACTGGTCGTCGCGCAGGATGCGCCGGGCGATGGTCTCGCCGTCGACGTGACGCATCACGAGACCGGTGGCGCCAAAGAGCGTGCCGTCGTCGTCGAGGAGCACCTCTGGCACGCGCAGTCCCGCGTGCGTGCAGGCGCGCATCACGTCGGCTTCGTGGCGCATCGCGCCGGGATGTCCGGGCCGCGCGGGTGGGTCGCGACGCAGGACGAGCGCCTCGCCGTTCGCGCGGAACGACCACGTCTCGCGCGACGCGCCGCCGGTCAGCTTGTGGAGACCGGTGATCTCGACCGGCGCGCCCAGCACGGGCGCGAGCGCGGTCGCGAGACCGTCAGAGACCGATGCTGGTACCGACGGGGACGTCATCGACGACCTGGTCGAGGTATTCCGACAACCCGGCGCCTTCGCGGTCACCGACGGTCCACCGCGTCATCCCCTCGGTGAGGCGCGTGACCATGCCGTCACGCCGGTTGCGCAGCGGGATGCTCGACAACACCTCACCGTGCATCTGGTACTCGTGGTCGTCGGTGGTGATCACGACGTCGTTGCGGCGCACGAACCACTCGTCGTCGTAGTCGGAGGTCAGCTGCATGTCGCGCACCTTGACGACACGGCCGTCGCCATACCGGTCGACATCGAACACCCAGCCGTTCACGTTGCGGAGCTCGGGGTCGTCCTGGTGGCCGCGCACGGTGCACGCGAGGCCGAGCCCGCCGTCGAAGCTGGCGGTGACCCAGCGGTACCACCAGATGCTCTGCCAGACGCGCGGTCCCCACGAGTGGTCGCGCAGGCCGACGGCGCGGTCGAGGTCGAGGCGCTGCCCGTCGACCTGCACGACGCCGCTGATCGCCATCTGCTGCTCGGTGTGGCCCGTGGCGAAGCTGTGCGCGACGCCGGGCGGGGGCTCCTCGCCCTCGTCGTAGATCGGCTCGCCACCCGACGGTTCCGACACCGCGGTGAGGTGCAGGTCGATGGTGCACTCCTCGTGCGGGTTGTTCTTGAATGCAGTGCCGGGATCGGCCATCTCGCGGGGGTTCACCAGCATGCACACGTTGCCGTCGTAGGTGACCTGGTGCTCCTCGTACGGCTTCAGCACGTCGAACTTCAGGCCGCCGGCGTCGTGCGCGACGTGGCCCTCGATGTGCGGACGTTTGAACATGAACCCCACGCGCCCGTCGGGCAGGTAGAGGCACACGGTCATCTCCGCGTAGTGCTCGTTGGGCCGGTTGCCCATGCGCACCCAGCCGCCGAACCCCCGGTCCGACGAGGAGGTGGAATCGAGGAAGTTGTAGTAGCGGCTCTCGTTGTAGTTCTGGTCGTCGTCGGGCGCGTGGAAGAGGTCGTCTTCGGGTTCGCGCCGCATGCGCACGTCAGCGCGCCTTTGCGAGTGCCCTTGCCGAGCGGAGGAGGGCTTCGTTGGCGCCCTCGGGGAGCACTTCGAGGGGCGTGGCGATCTCCGCGACCGTCGGGCCGTACTTCTCGGCCGCCGGGCGCAGCGCATCCATGTCGAAGCCGTAGAGCTCGGCGGTGTTGTCGCCGACGATCTGCTGGATCTGCTCCGGCTCGAGGTGGCCCATGACCTGGCGCAGGTGCTCGCGCGAGAACGGCTGGGTGCCTTCGTCGTGCGGGTAGTCGCTGCCCCACATGACGTTGTCGATGCCGACCGGGCCGAGCGCGGCGCGGACGTCGGCCGGCTGCGGCTGGCTCATGCCGATGTGGCAGTTCTGCTGGAAGTAGTCGGTGGCGTTCTTCGTGGGCACGATCTCGCCCTCGAAACGCATCTCACCCGTCGCGCCGGTGCGGAGCATCGCCATCAGCCCGTCGAGGTTCTCGAGCACGTTGGGAACCCACGCGCACCCGGCCTCGGTGAGCACGAAGTTGATCTTCGGGAAGCGCTCGAACACACCGCCGGTGATCATGTACACGAACGGCCGCTGCGAGTAGAAGATCATCTCGTTGATGTGCACGAGCGGCATCGCCGGCGCCATCTGGTACCGCGGGCCACCGGTGCCCGAGTGCGTGTTGACCACGACGTCGAGCTCCTCGCAGACGGCCCACAGCGGGTCGTAGTACGGGTCGTACATCGGCCTGAGCCAGTCGGCGGTGACGGGCGGGTTCCCGACGAGCACGCCGCCGCGCAGGCCGTTCTCCTTGCACCACTGCACGTCGGCGATGGCATCGTCGAGGTCGTTGAGGAAGATCTGGCCGATGCCGGCGCGGGCTTCGGGCTTCTGCGCGCAGTAGTCGGCGAGCCAGCGGTTGTGCGCCTGCACGCCTGCGTGACGGTGCTCGTACTCCTCGGGGTTCGGCGGCTCGGCGAAGAGCACGAAGCTCGGGAAGAACGGCGGCACGGTGTTGGGGAAGATCACCTCGCCGACGATGCCGTCGTCGTTCAGCTGCTGGTCGCGCAGCTCGGGGTCCCAGTTGCGGGTGCGGAGCTTGGTGTCCTTCAGGTCCTTGTACGGGTTCTTGTACTTCTCCCGCCAGGCGTCGAAGTCGTCGCGGTACTTCGGGTCGAGGAACTCCCGGTACTGCGCGTGACTGCCACCGGCGTGGCTGTCGGCGGTGATGACGATGTAGTGGTCGTCGGGCTGCATGGCCATCTGGCGATCCGTCCTTGGTGCAGTCGTGCGAAGCGTTCCCACGCTACCTGCGGGGCGCAGATCGGTTCCGCGCTACGGTCGCCGCCCATGCCCATGCAGGTCGACGTGCAGCTGTCGCAGTCCGTGATGGAGGCCGCCCGGCGGGCGCCGGAACTGCAGGCGCTCGGCATCGACGGCGTGTTCAGCTTCGAGAACTCGCACGACCTCTTCTTCCCACTGGTCGCGGCGGCGCCCGTCTGCGACCTCGACCTCATGACCAACGTGGCGATCGCGTTCCCGCGCAGCCCGTGGCACCTGGCCAACTCGGCCTACGACCTGCAGGAGCTCTCGGGCGGGCGCTTCCGCCTCGGCCTCGGCACGCAGGTCAAGGCGCACGTGGAGAAGCGCTTCGGCGGCGAGTTCGGACGGCCCGCCGCGCACATGCGCGAGTGGGTGCTGGCGATCAAGGCGATCCTCGAGCACTGGCAGGAGCGCACGCCGCTGCGGTTCGAGGGCGAGTACACGAAGCACACGTTGTCGACGCCCGCGTTCGACCCCGGCCCCAACCCGCACGGCATCGCACCGATCCTGGTGGGCGCGCTCGGCCCGAAGATGAACGAGATGGCCGCCGAGGTGGCCGACGGGATCCTCGTGATGCCGTTCAACAGCGGCGAGCACATGGCGGAGCGCACGATGCCGGCGATCGATCGCGGTCTCGCCACCGCGGGTCGGTCGCGTGACGACCTCGAGGTGATCGTCGAGGTCATCGTCGGTGTCGGCCGCAACGACGAGGAGCTCGAAGCGGCGCGCGGCGTGCGCAACCTGCTCGCGTTCTACGGCTCGACGCCCGCGTACAAGCCCGTGCTCGACGTGCATGGTTGGGGAGACGTGCAGCCCGAGCTCAACCGGCTGTCGAAGCTGGGGGACTGGGCGACCATGGGCACGCTGATCACCGACGAGATGGTCGACACCATCGCGGTGCACGGCACCCCCGACGAAGTCGCGGAGGAGATCGTCCGTCGCTACGGGCCGTACTCGAACCGCGTGTGCGCATACTTTCCCTTCTACCAAGCCGGCGACGATCTGATCGCCGACTTCACCAGCGCGTTGAAGGCCGCGAGCGCCTGAGCGCACCAGACGATCGAATCCCGCAACACGAGCAGAGGAGAGGCACATGCCGGCAAAGGCAGAAGCAGAGTGGAAGGGCGACCTCCCGTCGGGGAGCGGCACGTTCAAGGCCGGTGACACCATCAGCGGCGGCTACACGTTCAAGTCGCGCTTCGAAGACGGTCCGGGCTCCAACCCCGAGCAGCTGATCGCGGCCGCGCACGCCGCGTGCTTCTCGATGGCGTTCGCGAACAACCTGGCCAAGGCCGGGACGCCCGCCGAGTCGGTGCACACCGACGCCAGCGTCCAGCTGCGCAACATCGACGGCAAGCCCACGATCGCCAAGATCGAACTGGTCACCGTCGGGCGCGTCCCGGGCATCGACGAGGCCGCGTTCCTCGAGCAGGCCGAAGCCGCGAAGGCGGGCTGCCCGGTGAGCCGCGCCCTGGCGGGGGTGCCCGAGATCACGCTGGTCGCCACGCTCGAGTCCTGAGGCAAGGCGTCGCGCTGCGGATTCATTGCCCCCCTGACAACCTCTGCGGTCGTCAACCGGGCAATGAATCCGGGGTTGCGGCGCGGCAGGCCAATGTGACGGCCTCGACGACCTCGTCGCCGGAGGCGCCGGGGCCGAGGACCGCGGCGACGCCGGTGTCGTGGAGGAGCGCGACGTCGGGTTCGGGGACGATGCCGCCGACGACGACCGCGGCGCGGGCACCCGCGTCGCGCAGCGCGGCGACGACACGGGGCGCGATGGTGAGGTGGGCGCCGTTGTGCATGGAGATGCCGACGACGTCGACGTCTTCGTCGCGCGCCATGGCCGCGACGGTTTCCGGGGTCTGGCGCAGCCCGGCGTAGATCACTTCCATCCCCGCGTCACGCAGCGTGCGGGCGACGATCTTGATGCCGCGGTCGTGACCGTCGAACCCGATCTTGGCGACGAGCACTCGACACACCGACTCGTTGACGGTCATGCGACGGCGCGCTCGGTCCAGATGCCGAACACCGTTTCCAACGCCGCGGTGATCTCGCCCACGGTGACGTGGGCGCGCGCAGCATCGAGGATCGCGGGCATCAGGTTCACGGTGGGATCGGAGGCGTCACGCCGGATCGCGTCGAGGGTCGTGCGCACGCGGTCGTCGTCGCGGTCGGTCTTCACCTGGTGCAGCCGGGCGAGCTGACGAACCTCGACCGCGGGATCGATGCTCAACGTCGGCGGCGCGGCATCGTCGCCGTCGACGTGGTCGTTCACGCCGACGATCACGAACTCGCCCGAGTTCACCCGGCGTTGGAAGTCGTAGGCGGCGTCGGCGATCTGTGCCTGGAACCAGCCGTCGTCGATGGCGCGCAGCACGCCGTCGAGCATCGAGCCGTCGCCCTGCTGGCGGAGGTACGCGAAGGTCGCCTCGGCCTGGCCCTCGAGCTCGTCGGTGAGGGCTTCGACGAACCAGGATCCGCCGAGCGGGTCGGCCACGTGCACCACCCCCGACTCGTGCGCGATGACCTGTTGCGTGCGCAACGCGATCCGGGCCGCACGTTCCGTGGGCAGCGCGAGCGCTTCGTCGAACGCGTCGGTGTGGAGGCTCTGGGTGCCGCCGAGGACTGCAGCCAGCGCCTCGAGCGCGACCCGCGCGATGTTGACCTCCGGTTGTTGTGCCGTGAGCGACACGCCCGCGGTCTGGGTGTGGAAGCGCAGCTGCTGCGAGCGTTCTTCGCGGGCGCCGTACTCGTCGCGCATCCAGCGCGCCCAGATGCGGCGCGCGGCGCGGTACTTGGCGATCTCCTCGAAGAAGTCGACGTGCGCGTTGAAGAAGAAGCTGAGCCGCGGCGCGAACGCGTCGACGTCGAGGCCGGCGGCGAGCGCCGACTCCACGTACGCGAACCCGTTGGCCAGCGTGAACGCGAGCTCCTGCGCGGCTGTCGAGCCGGCCTCACGGATGTGGTACCCGGAGATCGACACCGGGTGCCAGCGGGGGAGCTCGGCCGTGGCGAAGCGCACGACATCGGTGACCAGACGCATCGACGGCCGCGGCGGGAACACGAACTCCTTCTGCGCCTGGTACTCCTTGAGGATGTCGTTCTGGATCGTGCCGCCGAGGCGCGCGCGATCGACCCCCTGCTGATCGCCGAGGGCGACGTACATCGCGAGCAGCGTGGGCGCGGCGGAGTTGATCGTCATCGACGTGCTCACCGCGCCGAGGTCGATGCCGGCGAACAGCAGCTCGAGATCGACGAGCGTGTCGATGGCGACACCGGCGCGACCCACCTCGCCGACCGCGAGCTCGTGGTCGGAATCGCGTCCGAGCAGCGTCGGCATGTCGAAGGCGGTGGAGAGGCCGTTCCCGCCGGCGGCGAGCAGCGCCCGGAACCGTTCGTTGGTGTCCTCGGCGGTGCCGAAGCCGGCGAACTGGCGCATGGTCCAGAGCTTCTGGCGGTACATCGAGCCGTACGGGCCGCGCGTGTAGGGATACTCGCCGGGACGCTCGGCGTCGGCCGGGCCGTACACCGCGTCGAGCTCGATGCCCGACATGGTGGTGTGCGGTCGCGGGTCCATGGCGTCCTCCGGAAGTCAGTCTCGCGCGCACAGTGCGCCAGTCGATGCTCCGGTATAGCATCCGCTATGTCGTTCCACGCCGGCAACCCGCGGAGTCCTGATGACCATTGAACGCCTGATCTCGGCCGACGACCACGTCGACGTGTCGCACGACCTCGTCAAGCAGCACCTCGCCACGAAGTTCCACGACGACTACGACGCCGGGCTGCTGCGGTTCCGGTCTTCGATGGCGAGCACCGCGTCGGTGGCGGCCAACGAGCAGTGGCGCACGCAACAGGGCCTCGCACCCGACCCCAACGCGGGCATGGGCAAGAACCGGCGGCACGAGGCCAACGGTCGTGTCGGTCACTCCGATGCCGCCGCCCGCCTCGTCGACATGGACGACGACGGCGTCGAGGCCTCGGTGAACTACTGCGAGGTCAGCTCGTTCCGCTACCTCTACCTGATCGAGGACGGCTGGCGCGAGGCGACCCGCGCGTTCAACGAAACTTTGGGCGACTTCGCCGCCGCCGACCCGCAGCGCCTGATCGTCTCGTACCAGATCCCGATCCACGACATCGCCGCCGCGGTCGCCGAGGTGCAGTGGGCGGCGTCGGTCGGCTGCAAGTCGCTGCAGCTCCCGGTGTACCCCGCCGAGCTCGGCGTCCCTGACTACTGGGACGAGCGCTACGACCCGCTGTTCGCGGCCATCCAGGAGACCGGCCTCCCGATCTGTTGCCACATCGGGATGAACACGCAGCTCGACGACCTCGCCCGCCGCGACCCCACGCCGCAGAAGGGCATCTTCGTGCCGATGGTCGCGTTGTCGGCCGCCGAGGCCCTCGGGATGTGGGTGATGGGCGGCGTGTTCGAACGCTTCCCCGGCCTCAAGGTCGTGTTCGTCGAGCCGGGTCTCGGGTGGGTGTCGTGGTGGCTCTACATCGTCGACGACCTCAACCAGCGCCAGGGCTACGACTTCCCCGCGATCACCGAACTGCCCAGCCACTACTACCGCCAGAACGTGTTCCTCACGTTCATCGACGAGCCGAACGCGGTGCGCCAGGCGCACGAGTCACTCGGCATCGAGAACATCATGTGGTCGTCCGACTACCCCCATCCCGTGTCGAGCTGGCCGCACTCGCGCACGATGGTGGAGAAGATGTTCGACGGTGTCGATCCGCGCGAGCGCGAACTGATCGTCAGCGGCAATGCCGCACGCGTCTGGAACCTCTGACGCGCGTGGGCGATGATGCGCCCATGACCACGACGAATCTCCCGGGTACTCCGTCCGACGACGTCGCCGGCGTGCTCGCGACCGGTGGTGCGGTGGCCGCGCTGGTGTACGTGTCGATGTCGGCGCGTCATCCGGAAAGCCGCGACGTCGACTATCTGCGCTGGCACTTCTTCGACCACCGGCCCGAGCAGTACCGGCTCGACACGATCCGCGGCTCGTTGCGGTTGGTCTCGACCCCGGAGTGCCGGGCCGCGCGTGCCGCGAGTGACGCGCGCTTCGACGCCACCGACCACGTCATGAACTACTTCTTCTCCGACCCGTCGGGCCTGAAGCCGTTCCACGACCTCGGTCGCGAACTGGGCAGGGCCGGACGGATCCCCGAGCTCCTGCCCGCGGTCGAGCGCGGCGTGTACACGTTCGCCGGTCGCGCCGCCGCGCCCGACGCGAAGGTCGGCGCCGACGTGCTGCCCTGGTGGCCCGCGACCGGCGTGTACCTGCTGATCGAGCAGGTCCGGGACACGGCCACGGCGTCGGCCGCACCGCTCGTCGAGGTCGAGGGCGTCGCCGGCGCGTGGTGGGCACCGACCGCCTCCGGTGTGCCCGAGCGGTACACGCTCGCGCAGCCCGGCGATCAGCTCACCTACCTGTTTCTCGACGACGACCCGGTCGCGGTCGCCGCCCGCCTGCAGCCGGTGCTCGACCAGCGGTGGGCCGACACCGGCGTGACGGGCCTGTTCGCGGCGCCGTTCTTCGTGGCGCACGCCGACGACCTGTCCCGCCACCTGCCCTGAACCCGCCTCCCTCGACGGTGGGTGCCCGCGGGTCCGTGTGCCACGATGACCGGCATGATCGAGAAGCAGGGCATCACGCGCTTTTCCGGCAAGGACGCGCCGGGGCTGTTCGACTGGGCCGAGCGGCGCGCGCAGCTCGCGGGCTGACCGCGCGTTGGATCTCGACCAGTTCCGCCGCGAGCTCGACCACTGGCTCGACGAGCACACCGACGAGCTCGCACCCGACTACGGCGGCGTTCCCACCCTCGAAGACCACCTGGCGCAGATCGCCAAGGTGCGCCGCCTCACGTTCGACGCCGGGTGGGCGCGCCGGGGATGGCCCGAGCGGGTCGGCGGACTCGGTGGCACGTCGCTCTTCCGCGCGTACCTGAGCGAGGCGGTGACCGTCCGCGGGATCGTGCTCGCCGGCATCTACTCGATGCCGGAGGTGCTCGGGCCGTCGGTCATCACGTTCGCACCGCCGGAGCTGTCGGCGGCGATGCTGCCGCCGTTGCTGCGCGGCGACGAGGTGTGGTGCCAGGGCTTCTCCGAACCGGACACCGGCAGCAACCTGGGCGCGCTCGCGTGCAAGGCGGTGCGCACCGACGACGGCTGGCGGGTCACCGGCCAGAAGGTGTGGACGAGCCTGGCGCAGTACGCGCAGCGCTGCGTCCTCCTGGTCCGGAGCGGCACCCCGGAGTCAGCCCACCGCGGCATCACTGCTCTGTTCGTCGACATGGACACGCCCGGCATCTCGCCCCGGCCGATCGAGACCATGCACGGCGAGCCCGAGTTCTGCGAGGTGTTCTTCGACGACGTGCTCGTGCCGCTCGCGCGCACGCTCGGCAACGAGGGCGACGGCTGGGCGTTCGCGATGGACCTGCTGCCCTACGAGCGCAGCACGTCGCTGTGGCAGCGCGCCGCGTTCTTGCATCGCCGCTTGGCCGAGGCGTTGGAAGTGGCCGATGCCGGACTCCTCGATCCGGCCAAGCTCGGTGAG
>DASXXX010000188.1:0-8112 GCA_036502765.1 Acidimicrobiia bacterium | reverse complement strand
CGGTGTACTGCGAGATGACCTCGGCGCCGTACTGCTCGAGGGCCTCGATCGCGTGGTCGAGGCTGTCGCCGGGCGTGCCGACGCTGTTCCAGGTGACGCCCAGCGCGGCCATGGCCTCGAGCCCGTCGAGGTGCGCGGCGGTGGTGTAGCCGTCGTCCCCCGGACCCGGCTGTCCGGTGGTGAACGCAACGTCGATCGATGCCGGATCGCGTCCGGCCTGCTCGGTGTGCTTGCGGAGGTGGTCGAGCATCGGGGCGAGGTCGTCGAGACCTTCGAGCGGGATGGTGCGCGACGTCTTCGCCAGCCACGCGGGCGCGGGGAACGGGTTCCAGCCGTCGCCGTACTGCGCGACCCGACGACGGGTCAACGCGCTGTTGCCGCCGATCCAGATCGGCACGTGACCCGGCTTCGGGTTCACGCTGATCTCCTTCGCGGTGTAGCCCGAGCCGTCGAAGCTGTACTGGTCGCTGCTCCACACGCCGCGGATCGCTTCGAGTGCCTCGTCGAACAACTCGTTGCGCTGCTCGAAGTCGACGCCGAGGGCGCGGTACTCGCTGCGCAGGTAGCCCGTCGCCACCGAGAGGGTGAAGCGGCCGCCGGAGAGCACGTCGATGGTCGCGGCCGACTTCGCCACGTGGAACGGGTTGCGGTAGGGCAGCACGACGATGTTGGGGATGAGACGGATCCGCTCGGTGACCGCGGCGACGTAGGGGAGCGCGGCGAAGGGGTCGAGCGCGTCGTGTCCGCCGGCGTTGAGCCACTTGTCCGACGGCGCCGGGTGGTCGGTGAAGGCGATGCCGTCGAACCCGGCGGCCTCGGCGGCGCGGGCGAAGCGGGCGAGGCCCTCACCGGAGACGAACTCCGGGTTGTAGGGGTGCGCGATGAGCGGGTAGGTCGTCCAGTGCTTCATCGGCGCATTGTGGTGCGCCGGTCAGGCGTCGACCAGTTGGAGGCGCAGGCCGAAGGTGTCGGCGGGATCGAGCCAGAGGGTTTCGGCGTCCTCACGGACGATGTCGATGCCGGCGGTGGCGAGCGCAGCGGGAGCGGCGTCGAGGTCGACCGCGAGCGCGACCGAGTGCAGCGTGCCCCACCCGTTCGCGATCGCCTCGTGCCATTCGCTGCTCGGGTCGACGGGCGCGATCAGGCGCAGGGTGAGGTCACCGATGGCGAAGTCGGCGATTGCTTCCGGTCCGTCGGCGGGGACCGCGTTCGGCTCGGCACCGAACACCCGGTTCAGCAGTGCGGCCACCGGCTCGAGGTCGACGACGACACCGGTGACGTGCTCGACGCGTGCGACCTGCACCAGGCCGTCGCCGCCGCCCGCGGGCGAGCGCCCGTCGCGCGGATCGCCGGGCAGACGATCGTCGGTGAGCTCGAGCATGAGGCCGAAGGTGTCGCGCGGGTGCATGAAGAAGTGGCGGCCCTCGATGTGCACTCCGGTGATCCCGATGCCGGCCTGCACGAGGTGGTTCTGCGCTGCCCACATGTCGGGCACCTCCCACGCCAACGACTGCACGCCGGGACCGTGCTTGGCGAGCCACCGGCCGACGAGACCGTCGGGGTCGCCGGCGGCGAGGGCGAGGAACGGCACGTCACCCATCCACACGATCCCCATGTCGCTGCCGTCGAGGTCGTCGTGGACGGCGTCGACCATCACCCCGGCGCCGAACACGGTTCGCCACTGCGCGAGCGCGCCGTCGAAGTCGTGCACCGCCATCGCGATGCGGTGGCAGTTGCCCGGATCACTGAAGCCGCCGGTGTCGACGCTGCCGTGTGAGGTCACGAGCGCAGGCCCCCGGAGGCCACGAACTCGTCGGCCAGCGCCGCCGGTGCGGACGCCAGCCAGCCATCGACGATCGCGTCGCGCAGCACGCGCTTGCCGACCGTCTTCAGCTGGATCAGCACCGCGGGGTAGTTGTCGAAGTGCTCGATGGTGAAGATGCCGCGCCTGCCCGCGCCGAGCACCGCTTCCTTCTCCTCGAGATCGTCGACGTTGACCGCGAGGATCGTGCCGTCGGGTGGTGTCTCGTTGCCGAAGCGCTTGAGATCGGCCTTGCTGTAGGGCCGCTCCCACGCGAACGACTTGCCGTTGACGAACCAGGTGCGGTGACCGAAGCGCGCGCCCTCGGTGACCTCGGGCAGGCCGGCGATGATCTGCTCGACGTCGTCGATGGTGGCCATCGCCTCAGGCTCGCTCGGCGTTGGCGGCGTCGAACAGCGCGCGTACCCGCTCGACGTCGAACGCACCTTCGCGCCACGGATCGCCGGTCCATTCGCTGCGCGGCGTGGTGAAGAAGTCGCCGCCGTACACGTGGATCGCGCCCGCGTGCTCCGTGGTCGGGTTGTGCACCGAGTGCACGACGTCGTCACCGAGCAGGCAGACGTCCTTCGGGCGCAGCGACCGGCCACCCGAGTCGTCGAGCCCGTCGTCGTGCCGTCGGTAGAACCGGTTGTCCTCGCCGCCGGAGTAGAGACCGATGGCAGCCCACATGCGATGGTCGTGCGGTTCCAGGCGCATGCCCGGTGCCCACACCAGCTTGAGCACGGTGACCTCGGGCGACACGTGGAGCGTGACCAGCTCGGCGCGGGTCGGCGGGAGGGCGTCGGCGATGGCACGCGGATCGGCGACCGCGCGTTCGAGCACGTCGCGGATCGCGAGGCGCGGTTCGGGATCGCCGGCCGCCGCTCGGCAGGCCACGACGAGGTCGTCGACGTCGAACATCGGAGTCCTCCTCCTCAGTCAGGTCCCGGTGGCGAGGCGTGCCAGGTTGTCGACCGATCGCTCGATCATCGTGATCGGGATGAGCGGCAGCGTCGCGTTCGCCTTGCGCTTCTCGGGGAGATCGCTCCAGTCGAAGTAGTTGGTCACGTCGGTCTCGGTGTCGCTGACCGGCGTGAGCGCCCAGCCCCAGGCGTAGCCGTAGCTGGCGCGGTCGCCGTTGCCGACGGTCCACTCCACCAGGCGGTCGGGTTCGATGCGCGACACCGTGTTGCGCACCTGGTACTTCCCGATCGGGCGGTCACCGAGCGGCTCGCGGTCCATCGCGATCTCGAAGGTGTCGCCGACCGCGGTGAGCGGGCGCGCGTCGGGTGCCGCTTCGAGCATGCCGGAGCCGTCGATCGCGACGTGACCCGCGGGATCCGACACGATCGCGAACAGCGTGGCCGCCGGTGCTGCGACGCGACGGGTGACGGAGGCACGCTCGGTCGACACGCCGCCGACCCTAGGTCAGCTCGCGATCTTGAACACCTCGGCGCGGCGCCAACGGGGCCGGCCGTGGTCGTTGGCCTCGCACACCAGCACGGTGCCGTTCTTGCTGTGCCCGACGTTGCCGGGGACCCGACAGAACGAGCCCGCCCGCACGACCGGCATGGTCGGCCGGGGCGCCGGCGCGTACTGAGCGGCGAGCGCGGCCCGACGGTGCATGCGGGCGTGTTCGTGGGTGGTGGAGATCAGTTGCAAGCGGTGCGCACGATCGTGGCGGAGCATCACGAGCAACCACGCCACGAACGCGGTGACCCCGATGGCGAATCCGACTCCCACGACTGCGATGTGCATGCGAGAGCATCGGCGGGGAGCACCGCCCGGTTGAGCGTCACTACCGTGGTGGGGGTGAGCTCGAACGACGTGCGGACGACCGTCGAGGGTGAACGTGACGCCGCCCGGCGGCGCGTCGCCGATCTCGAGCGTTCGTTCGACGCCATCGTGGCGTCAGTCGACACCGCCAACACCGACGACGAGCACGATCCCGAGGGTGCGACGCTCGGCTTCGAACGGGCGCAGGTCGTGAGCATGCTCGAGGACGCTCGTGCGGAGCTCGATGCACTCGACGACGCGGCGTCGCGGATCGAGGCCGGGACCTACGGCGTGTGTGAGCGGTGCGGCCGCGACATCGGGAGCGAGCGGCTCGCGGCGCGTCCGAGCGCACGCCTCTGCGTCGACTGCGCGCGAGGGATCCGGTCCCGATGACCCCGAAGACACCAGACGAGTCGCGCGACGGCGTGAAGCTCACCAACCTCGACGCCGCGCTGTTCGAGGGCGCCGGCGCGCCGAAGCGCGACCTCGTCGACTACCTCGACGCGGTGAGCGATCGCATCATCCCGGCGCTCGCCGACCGGCCGCTGTCGGTGGTCCGGGTGATGCGGGGCCAGGACTCGTTCATGCAGAAGAACGTGCCCAAGTACACGCCCGACTTCGTGGAGACGGTCACGTGGTGGGCGGAGACGTCGAAGCGCGACGTGCGTTATGCGGTGTGCAACAACCGGCGCACCCTGCTGTGGTTCGCCAACCAACGAGCGATCGAGTACCACCCCGCGCTGGTCACGGTCTCGCGTCCCGATCGCATCACCCACCTCGTGCTCGACCTCGATCCGCCCGAAGGCTCCGATTTCTCGCACGTCGTCGCGGTTGCGCATCTCGTGCGCCAGGCCCTCGACGACCTCGGGCTCGCGGGTGCGCTCAAGACCAGTGGCGCCAAGGGCGTGCACATCTTCGTGCCGATCGACGATGACGCACCGCCGGAGGACTCCGCGGCCGCCCTGCGCGCGATCGCGGCGCGCACCGCGCAGCTCGATCCGTCGATCGCGACCACCGCCTTCGTCAAGGACGATCGCGAAGGCAAGGTGTTCGTCGACTCGACGCGCGTCGGCGGCGCGACCGTCGTCGCTGCCTACAGCCCTCGCCAGCGACCGGGAGTTCCGGTGTCGTTCCCGCTCGCGTGGGACCAGCTCGACGACGTGCAGCCGTCCGACTTCACCATCCACACCGCGGTCGACGCGCTGGGGAAGGGCGACCCGTGGGCCGAGCACATGCCCGCGACGCAGCACCTGAGCGCCGCCCTGATCGCCGAGGGGCACGAGCTCCCCGTCGCACGGGTGCAGGCGATGCACGAGGGCAAGCGCCGCAAGCGGGCGCGCGCGGCAGAACACGCCTCCGAACCGGAGTAGCGTTCCCGAATGCCGCGAACCGTTCCCGAAGACCTGACCGAGTCTGTCGCCCGCATCCTGAAGGGCGCCATCGACATCGGCGACGGCGGTACCGACGAGCAGCACTCGGTGTTGCAGGCAATCGTCGTCGGTTTCCTGGGCCGTCCCGATCTCGACGTGGAAGCACTCGACCCCATCACTCCGCTCGTCGCGGGCGAGGTGGTCACCGACCACGTCACCCGTCGGCGACTCCGGGAGATGATGGTGCTGCTCGAGTCCTGCCGGCATCCCCTCACCGAAGACCAGGTGTCGCTGGTCGAGGACTACGCGTTCCATCTGCACGTGTCCGAAGGACCCGGGCTCACGCTGGCGCGCGACCTGGTCAGCGAAGGCGCGGAGCGCGCGCTCGCCGACTACATGCGGTTCAGTGACGACATCATGGCCGACATCGCGGAGCCGTCCCTCATCCCCGACCACATGGGCAAGGAAGACCACTCGCCCGAGCTCGCGGGGCGCCTGCGTTCGTTCCACGATCTCCCCGAGGGCACCCTCGGCCGCGCCTACGTCGACTTCTGCGACCGCAACAACCTCACGTACCCCGGCGACAACCCTCTGCAGCCGGCGGTGTTCGTCGCCCACGACATGACCCACGTCATCACCGGCTACGAGCCCACCGGACCGGGCGAGCTCGCGCTCGGGGCGTTCCAGATCTCGATGAACGACTCCGACGCCCACTGGATCGCGTTCCTGGGCAGCATCGCCATCCACGAGGCCGGTTACTTCAACCAGAACGGCTTCGTCGGCAAGGAGAGCACCCTGATGCGGCCCGGCGCCGTCGACACCCTGGCCGAGGCGTTCACACGTGGCCAGCAGTGCACCGGCGACTTCACCGCCATCGACCACCTGGCCATGGCCGATCGCCCGCTGGCTGAGATCCGGGCCGAGTACAACGTGGTGCCGGTCGTCCGCGACCGGTAGCGATTCTTCGCCGGCTTCCTCGGGTACCACGCTCCTCGTCGACACGAGGCCGACCTGATGAGGAGGCGCCATGGTCACCCTTGCGCTCTACGTACCGCTCGAGGCCAAGCCCGACAAGGCGGAGGAGCTCCAGGCGTTCCTGCGGGAAGCGCAGACCCTCGCCGAGCAGGAACCCGGCACCGCGGCGTGGTTCGCCCTGCGCATGGGGCCCACGACGTTCGCGATCTTCGACGTGTTCCCCGACGAGGAGAGCCGTCAGGCCCACCTCAATGGCGAGATCGCCAAGCAGCTGATGGCCCACGCCGACGAGCTCCTCGCGAAGCCGCCGCAGATCCAGCAGCTCGACGTGATCGCCAGCAAGCTCTGACCTGCCGGTCGGCGCTGCAGTAGCGCGGCCGGCCGCCGCTCGGCGAGGATGCGCCGCATGAGCGACACACCCGCATCCCCCTTCGCATCCGATCTCTTCGCCGGCCAGGTGGTGTTCGTCACCGGCGGCGCCACCGGCATCGGCAAGGAGATCTGCCGCAGCTTCGGCCACCACGGCGCGCGCATCGCCATCGCCAGCCGCAAACAAGAGGTGCTCGAGGCGGCGAAGGCGGAGCTCGAGGCCGAGGGCATCGACGTGTGGTTCGACACGTGCGACGTGCGCGACGCCGGCGCGGTGCAGCGAGTCGTCGACGGCCTGGTCGCGCACCACGGCCAGCTCGACGTCGTGGTGAACAACGCGGCCGGCAACTTCCCCGCGATGATGACGTCGATCACGCCCAACGGGTTCAAGGCCGTGGTCGACATCGACCTGCTCGGCACCTACAACGTGTCGAAGGCGACGTTCGACGCCTGGATGCGCGAGCACGGCGGCAACATCGTGAACATCAGCGCGCCGTTCGAGATGAAGGGTGCGGCGATGCAGGCCCATGTGGCCGCCGCCAAGGCGGGCGTCGACTCGTTCACGCGCACTGCGGCGGTGGAGTGGGGGCCCTACGGCATCCGCGTCAACGGCGTGGCACCCGGCTACATCGACAACACAGAAGGCGTGAAGCGCTTCGCGGAGGCGGTGCCGAGCAGCGAGGGTCGCCGGGCCAACAACCCCGTCGGCGTCGTCGGCCACGGGGCCGACATCGCCCACATGGTCATGTACTTCTGCAGCCCGGCCGGCCGGTTCATCTCGGGCCAGGTGATCGCGGTCGACGGCGGGTCCAGCGTCGACCAGCTCAAGCTCAAGGTCGCGGCGGACTAAACGACGAACATCTCGGAGTTCGCGGGGACATATGGGGGTCAACTCCGAGATGCTCGGGGAAGCAGCGACCGACGTCAGGACTTCGGGGCGGCGAGGGGTCGTTCGCGCACCACGAGCAGCTCGTTGCCGGCCTGCAGCACGGTGTCGTTCGGGGGGTTGACCAGGCAGCGGTCGTCGACGAACACGCCGACGAGCAGCGACTCGTACTGGTCCTTGAGCACTTCGAGCGCGTGCCGGGTGCTCTGCTTCACGAGCTCCGGCGGCAGCGGCACCCGGTAGAGCTCCTGGCCCTCGGGGTGGGTGAGCAGATCGGCGATCACGGCGGAGAGACCGTGGGTGCGGGCCGACGCCGCCAGCAGCGCGCCGGTGAGCTCGGCGCTCACCACGAGCTCGTCGGCGTGGGTGCGCTCGAAGTGGACGCGGTTCTCCGACTTGATCACCTCGACGCAGGAGTACGCACCGTGGTTGATGGTCTCGACCGCGAGGGTCGTGAGCAGCGAACGGGCGTCGACGTCGTCGGGCGCGTTGCTGATGTTCGACTCGTCGGCGAGGACGATGACCGTCGACACGTCCTCGAGGCCGGCGCGGTTGAGGTCGTCGCCGCTGCTCGGGTTGCCGCGGATGAACGTGATGCCCTTCTCGTCGAGGGGTGACGTCTCGCGGTCGGCCAGGATCACGATCTCGCGCTGGTCCTCGACCTCGCGTGCGCGCAGCTCGCGCACGATCTCGACGCCCTTGCGGTTCCACCCGCAGACGAGCACGTGGCCGATGCCCTTGTACGTTCCCATGCCCGCTCCCTGCTTGATGACGGTGGCGACGAAGCGCGACGCGATGGTGGCGGTGCCGACGGCAACGAGGCTCACCCCGGCGACGCGCACCAACCAGTACGACACGAACCCGAACTGCGACCGCAGCTTGTACGGCGAGCTGTTCTCGAAGAGGGTGCGGAAGAGCCAGCCGTACGCGTCGCC
>DASXXX010000187.1:0-7458 GCA_036502765.1 Acidimicrobiia bacterium | reverse complement strand
CCGAGGTCGTTGACCACGACCTTGGCGCCGTGCCGGGCCATCTCCATCGCGTGCCCGCGGCCGATGCCGTGGCCCGCGCCGGTGACGATCGCTACCTTGCCGTCGAGCAGCCCCACGGCTCCCCCTGTGATCTCGAGTGCGTGCGTTCTGACGGTTCGTCAGGCGCCGGATTGTATATTCCGCCCCGTGAGCACCCACATCCCCCGCCCCCTCGAAGGGCTTCCCGACACGGTGCCGGGCGTCGTGCACCGTGCCGCCGCCCTCTGGCCCGACGACGAAGCCGTCGTCGATCGAGGCACTCGCCTCACCTTCACCCAGCTCGACGCCGCGGTGCGCGAGGCCGCCAAGGCGTTCGTCGCCACCGGCTTGCAGCCCGGCGACCGCGCCTCGGTGTGGGCGCCCAACATGCACCAGTGGATCGTCTCCGCCCTCGGCCTCTACGCCGCGGGCGGGGTGTTGGTGCCGCTCAACACGCGCTTCAAGGGCACCGAAGCCGCGCACGTGCTGCGCACCTCGGGCGCGCGCTTCCTGTTCACGGTGACCGACTTCCTCGACACGAACTACGTCGAGCTCCTCGACGAGGCCGGCGCGCGCGACCTGGTCGAGGAGATCGTCATCCTCGAGGGTTCCGTCCCCGACGGCACCGTCAGCTGGTCCGACTTCCTCGCGCGCGGTGCCGACATCCCCGGCGCAACCACCCTCGACGAGGAAGTCGACGCACGCGAAGCGGCGCTGACCGGCGACACCATGTGCGACATCATCTTCACCTCGGGCACCACCGGCGCGCCGAAGGGCGCGATGCTGCGCCACGGCGCCAGCGTGCGGTTGTACGCCGCGTGGTCCGACGTCGTCGGCCTGCGCCACGGCGACCGCTACCTCCTCGTCTACCCGCTGTTCCACACTGCGGGTCTCAAGTCGGGCCTGCTCGCGTCGCTGCTCAAAGGCGCGACGCTGCTCCCCCACCTCGTCTTCGACCCGGCCACGGTGATGTCCCTGGTGCAGGCCGAGCGGGTCACGATGCTGCCGGGGCCCCCGGCGATCTACCAGACCATCCTCAACACCGACGTGAGCGAGTACGACCTCTCGTCGTTGCGCCTCGCGGTCACCGGCGCCGCGGTCGTGCCGGTGGAGCTGGTCGTGAAGCTGCGCGAGGAACTCGGGTTCGATTCCGTCGTCACCGGCTACGGGCTCACGGAGACCACCGGCACCGTGGCCATGTGTCGCCACGACGACGACCCCGAGATCATCGCCCACACCTCCGGTCGCCCCCTCGACGGCATCGAGATGAAGATCATCGACGCCGACGGCAACGAGCTGCCCACCGGGGAGCCGGGCGAGATCGTCACGCGCGGCTACCAGGTGATGATCGGCTACTTCGACAACCCCGAGGCCACCGCCGAGACCGTCGACGCCGACGGCTGGCTGCACACCGGCGACGTCGGGTACGTCGACGCGCAGAACAACGTCACCATCACCGACCGCATCAAGGACATGTTCATCGTCGGCGGCTTCAACGCGTACCCCGCGGAGATCGAGGGGCTCATGCTCGAGCACCCCGACATCGCCCAGGTGGCGATCGTCGGCGTGCCCGACGAACGGATGGGCGAGGTGGGCATGGCGTTCGTGGTGCCGACCGCCGGCCACACCGCCGACCGTGACGCGGTGTTGGCCTGGGCGCGCGAGCACATGGCCAACTTCAAGGCACCCCGCTACCTCGAAGTGGTCGACGCGCTCCCGCTCAACGCCAGCGGCAAGGTGCTGAAGTTCGAGCTGCGCGAGCGCGGCCGCCAGATCACGAGCCCGTGATCAAGATCACCTGAGGTCGCGCCGCAGCGTCGCCTTTCCGTTCGTCGCGGCCACCGCGTCGACGATCTGCTGGGCGGCTGCGGTGTCGTGCTCGAGGTAGCGGTTCCAGAACAGCGCCGTCGTCGTGTCGACGAGCGCGCTGGCCGACCCACGCGGCACCTCGAACGGCGGCGAGTGTCCCTCGCCGTGGAGCGTGACGAACCACTTGGGTGGCGCGAGCTGCGCGTAGGCGCTCTGGCTGTTGTGCAGTCCGACGTCGGCGTCGCCCTGGAGGAGGAGCACGGGGACGTCCTGATGCACGTACCTGCCCGTGGGGAACACGTCGTGCACCCCGGCCATCACGACCGCGGCCGTGATCCGACCGTCCTGGCAACAGGTGTGCGAGATCAGCCCGTACACCGTCATCCCACCGAGCGACATGCCGGCGGCACCGACCTCGGCGGGATCGATGCCGAACGTGGACGCCCGATCGAGCACCTCGTCGAGCACGAAGCGGGCGTCGGCAGCCTGGTCGACCACCTCGCTGCGCAACGCCTTGCCGCGCGCGTCCTTCTTCGTCTTCGGGAACGTGGGCGCGACCACGACGTAGCCCGCCCGCGTCCACCCGTCGAGCAGCGGCGCCAGCGCGTTCGGAGTGCCGTCCAGCCCGTGGATCGCGAGGATGACCGGCACCGTCGTCGGGGATGCCGGTGCTGGTTCGCGGACCTGGGTCACGAGCGTGCGGCACCTGCCGTCGACCCGATGGGCGAAGGTGTAGTCGGTGCGCGTGACCCCCGCACTCGCCGGCTTCGGCGTGCCGGCCTCGGGACCGTCGGCACAACCCGTCGACGCCGCCGCGGACGCGTGCGTGCCGGGCAGCGTCGCGCAGCACACCGAGATGGCGATCGCGAGCAGGACGGCAGCCACGACGGCACGCACGCGGTCGACCGTACCGGTGCGACCTGTGAACCAGCCCAGGATGTCGAGGGTCCCGGGATTGGGCATGCCCGACGAGCGCACGTGCGAGGTCGGCAAGGCGCTCGTGGTGTCGCCCGTCCGCCACACCGTCGACCGTTGCGCCGATCTGATCAGCTTGTCGATGTCGTCGTCATCGACGGCGTAGTCGGGCCATGGCTCGCGGTCATGACGTCGTTCATCCGACGCGCGACGCGATGAACCGCCGCACTTCGGCGTCGAGGTCGTCGTCTTCGGGCGCTCCCCGGAACCCGCCGTGCGGCATCGCCTCGAAGACGTGCAGCTCCGCGTCGACACCGCCGGCGCGGAGAGCCCGGTGCATGCGCACCGCGTTCGACAAGAAGAGGTCGCGTGTACCGGCCTGGAGGAGTGTCGGCGGGAACGGTACCGACAAGTCGCCGAACAGGGGTGACAGGTACGGGTGCGCGAGATCGTGCGTGCCGGCGTACAGCGCGTTCTGTACTGAGAGACCACTGATGAGCACCGGGTCGACACCCAGGTTCGTGGTGAAGGAATCCCCGGATTCGGTGAGATCGACTTCCGGCGTGATCAGGATGAGCGCCCCCGGCATTGGCAGGCCTTCGTCGCGCGCCCGCAACACGAGCGCGGCCGCGAGGTTGCCCCCGGCTGATCCGCCACCGACGACGATGCGATCGGCGGAGCGGCGCTCGAGCAACGCTCGGTACACGGCGAGGCAATCGTCCAACCCCGCCGGATACGGGTGGTCCGGCGGCATCCGGTAGTCGACCGACCAGGTGACCAGGCCGGCGCGTCCGGCGGACACAACGGCCGAAGCACGACAGCACGCGCCACCTCCCATGACGAGGGCGCCTCCGTGGATGTCGAGCAGCACGGGTGCATCCTCGCCATCCGGCGCACCTTCCGGGGTGACGACGAACACCGGTACGTCGTGCACGGCGGTGGTCTCGACCTTTGCCGGCACGCCACGAGCGAGGCTCTCCAGTCGCTCGAGGAAGTGCGCGTCCCCGAAACGGACGTACGTGCGCCAGCCCTCGAGATCACCGAGCGCGGGCAGGACACCGGCCGCGGATTGCCGGGCGGCCGCGGTGGCGGTCGCGAGGTACTGCTGCGCCGGCGCGCTGACCGACCCGGGAACGGGAAGGATGCGAGTCACGTCGTGAGGGCCCCGCCGTTGATGTGGATGGTCTGGCCCGTGATCCACGAGCCCTCTGCAGCCAGCCACACGGCCGCAGTGCCGACGTCGCGCCCGGTACCGAGCCGCCCGACCGGATTCACGCGCCCCCGCTTCGCGATCAGGTCGGCGCTGACGTTGTCCATCAGCCCGAGTGCGAGCGTGTTGGCCGTGACGCCGCATTCCGCGGTCTCCATCGCCAGGTGGCGCATGAAGCTGATCGCGCCGCCCTTCCCGGCCGCATACGCCGACATCCCGATCGCAAGTCCGGTAGCGCCGGCGCCGGACGAGATCGTGATGACGCGTCCGTAGCCGCGCTCGCACATGCCATCGATGACCGCGTGCGAACAATTCATGACGCCGTAGAGGTTGATGTCGATCCAGCGCTGCCAGTACTCCCGGTTCGACTCGCGGAAGAAGACGGCTCCCGCGCCCGACGCGATCCCGGCGTTGTTCACGAGGACGTCGATCGGACCGACGGCCGCAGTTGCCTTTGCGCAGCCGGCGACGACCGCGTCGTAGTCGGTCACGTCGAACGCCGCCGAGACAGCCTGTCCACCGTCATCGACGATTCGTTCGGCGGTCGCCTGCGCGCGTGCGTCGACGACGTCGTTCGTCACGACGACGGCGCCGGCCTCGGCCAGGGTGGCGGCGATGCCTGCCCCAACGCTCTGTCCGGCCCCCGTGACCAACGCGACTCTTCCGTGCAGATCAAACAACATGCGCAGTCTCCTCAGATCCATGGCTCTGGCATCCACTCGAGGACCGCGGCGAGATGGACGCGCATCCGTCGGGTCGCCGTCTCGAGGTCGCCCGCAAGGACGGCGTCGGCGATCGCGCCGTGCGCCTCGTGCGAGCGCTGCAGCCGATCGTCGAACGCGGGCACACGCTCCTCGAGCTCCGAACGGGCATATTCGTCACTCAACGAGATCAGCGAATCGAGGAACAACGTCAACGGTCGGTTGCCTGCCACCTCGGCGAGCGTCATGTGCAGGGATCGGGTGTGACCCCGGATCTCGTCCGGCGTGACCGTGCGCTCGGCCGCCACCGCATCGCGGATGAGCGCGGCTCCGTTGTCGTCGAGCCGCGCGACAGCTCGGCCAACGATGTCGACTTCGAGCGCGGCGCGCGCGTCGTACAGCTCGGCAACCCCCACACCTTGACGGCGCAGCACGATCGCCGCGGCATGGGTCACCGGTTCCGCTCGCGGCTCGGTGACCATCAATCCGCCGCCACGTCCTTCACGCATCCGAGCCGCGTCGAGGTGCTCGAGCAGACGAACCGCTTCCCGGAACGCGTTGCGGCTCACGCCGTAGCGGCCCATCAACTCGGGCTCGTTCCCGAGGACCTCCCCCACCGGCCAACCCGCCGAATTGATGTCCTCGACGATCTGCGCCGCGAGCCGCTCTGCCGTCTTCACCGGTTGCTGGCCGGCCGGGCTCACCGCCGAAGCCACCGCTCGGTACCAACCACGCTTCCTCCGACCGACCGTCGACCCACCACGACCCTCGCTAGAACTAGGGCCCTAGTTCTACGGCACGCGCCACCAACACGCAAGCGGGCGGCGACGCATTTGCTGCCATACCCCGGTCTGCTCAGGCTCGCAGTCCGATTTCGCGGTCGTCGATGTCGTCCCACACCCGACGTTCCTCACCGAGCGGATCACGCTCGAGCACCGGCTGCACGTCAAGTCGCATGGTCGGCCGCTCCTCGACGTCGTAGCGAGGCCATTCCGGCACCCCGTCATGGTGCGGATCACCGGTGCGGGCGAGGGCCACGAGCGCGCGGCTCATGGCGTTCGTGAGTGGGGCGGCGTGCGGTCCATCGATCACCGGTGCTCGCTCGACGTTGTCGAAACAGAACGGCATGTCCATGCCATGTCCCGAGCGCACGACATCGTCGGGTCCGGGCATGCCCCACGCGAAGAGATACATGGAGACCATCCCTCCGGCGCTGCTCGCGGCTTCAGCAAGGCGGATGTGTGGGACGCGCATGGCCCAGTCGCTCACGATGGCGATGTAGAGGGACGAGGGTGACTCCGTCGGGTGGATGCCGCGGTAGCCGTCGACGACGCGCTCGGCATTCGTGCCGAGCACGTCGTGGAGGTGTGCTCGGATGCCGCGCTCGTCGAGGGTCCACAGGTCAGGGCTCCCGACGAACGACAGCATCTCGTGCGTCGTGCAGCCGACGACGAGCTCGACCTCACGACAGGAATGTGCGCGCACCGCGTCGATCGGGTGCTCGGTCAGCGACGGCCCCAGCGTGGGCGCGAAACGCGGGCCGCGTCGGGTCACCGGACGCGGGCCGCCGCGGACGGTGATCTCGGCCGCAATGAGCTGTTCGACAGCAAGGTCGCCGAGCTCGCCACGATCGTCCGTGCATTCGAGCCAGGCCAGTGCTCGTGCGGCGGTGTCGCTCGCGACGTCGGGTTCCTCGGCGAAGTGTGACGTTCCGCTCATGACGAAGGCGTGATGGAACAGGTCGCGCGCGGCGGGCATGGCGAGGAGGAGGTTGACCTTCGTGCCGCCGCCGGATTCGCCGAACACCGTGACGTTGCCCGCGTCGCCGCCGAACGCGGTGATGTTGTCTCGGATCCAGGCCAAGGCCGCGACGATGTCGAGCATGCCGACGTTGCCGGAGTCCGCGTAGATCTCGTGCCGGCTCGAGAGATCGAGGAAGCCGAGAATTCCGAGCCGGTGATTCACGCTCACGACTACAACGTCGTTGTGGTGCGCGAGGTTGGTGAAGTCGTACAGCGGCCACGAGGCGGAGCCGGTGTTCATGCCGCCGCCGTGGAGCCACACCAGAACGGCTCGGCGCGCACCGTCGTCGGGTGACAGGGTCCACACGTTGAGCGCGAGGCAGTCCTCTCCGGTGTGGCGCTCGTGGTTCCACACGCCCATCATCTGCTCGGCTGTCGCGGGCATCTCCTGGCCGGTGAACTGGGCGACCGTCATCTGCGGACACGAAGGCCCGAATATCGAGCAGTCGCGCACCCCGAGCCAGGGCTCGACGGGTTGTGGAGGGCAGAATCGGCGGACTCCGCCGGTGTCGGCGCCGTAGGGGATTCCCTTGAACGACCAGACGCCGCCGCCGTGGACACCGCGGATCCGGCCGTTCGTGGTCGAGACCACGTCGTTCATCACGTCAGGGCACGGCCGGAGCCGTCGTCGTCGTGACGAGGGCGGGGTTGCCGGTGGCATTGGCCTGGAGCGCGGCTGGGGAGCCGACGAGTTTGCCGGTGATCGGTTTGCCCTCGTTGTAGAGGACGAACTTGCCCCTCTTCACGTACATGAAGTAGCCGCAGCCTGTCGGGGCGGACTTGCCGAAGGTGGCTGCGCTGAGGTCGATCGGCATGCAGGAGAGGCCGGCTTCGTCGTAGCTGCCGAGCTTGCGCAGTCCGGCGGTGAAGCCGCGGCGACTGGGCGTGGTGCCCGCGTGCTGCAGGCCGAGGATGGCGAGTTCGCCGGCGATGTAGCCGGTGTACTGGCTGAAGTCGGGTACACCCGTGTAGCCGGCGTACTTCTTCAAGTCGGCTTGGAACT
>DASXXX010000186.1:0-5083 GCA_036502765.1 Acidimicrobiia bacterium | reverse complement strand
CACCGGCGGCGAGACCACCACCACCAGCTTCCTGGTGTGGCAGTCGGCGTACTCCGAGCTGGTGTTCACCGACGTCCGCTGGCCCGGGTTCGGCCGCGACGACCTCTTCGCCGCGGTCGCCGAGTACCAGCGCCGCGAGCGTCGCTTCGGCGCGGTCGACTCCTCCTGACCCCCAACGTCTCGGGGTGAAGCGAATTACACTGGTGTAGTGAACCTGTACCGGGACCAGGGGGTCGTGCTGCGCACGATCAAGCTGGGGGAGACCGACCGGATCATCTCCTTCCTCACCCAGGGTCACGGCAAGGTGCGGGCGGTGGCCAAGGGCGTGCGCAAGTCGGGGAGCCGCTTCGGCGGGCGACTCGAGCCCACCAGCCACGTCGCGCTGCAGTGCTACCGGGGTCGCGAGCTCGACGTCGTCACCCAGGTGGAGACCATCGACGCCAACCGGGCGCTGCGCGAGCACTACGGGTGCCTCACCCACGCCATCTCGATGTTGGAGGCCACCGACCAGGTCGCGCAGGAGCGGGAGGCCAACCCCGCGCTCTACCGGATGCTGGTGGGGGCCCTGCGCACGCTGGCCGAGAACCCCAACCCGCTCGTGAGCTCGGCGTTCTTCTGGAAGCTGCTCTCGCTCGAAGGCTTCCACCCGCTGCTCGACGCCTGCGCCCGCTGCGGCGACGAAGAAGGGCCGTTCACCGCGTTCGACCTCGAGGAGGGCGGGGTGCTGTGCGCGGGGTGTGGCCGCTTCTCCGGTCGTCGGATCGACGCCGACACGCTGAACCTCGTGCGCCGCATCCTGGGTGGCGATCTGCGCGGTGCGCTCGCCGAACCGCCGGGGCCCACCACCGTCGCCACCGAACGTTTGGCGCTCACCAGCCTCGAGCATCATCTCGAACGCCGACTCCGCAGCGCCGCGCTGCTCTAGGCCCTCCTGGATTCTTGGCCCATGGACCTCCCTGACCCCCGCCCCCTCTCGCTCGAGGTGCACGCCCGCGAGCAGCTCACGCCGCTGATCACACGCGTGGTGGTGGGCGGCGACGACCTGCTCGGCTTCGAGTTCGCGCCGGGGCAGGACCTGATGCTCGCGGTCCCGACCGACGCCGGCACCACTGATGCCAGCACCAGTGACGCCAGCACCAGTGACGGGGGCACCATCAACCGCCGCTACACGATCCGCCGGGCCGACTCCACCGCGGGCACCGTCGACCTCGACTTCGTCGTGCACGGCGACGGGCCCGGCGCGCGCTGGGCCACCGACGCGCCGCTCGGGTCGTCGATCGCCGCGGTCGGACCCCGGGGCAAGGTCGTCCCTGCGGAGGCCGTCGACTGGCACCTCTTCGTCTGCGACGAGTCGGGCTGGGCTGCCACCGCGGCGATGGTCGAGTCGTTGACGGCGGGTGATCGGGCGGTGATCGTGGCCGACCTCGCGGGCGAGGAGGAGCAGCAGCCCCTCGACGCCGTCGCCGACGTCTACATCTCGTGGTGCAACCGCGACGGAGGGCCCATCGGCCGGTCCGAGCAGGTCCTGGCCGCGCTCGACGCCCTCACGCTTCCCGACGGTCGCGGTCACGCCTATCTCTCGGCCGAGCTCTCGGTGGTGCGCACCGTTGCCGACTGGCTGGCCGAGCACGGGTTCGCGTCCGACGACATCGCGCCCAAGGCCTACTGGCGTGCAGGACGGGCCAACGCGCCGCACGGCGAGCCCCTCCGCGACGCGTGATGGACGCCTGAGCGAGCCCTCGCGACGCAGCGATCCGGGCGACGCAGCGAGCGAAGCATCAGCGGAGGCCGCCACTAGGATCGCCGTCCGGTATGGCCAAGAACGATCAGATGGACCGCGTCGTCAACCTCGCCAAGCGACGTGGGCTGGTCTTCCCGTCGAGCGAGATCTACGGCGGATTCCGCTCCACGTGGGACTACGGCCCGCTCGGTGTGCTGCTCAAGCGCAACGTCAAGGACGCCTGGTGGCGCTCGATGGTGCAGCTGCGCGACGACATCGTCGGCCTCGACTCCGCCATCCTGATGGCCCCCAAGGTGTGGGAGGCGAGCGGCCACCTCGCCACCTTCACCGACCCGTTGGTCGACTGCCGCAACTGCAAGGAGCGCTTCCGCGCCGACCAGTTGCCCGACTCCGGGGCGTGCCCGAACTGCGGCATGAAGGGCACGTTCACCGAGGCCCGGAACTTCAACCTGATGTTCAAGACCTACGTCGGGCCGGTGGAGGACGACGCCTCGGTCGCGTACCTGCGTCCGGAGACCGCGCAGGGCATCTTCGTCAACTTCCAGAACGTGCAGACCACGACGCGCAAGAAGCCGCCGTTCGGCATCGCGCAGATCGGGAAGTCGTTCCGCAACGAGATCACGCCCGGCAATTTCGTGTTCCGCACGCGTGAGTTCGAGCAGATGGAGATGGAGTACTTCGTCCCGCCCGAGGACAGCGCGCAGTGGTACGAGTACTGGTGCCAGGAGCGCTACCGCTGGTACACCGACCTCGGCATCCCCGAGGAGCAGCTGCGCCTGCGCCCGCATGCCACCGAGGAGCTGTCGCACTACTCCACCGGCACCTCCGACGTGGAGTTCATGTACCCGTGGGGTTGGGGTGAGCTCGAGGGCATCGCCAACCGTGGCGACTACGACCTCGCCCAGCACAGCAAGTTCTCCGGCCAGGATCTCAGCTACTACGACCAGGAGCACGACCGGCGCTACCTGCCGCACGTGATCGAGCCCGCGGCCGGCGCCGACCGGGCCACGCTGGCGTTCCTCCTCGCTGCCTACGAAGAAGAAGACGTCGACAACGGCAAGGGCGGCACCGAGCAGCGCACGGTGCTCCACCTGCACCCGAGCCTGGCTCCGATCAAGGTGGCGGTGCTGCCGCTCTCCAAGAAGGAGACCCTGGTGCCGGTGGCCGACGAGGTCGCCGCGCTGCTGCGGACCGAGCTGATGATCGACGTCGACGTGGCGGGATCGATCGGGCGCCGCTACCGTCGACAGGACGAAGTGGGCACGCCGCTGTGCGTCACCGTCGACTTCGAGACCCTCGACGACCGCGCGGTCACGATTCGCGACCGCGACACGATGACGCAGGCGCGGGTCCCGATCGACGGCCTGCTGGGCGAGCTGAGGGACCGGCTGAATTCATGAGTGACGAGAACTACTACGAGGAGCTCGGGGTCGAGCCCGGAGCCTCCCGCGACGAACTGCGGGAGGCGCACCGTCAACGGGTCGCCGACCTCGAGGCGGCCCGCGAGAAGAAGAACGTCTCCGAGTCGCAGCTGCAGGCCAACCGCGACGAGGTCGCGCGCGTGCGCGCGGCCTGGAACGTGCTCTCCGACCCGTTCCAGCGCCAGCGCTACGACGCGCAGGTCGGGTCCGATTCGGCGGCGGGCGACGTCGAGCTCGTCGACGACGACGAGGCCAGCGCGCCGCAGTCGAGCGGCGCCGAGCTCACCGGGTGGCGCAAGTTGCTCGCGCCGCCGCCGCCGAAGGACGCCGGCCGCGGGAACGGCAACGGCAACGGCAACGGCAAGGGCAAGGGCCCGGCGCCGCGCACGGACCGCAACGGGCGTCCCCGCCCCGAGCCCACGGTCGTGCTCCCGCCCGGGATGCGGATCGCCGAGCCGCGCGTGCGGGGCATGGCGCTGCTGTTCGACATCTCGATCCTCATCGTCATCTTCTTCTCGGTGAGCCTGATCGTGCCCCGCCTGATCCAGAGCGACTACCAGGACATCCAGGACCGCATCAGCAAGACCAACAGCCTCCACGACTCCCGTCAGTCCGTGCTCGACGCGCAGAAGTCGGTGACGAGCGCGAAGAGCGCGAGCGACAAGAAAAGTGCGCAGTCCGACCTGAACAGCGCGCAGAAGGACTACAAGAGCGCGGTCAAGGACGCCAAGGACGCCGACGTCCCGGCGCGCTACACCAACACGGACTCGCCGCCTTCGCCGAAGCAGCTCCAGACCTACGCCGACAACCAGGCCGACAAGATCAAGACCACGGGCTACATCACGACCGGTCTCACGTTCGTGTTGGCGATGGGCTACCTCGTGCCGGTCACCGCGCTGAAGGGCCGCACGTTGGGCATGCGGGGCCGCAAGATCCGGGTGGTGCGGATCGACGGATCACCCGTCGGCTGGTACGCGTCGTTCACGCGCTTCGCGTTGCCGATCCTGCTCGCCCTCGCGATCCCGAGCTTCGGTGTGATCCTGGGTCTGGGCATGGTGGCGTGGGGCTACTTCGACCGCAACGGTCAGGGCATCCACGACAAGCTCGCGCGCACGATCATCGTCGACGCGTAGTCTCGAATCTCCGCCCGCGTTCAGTTCCACAGGGAGAGAGAGCAATGTCATACGTGTACGCCTTCGAGGAGGGCTCGAAGGAGCAGAAGTACCTGCTGGGGGGCAAGGGCGCCAACCTCGCCGAGATGACCAATCTCGGCCTCCCCGTACCCTCCGGGTTCACCATCAGCACCGACGCGTGCCGGGCCTACATGGCCGCCGATGACACCATCCCCGCCGGTCTCATGGACGAGGTCGCCGCCGCGCTCACCGCGCTCGAGGCCAAGATGGGCAAGCGCCTCGGCGACGCCACCGACCCGCTCCTGGTGTCGGTCCGCTCGGGGGCCGCGTTCTCGATGCCGGGGATGATGGACACCGTCCTCAACCTCGGACTCAACGACGTGTCGGTGGGTGGACTGGCCCAGCAGACCGACAACCCGCGGTTCGCCTACGACTCGTACCGACGGTTCGTGCAGATGTTCGCCAAGATCGTGCTCGACGTCGACGGCGCCAAGTTCGAGCACGCACTCGAGCAGCTCCGCAAGGAGCGCGGCGTCGCCACCGACCCCGAGCTCTCGGCCGACGACCTGAAGGGTCTCGCCGATCGGTTCAAGGCCATCGTGCTCGCCGAGGCCGGCATCGAGTTCCCGCAGGACCCCACTGCCCAACTGCAGCTCGCGATCGAGGCGGTGTTCCGCTCGTGGAACAGCGAGCGCGCCTTCATCTACCGGCGCATGGAGAAGATCGACGACGACCTCGGCACCGCGGTCAACGTCCAGTCGATGGTGTTCGGCAACAAGGGCGACGAC
>DASXXX010000185.1:0-1854 GCA_036502765.1 Acidimicrobiia bacterium | reverse complement strand
AGCACGACGAGCACGGCCGCGCCGCCCAGCGCGAGCTCCGGCGCGATCGCCAGCCAGTCGACCGACGGCGGCGTGATCGGAGCGACGGCGGCGAAGCTCACTTGCCCTGCCCCTGCTGCTCGCCGGCGTTGACCTCGTCCTGGACCTTGGCCGTGCCGTCCTCGATGGACTGCTCGACCTTCTGGATCTCCTTGGCGATCGCCGGCGGCTCGGGCTCGCGGTAGTCGCTCTTGCGCTCGAGGTTGTGCACCCGCAGCTCCACCGCGGGCTGGATGCGGTCGAGCACCGGCTTCGGGTAGAGACCGAGGAACAGGCTGGCGGCGAGGAGCGGGACGACGACGATGAGCTCGCGCAGGTTGACGTCCTTCATGCCGACGTTCTCACCCGACGGCTTGCCGGTGAACGCGCGCTGGAACGCCCACAACGCGTAGACCGCGGCGAGGATGACGCCGAAGGTGGCGACGATCGCGTACGGCCGGTCCCACACGAACGCGCCCAGCAGCGACAGGAACTCGCCGATGAACCCGGAGAACCCGGGCAGGCCGATGCCGGCGAACAGCGCGGTGAGGAACAGCCCGCCGAGCACCGGGGTGACCTTCCACACCCCGCGGTACGCGGAGATCTCGCGCGTGTGACGGCGTTCGTAGAGGAAGCCGACCACGAGGAACAGCGCGCCGGTGGTGAGGGGGTGCGACACCATCGTGAACACCGCGCCGTCGAGGCCGATCACCGACAGCGAGAAGATGCCCAGCACGACGAAGCCCATGTGCGCGATGGACGAGTAGGCGATGATGCGTTTGAGATCGGTCTGCATGGCAGCGACGACCGCGCCGTAGATGATCCCGATGACGGCCAGGATCATCATGATCGGCGCCATGTCGACCGACGCCTGCGGGAACAGCTCGAACGAGAAGCGCACGAAGCCGTAGGCGCCCATCTTGATGATCACGCCTGCCAACACCACCGAACCCGCGGTGGGCGCCTCGGTGTGGACGAGCGGCAGCCACGTGTGGAACGGGAACAACGGGGCCTTGATCGCGAACGCGATCATGAAGCCGAGGAAGAGGAGCAGCTCGGCGGTACCGGACAGGCCGTTCCACTGCGCGAGCACCCGGTAGTCGAAGGTGAGGAAGCCGGTGTCCTTCTGGTGCAGGAACGCCAGCACCAGCGTGGACGCGAGCATGAACGCCGAGCCCGCGGCGGTGTAGATGAAGAACTTCATCGCCGCGAAGTCGCGGCGATCGCTCCCCCATCCTTGGATGAGGAAGTACATCGGGACGAGCAGCAGTTCCCAGAAGATGAAGAACGCGATGAGGTCGAGGGAGAGGAAGATGCCCATGATGGCGCCCTCGAGCATCAGGAACCACGCGATGTACGCCTTCACGCGGTGCTCGATGTACTTCTCGGACGCGAGCAGGCCGATCGGGAAGATCACCGCGGTGATGACGACCATGAAGAGGCTGATGCCGTCGACGCCGACGATGTAGCGCACGCCGATCGCGGGGATCCAGCGCTGGTTCTCGACGAACTGGAACGTGCCGCGCTGCGCGTCGAACTGCCACAGCATGTAGATCGCGAAGCCGAGGGTGACCGCCATGGTGGCGTAGGCGACGGCCTTCAGCTGCTCCGGGCGGTGCGACGGGAGCAGGAGGCAGATCACCGCGCCGACGAACGGCGTGATCAGGATGACGGAGAGGATCGGGAAGTCCACCGGTCTACCGCCCCAACCAGATCACGACGTAGAGGAGCACGCCCACGACGCCGACCGTGATGCCGAGCGCGTAGCGCCGCACGCGGCCGTCCTGCAGTTGCTGGATGCCGCGCGCCATGAGTGCGAACAGTGAGCCGACGCCG
>DASXXX010000184.1:0-2883 GCA_036502765.1 Acidimicrobiia bacterium | reverse complement strand
GGGTCGCCGAGCGCGAGGGCGTCGACTACACGCAGGCGTTCGAGCACGCCGGCGCGGTGCTCCGGACGCTGCGCGACGCGGTGCCCGACAAGGAGTTCTCCGACCTGCTCCACCAGCTTCCGCGCGCCTATCAGGAGGAGTTGCTCTAGTGGACGACGACGGGTTCCTCAGCACGGTCGAGGACCGGATGCCGTCGCGGACCAGCTCGGACACCCGGTCACCGCTGAGAGCGAACCCGAGGATGCACGGGATGCGATCACGGGGCTGTTTGTCGCCTTTGAGCTCGTCGACATCGGTCCGCCCCGCGGCGACGTCGTCCGAGTGTTGGCCGGCAACCTGTTCCACCTCGCCGGCGACCGCCTGATCGTCGGGTCCTCGGAGCACGTGCCGATCGCCCTCGGTGACCAGGTGACGAGCAGCATCGACGGGCTTGACGACGTCAGCGCAGACCTCATGACCTAACCGCGGCGCTTCTCGTCGCGCAAACAGAAGGCCGCTGCGGTCGACGCGGTGGCCGTCGCTCTCAGGCGCGAAGGCACAAGAGGCAAAGGTGCTGACAGGGCGGTCGACCCCCGGTATTCTTATTCCAGGCCCGAGCGGCGCGCGGCCGACGCGAGGGCTCGTCGACAGAGCGGAGATGGACTCCGGTTCGGAAAGCGGGCACGGAGTAGGGACCGTCATCCGAGCAAGCCACCACGGAGCCGGGAGATGGGACATACATACCGTCCGCGAGTCGTGATCGTCGACGACCACCCAAGCTTCAGGGAAACCGCGCGGAACTGCCTCGAGCAACGCGGATTCGACGTCGTCGGTGAAGCGAGCTGTGCCACCACTGCGATGCGCGCCGTCGAGCTTCATCACCCCGACGCGATGCTGCTCGACGTCCACCTCGGCGACGACGACGGATTCGCGGTCTGTGACGCCGTGACGCGCCTGCGCCCTGACCTCGCCGTGATCCTCACGAGCTTGGAGAGCTACGAGCACTGCGGGCAGCGGCTCGAGTCCTGCGGCGCGCGAGGATTCCTTCGGAAGGCGCAGCTGGCCACCTTGGATCTCAGCCGATTTCAGCAGCCCGCCTGAGGACATGCACGCGGTCGCGGCCAAGCGAGCATCGCTTCTCGCGCAAGCAGGAGCGATCCGCCGACGTGAGGATGCTGCCGTCTCGTCGGATTGCACTGCTCACGATCGGCACCAGCTCGTGGCGTTCCGGAGCAGCTTCCCGTCAGTGCCACGACCGCCGCCACCATCAACCGCACGCCTGCGGCTAGCGCCACCACCAGCCGCCCCACGCTGGGCCAACTGAGCGTGAGCGGCGATGCGGCTTGCGGCACGTCGCCCGGTGCGCGAGGCTCACGCTCCCCAACCGGAGGCCAACTCATGTCCCGTGCACAGACGAGGACGCCACCACTGCAGGCATTGCTCCACGCGTTCAACGCCCACGACGTCGACGCGATCATGTCGTTCTTCACCGACGACTGCGTCTTCGACACGCCGCGCGGACCCGCGCCGGGCGGGCACCGACTGGTCGGCCAGCAACAGGTCCGGAAGGGCTTCCAAGCGCGATTCGACGGTATTCCAGACATCGAGTACGGCGACGACCGGCATTGGAGCTGCGCCGATCGCGGCGTATCCGAGTGGACGATCCGCGGAACCAAGACGACTGGGGAGTCCATCGAAGCGCGCGGATGCGACCTTTTCGAGTTCACCGACGGCAAGATCAGCCGCAAGGACTCCTTCTGGAAGATCATCGACTGAGATGCATCTGGGCACGCTCCGCCGGGGCCCGGCACTACCAGCGCGCAGCTGCAAGCGCGTGATCAGGACAGTCGGCCGCTCCTGACCCGTCAAGGTCGTCATGGCACGAAAGCTGGGTATGCCGCGCGCAAGCCCGGAACTCGGATCAGCCTCCGGGTCGGGTGGGGCGCAGGTCGGCGAGTGGCGGGTCGGTGGCAGCGAGGCCGGCGATGAAGATTCTGGCCTGTCGGCGGGCGAGCTGGTCCCAGTCATGCGCGTGCGGGAGTGGTTGGGCGAGCATCGCTCCGGTGATGATGATGTCGTTGGGGGTGGCGTCGGGTCGGATGGTCTTGTCGCGGCGTCCGCGCGCGAGGACCTGTTCGAGCAGGTTCCTGATCTCCATTTGAAGCGCGACGATCTTCTCGTTGTGGATGACGGGGCCACCGTGGAGGGGGAGGGTGAACTCGTTGCGGGCCGCGATCGTCTGTTCGAAGAATTGCGTGAGTGCCGAGGGGGCCGACTGGTCGCTCAACGCGGCGGCGCGCGCGTGCTGAAGGACTAGGTGGAAGGAGCGCAGCGTCAGAGCGGCTAAGAGCGCCGGCCGCGTGGGGTAGTGGCGGTAGAGGGTTCCAATCCCGACGCCCGCCTCGTCGGCGATCGTCGCCATCGGCACTCTTTCGCCGTCGCGCCTGACCGCGATCGTCGCGGCGGCAAGGATGCGTTCGCGATTCGCTGCGGCGTCGCTTCGCGGTCGCCGCGCGGCGCCCCGTGCCTCGGTCGGTTCTTCGGACATCCCGCGGCTGATCGTGCCACGCAGCGGCACCGGGGGGAACGCGTTCGGTAGGCTCCAGAGCATAAGCGGACGATTTCTACCGCTTAGCCTACGACCGAGGAGCGCCGATGAACGACACCCGGCCCGCGGAGTCAGAGCAATCAGGACCGATCCCCGACGACGACCCCGGGCGGGTCCTGACGCACGTGCGCCCCGACACGGATGAATCGCTACCTCACCTCGGCGTGGTCGGTGACACCTACACCATCCTCGTGTCCGGCGCCGACACCGCTGGGCGCTACGCGCTGATCGACATGCACGTCCCACCGGGCGGCGGGCCGCCGCCTCACCGCCACGACTTCGAGGAGATGTTCACC
>DASXXX010000183.1:0-1559 GCA_036502765.1 Acidimicrobiia bacterium | reverse complement strand
GGCGAAGTCGCGCTCGGTGGCCTTGCCCGCGTCGAGCAGAGCCCGCGCCTGCAGCGCGGCGAGCGACCAGGGGTCGAGGCCGAGCGGCGCGAGGTGGTACGGGTCGAGCTGGAGCGGATAGATCTGCTCGGGCTTGCCCGGCGACGAGCGCCCGTGGCAGTACACGAGCACGAGGTCGATGTCGCCCTCCTGCAGACGCGTGTACCCCTCGTACAACGCCCACGCGCCGTCCATCTCGACGTGCGACTCGGAGATCGGCGGCCACGCGCCGATGGCCTCGATGGTCTGCACGAACGCGAACGTCTGGCCCGCGAGGTAGTCGCAGCTCCCGGACACGGTGAACCCGATGTCGTGGCGATCGACGCCCGCCATCGCCACCGCCTGCTTCGTGACGTCGAGCACCAACTGGGTCTCGGTGAGCTCGGTGCTGCGCACCGAGGGGACCTGCCCGTACCCGACGACCGCGACATCGATCATCAGTAACCCTTCCCCTGCAGTGCGCTCACATCTCCGTCCGGTTCACCCGTCGGCATCCAGCCTTCGATGCCGCCGTCGGTGCTGCTCCAGCCGCCGGCCGCGAGGTCTTCGGTGTTGCGCTCCGCCTCCGGGCGCCACACCGCGGCCACCCGCATGCCGACGCGCACGTCGCTGACCGGCGTGTCGAGCACCTCCTGGAGCTGCAGCATCCCACCGGGGCCGTCGAGCGCGATCGACACGCGGGCAAAGGGCTCGGTTTCCTCCTGGCCTGGGTACTGCACAGGCGTGACGACGGTGAAGTTGACGACGGTGCCGGTGTCGCCCAGCACGACGTCGTCGTCGGCGGAGAGCTTGATCACGTCGATGGGGCAGAAGTCCTTGGGCGGCACGTAGATCAGGCCGCAGTCGCCGGTGCACCGCTGGCCGATGATCTTGCCGTGGAGCAGCGCCTCCGCGTACCGGGTGAGCGCCGGCGCGGCCGGCATCTCGTAGTGCAGCGCCACCGGGAACGGCATGATGCGCGGACCCGATTTGGTCGCGTCGGGGCTCATGTGATCACCTCGAAGCACTCGACGTCGGTGACGTAGCCGGTGCGCTGGTCGCGCCAGCGGGGCCGGACGCGCACGCCCGTGCTGATGCCCTCGCGGGGGCCGTCGACCACATGCACCATCGCGGTGTCGGCACCGTCGAGCTGGATGAGCGCGAACGCGAACGGCCGGTCGAGGGGGTGGTTGGGGTTCGGGGTATCAACCCACGTCCACGATGTCACCACGCCTTCGGGACCCACCTCAACCAGCTCGGGTTCCACCGAAGCGCCGGTGGCGGGGTCGTACTCGAGCGGGGGCGAGAGGGTGCGCTCGCCGGCACGCGAGGCGAGCAAGCGTCCCGCCTCGAGACCGTCGAGGTACGCACCGATCACGGGTCCCACACTGCGCGTGTAGGGGAACTCGATGTCGATCTTCACCAACGGAGCGGGCATCACGTCTCCTGAGTTACTTGACCAGGGCAAGGAACCTATACGGAATCGGGACGGCGACTCACGTCGTGGACCACCCGTTCGAGGTAGTCGGCGAGCGTGCGCA
>DASXXX010000182.1:0-8536 GCA_036502765.1 Acidimicrobiia bacterium | reverse complement strand
CACAACGCGACCCTGATCCTGGGCCTGGTCGACCTCACCACCGGGTGACCGCGGGCACGCCCGTCTACGGGCACCGCAGCACCGCGGCGATCGCCGAGGTGCGCGAGATCGACGGGCGCACGGTCAGCTGGTTCAGCCTCGAGGGCGGCAAGCACCGCGGCGCCATCGGCACCCCCGAGGGCGAGACCATCGCCCGCGCCCTCCACCTGGCCGTGGAGCTCGGGATGCCGATCGTCGGGCGCATCGCCAGTTCGGGCGCCGACGTGTCGGAAGGCCTGTCAGCGCTGCACGCGTGGGGCAAGGTCGCCAAGGCGCTCACCGACGCTTCCGGGGTCGTGCCGATCGTGCTCGTGCTCGTCGGGCCCGCGGTGTCAGGACCGGCGCTGCTCCTCGGCATCGCCGACCACGTGATCATGACCGCCGACGCGTTCGCGTACGTCACGGGACCTGAGGTCGTCACCGCGTTCACCGGCGTGCCGATCACGTCGGACCGACTCGGCGGTGCGCAGGTGCACGAACGCGAGAGCGGCGTCGCGACCCTCGTGGTCGCCGACGAGGACGAAGCGCTCGTCGCGCTCGAGACGCTCCTCTCGTACCTGCCGTCGAACCACCTCCAGGATCCGCCGTTCGAGACCACCGACGACCCCGTCGACCGGCCGTGTGCGCGCGCCGCGAGCGCAGTGCCCGCGCGCGCGACCGCGTCGTACGACGTACGCACCGTCATCGACGACGTGTGCGACGAGCACACGTTCCTCGAACTGCGCCCGAACTACGCACCGAACATGGTCACCGGTCTGAGCCGTCTCGGGGGCCGCCCCGTCGGCATCGTGGCCAACCAGCCGATGTTCCGCGCCGGAACCCTCGACATCGAGGCGTCGCGCAAGGCGGCCCGATTCGTGCAGTGGTGCGACGCGTTCAACTTCCCGATCGTCACGTTCGTCGACACTCCCGGCTTCGAGCCCGGGCGCGACCTCGAATGGCGGGGCATGATCCGCCACGGCGCCGAACTGGTGCACGCGTACGCGGAGGCCACCGTGCCGCGACTCTGCATCCTGCTGCGCAAGGCCTACGGGGGCGCGTACATCGTGATGGACTCGAAGAACCTCGGCAACGACTGGTGCATGGCGTGGCCGACGGCGGAGGTCGCGGTGATGGGCGCGCCGGGCGCGGTGCAGATCCTGCACCGCCGCCAGCTCGCGGCGATCGACGACGCCGCCGAGCGGCTCACCGAGCAGGCCGCGCTCGAAGCCGAGTACTCGGCGCGCTTCGCCAACCCGTACGTCGCCGCCGAACGCGGCTACGTCGACGACGTCATCGCGGCGTCCGACACGCGGCGCGTGCTCGCCGACGCGCTGTTGCGTCTGAGCACCAAGCGCGAGCAGCAACCGCCTCGTCGCCACTCCAACACGCCGCTTTAGTCATCTTCGTTCGAAACGGAAGGTTCACTGTGCTGCAGGGCAAGCGCATCCTCGTGACCGGGGTCCTCAACGACGCGTCGATCGCCTTCTCGACCGCGCGACTCGCGCAGGAGCAGGGCGCCGAGGTGATCCTCAGTTCGTTCGGACGGGTGATGCGCCTCACCGAGCGCACCGCCAAGCGCCTCCCGAACCCGGAGGTGCAGATCGTGGAGCTCGACGTCACCAACGAGGACGACCTCGCCGCGCTCGCGGGCAACGTCGGCGGCAAGCTCGACGGTGTGCTCCACTCGCTCGCCTTCGCCCCTGAGTCATGTCTCGGCGGCGGGTTCCTCGACGCGCCTTGGGAGGACGTGTCGGTGGCGCTGCACGTGTCGGCGTACTCGCTCAAGGCGTTGACCGTCGCCGCGCTGCCGCTGATGGAGCGCGGGGCGTCGATCGTCGGCCTCGACTTCGACAACGACGACGTGGCCTGGCCGGTCTACGACTGGATGGGCGTGTCGAAGGCGGCGATGGAGTCGGTGGCGCGCTACCTCGCCCGCGACCTCGGGCCGCAGGGCATCCGCGTCAACCTCGTGAGCGCGGGCCCGTACCGCAGCATCGCGGCGAAGAGCATCCCCGGCTTCGAGAAGTTCGAGGAGGTCTGGATCGAGCGGGCGCCGCTCGGCTGGGATCTCAAGGACGCCGAGCCGATCGCCAAGGCGTGCGTCGCCCTGCTCTCCGACTGGTTCCCCGCCACCACCGGCGAGAAGGTCCACGTCGACGGCGGCTTCCACGCCGTCGGCGCCTGACTCAGTCGCAGCGGCAGTCGACGGTCTCGTCGAGGACCTGCCACCGGAATTGCACCGCCGGTGACGAGGCACCGCAGCCGGTGCAGGTGAGCCGCCACCCGGCGTCGACCTGCTCGATCTCGAGCGGAGCCTGCCCGGTCGACAACCGCTTGGGTTGGACCTTGGGCTTGGCGATCTCCGGCAGGTTGGAGAGCGCGAGCTCGAGGTAGGGCGCATCCAGCGTCTCCGCCGAGTCCTGCGCGTCCTGCGCCGGGTCCGGCGGTTCGGGCGGTTCCGGCAGCAGCGCTTCGAGGCGAACCAACTCCTGTTCGACCCGAGCGTCGATGGACGCAGGGAGCGCGAAGGCCAGGAGCGCGTACGTGAGCGGGATGTCGGTGGCGTCGGCCGAGCTCTCGACCGCCGCCGCGAGTGCGGGCTCGTAGTGCTCGAGGTGCTCGGGTTCGGGCACGACGTCGGGGCCGGGTGCGGCGAGGAAGGTGTCGAGCGCGGCGAAGCGATTGCCGTCGAACACACCCCTGGCCTCGGAGATGCGCTCGATCTCGTCGAGGAAGCCGTCGCGCTCCACGCGCTGCGTCGGGTCTTCCAACGTGTCCTTGGCGAACATGATGACGAAGCGGGCTGCCACCCCGGCCTGCTTGCGCCGCAGGATGCGGCCCATGCGTTGGATCATCTGACGCCGCGTGCGGCTCGCACTCATCACGATGCCGAGGTTCGCGTCGGGCACGTCGACGCCTTCGTCGAGCACACGGGGCGCCGCGACGGCGTCGAGGCGGCGGATGCGGAGATCGTCGAGGATCTCCCGACGCTGCCGGCGCGCGGTCGCCCCCGTGATCAGGTCGATCGACACCAACGGATCGAGCCGGTTGATGGCGTGGTTGGCCGCCCGGACCGTCTCGGTGAACACGAGCGCGCCGTGCGCATCGCGGATGGCCGACGCCAGACTGCCGAGGAGCTCGTACTTGCCGCTCGACTGGGCGACGATCTCCCGGCGCTTCGAGAACGCATCGAGGTACTGACGGGCGGCGCGCCCATTGGCGCCCGCGTCGCGCTCGGCGAGGTGCGCCACCGCAGCGAGGAAGTCACCGAACGGCTCCACCGGCACTCCCGGCAGCGCGCGGAGCAGGTTTCGGGCATCCACGAGCTGGTGTTCGGTGGCGGCGTACTCCGCCCGTTCCCCGACCGACAGCTCGACCCCGACGAAAGCGACTCGCGGCGCCGCGCAGACACCGTCGGCGATGGCCTGCTCGAAGCCGTAGCGGTGGCAGATGCCGCCGAAGTACGGGATCAGCAGTTCCGTGACCGCGTCGTCGGTGCGCTCCAGCGTGGCCGTGAGCCCCAGGCGCTCCGCGTACTGCGGGAGCATCGCCCGACGCAGCGTGGCACCCCCGAGGCCGTGGCACTCGTCGGCGACGAGAAGTCCGCCGCGCCCGGCCGGCGGCACCGGCTTGTGCGCGGCGGCCGAATGGCGGGTGGCGACGAGCACGTCGCAGTCGGCGGCACCGTCGGTGCCGCTGTCACCCAGGCGACCGATCCGGACGTCGGGGAGCGCGTCGGCAAGGCGTCCGCACCACTGCTCCATGAGGACGCGCGACGGCACCACCACGAGCACGAAGCGGTCGCGGCGGAGCGCGTCGGCGATCGCCGCGATCGCCACATCGGTCTTGCCCGATCCGGTGACCGCCTCGATCACCCCGCGCCGACCACAGCGCAACCAGCTGATGAGCGCGTCGAGCTGCCAGCGGTAGAGCTCGCGGTTCTCGACGCCGACATCGGTGAGCAAGTCAGCGTCTCCGGGGTCCGAACATGAGCGCTCCAGGATACCTGCCCTGGAGCCGGTCTTCGCCGAGTTGCCTACCCGAGTTCTTCGAGCACCTTCGTGACCTTCGGGACCGTGTCCTTGGGGCTGATCTTGTAGAAGACGCCCGCGAGCTTCCCGGTCGCGTCGACGACGAACGCGGAGCGGACGATGCCCATGTACTTGCGGCCGTAGTTCATCTTCTCGCCCCACACGCCGTACTTCTCGGCCACGGTGTGCTCGGTGTCGGCGAGCAACGTGAAGCCGAGGCCGTACTTCTCGTCGAACTTCGCCTGCTTCTCCGGCGTGTCGGGCGAGATGCCGAGCACGACCGCCTTCAGCTTCTTCAGGTCGGGTTCCGCGTCGCGCAGCGCGCACGACTGCGTGGTGCATCCGGGCGTGTCGGCCTTCGGGTAGAAGTACACGACCACCTTCTTGCCCTTGAAGTCGCTCAGCTTGACCTTCTTGCCGTGCTGATCGGTGAGCGTGAACGCGGGGGCGCGGTTGCCGGTGGCGAGCTGGGCCATCAGGACTCTCCTCGAGACGGGGACGCCGTAGCATGCCGCACGTGCGTCGCTCGATGCTGATCTGGGTCGACGCCGACCGGGAGCACGTGCGCCGAGCGCTCCGCGACGAGCTCGATCTCGTCGCCACCGAGAGCGCGCACGACGACGCGTTCGAGGGCTCCATCGCGGGCATGCCCGACACCAGCGCGCGCTTGTACGCGTCCATCGTCGAGTCGTCGTCGAGCGCGACGCATGTGCAGTTCGAGACGTCGAGCACCGTGCAGGTCCCGTTCTTCACCTGGTTCCTGCGCTTCCAGGCGTGGCTCGGCGCGCGCCGCGCGCTCCCCCACGCCGCGGCCCGCCTGGACGCGGCCGCCACCGGGGCCGACGCACCCCCGCCGTTGAAGCTGCTCCCGGTGGTGCCGCCGGTCGCGTTCACTCCCGAGCAGGCCGGCCGTCTGGCCGCGCTCGCGGCCGTGGCCCTGGTCGCCAACTTCTCCGGCGCGCTCCTCTCCCAGAACGGCGACGCCGTCACCAGTGCGTTCGACCAGACCGACCAGGCCCTGGGCGTGGCGCTGGCAATCGCCCGGGCCGGGGTGCTGGTGTCGCTGGTCGCCATCGCCCTGGCCGACCGCTGGGGCCGTCGCCGACTCATCCTCGTGGGACTGGTGGGCGCGTGCGCGGCCAACCTCCTCACCGCGCTCGCCCCCACGTTCGAGGTGTTCACCGGTGCGCAATTGCTCAACCGGGCGCTGGTGAACACGGTGCTGATCGTCGCGGGCATCGCCGCGGTCGAGGACGCCCCCGAAGGCGCACGCGCCTTCGCGACCGGCATGTACGCGCTCGCGCTCGGCGCGGGGTTCGGACTCGCGGTGGTGTTGCTGCCGTTCGCCGACCTGGGCGACTACGGCTGGCGCATCTCGTTCGCGCTCAGTGCCGCACTCGTGCTGCTGGTGCCGCTGATCGCGCGGAACCTCAAGGAGACGACGCGCTACACGCGTGTCGCCCACGGCCGCGCGCACCGCGGACGACTGCGAGAGCTGTTCGACCGCGCCTACGGCGCGCGCTTCCTGTTGCTCGGTCTCGCCGCCTTCCTCACGAACGTGTTCAGCGCGCCGTCGTCACAACTCACCAACAGGTATCTCACCCACGCGCACGACTTCACCAACGCCGACGTCGCCGTGTTCCGGACCGTCACCGCCGGGGTGCCCGGCATCATCGGTGTGCTGCTCGCCAGCCGGCTGGCCGAGAGTCGCGGGCGTCGACCGGTGACGATCATCGGGCTGCTGGTGGCCACCGTGTTCCAGGCCGCGTTCTTCCTCGCCGACGGCGCGGTGCTGCTCTGGCTCACACCCGTCGTGGCGATCATCGCCGCCGCGTGCGCGGGACTCGCCTTGGGCACGCTCGACGCCGAGCTGTTCCCCACCGAGGTGCGAGGCACCTCGAGTGGTTTCCTGCTGGTCTCGGGCGTGGCCGGGTCGGCCGTCGGCCTCGTGCTGGCGACGCAGCTCAAGGTCTTCGCCGGCGGCCTCGGCCCCGCCATCGCGTTGTGCGGGATCGCGTCCGTGGCCGCGGCCATCTTCGTCGTGCCGCGACTGCCCGAGACGGCGGATCGCCGCCTCGACGACGTGAGCCCGTCCGAGCTGTGATCAGGTGCAGTGGCTGGTGATGTACCCGAAGTATGTGCTGATCGATGTGGACAGCGTGGCCGCGTTCTTGAGCCCCGAGACGTCACCGGACCCGAGCGCGGCGTAGTACGACGCGAGGTTGTTCGCGGCCTTCTTGACCTTCGCCGGCGCGTGCTTCCCCGACGAACGCAACGCCTCCGCGAACTTCGAGTACGTGGCCGCGCCGAACTTCGAGCTGTCAGTTCCGGCGCTCTGGAGCTTGCTCGAGAGTCCCTTGATCGGTTTGCAGATCGACGAGTTGCTCGCGGTCGAAACCGTCGCGACGGCCGGGCCGGCGACGACACCGACCGTGGCGAGCGCGAGCACCGTGACGAGCAAGAGGGAATCGGATCATGTCGGGCCTTCCCGAGTGGTCAGTTGGCGGAATCGCACGCCGACGCATACTTGAAGAAGGTCCCGATCGCCTGCCCGTACTTGCGGAAGTCGGCCGACGTGTAGAACTTCCCGATATCGACGGGGTTCGACGAGCTGAGGCTCGCGAGCTTCTTGAGCGTGCCCACGATCGTTTTGGTGGCCGTCTTCACGTTGCCCGGCGCATGCTTCCCGGCGGCCATGTACCTCGCCACGAGTGCCTTCGCCTGCGTCGGGGTCGGTTGATCGCTGCCGCTGATTTTCGTGTACGACGAGCAGAACTTCGGGCTGGGCGCGTCGGCGGCACCCGCGGGGATCGCCGACGCGGCGACGGCTGCGAACGCGAGCAACGCGAGCAACGCGACGCACAAGAACCGAAGCCTCACCATGCCCAGAGCCTTTCAGTTGTAGACCTGCCGAAGGTGATGCTACAGAGCCGTCGGGACCGTGCCGTGGCACACCGCTGCACCGGTCGCGTCGACCAGCGAGATGGTGCTCCCGGCCCTGATCGGTCGGCTGCTCCGCCCGGTCCACGAACCATGGTTGTCACTGACGGTCATCGTCCCGATGTTCTCGGCACGTCCACTGGGCGACTTGACTTGCACGGTGTACCCGCCGGATTCCATGCCGTAGCTCACGGAGACGGCAACGCCGTGGCCGTCGCTCACGTAGGCCCACCCGGCCGGCAGCGGTGCCGCGGTCAGCTGCATCGGTACGGCGACCGGCTTGGGCGCAGGCGTGATCGGCGTGGCCTCCTGCCGGGCCGACGTGCTGTCATTCGACTCGATCACCCGCACGACGGTGATGCTCACGATCATCGCCGCCGCGGCGACCGCCGCCACTGCCGCGATCCAGCGTCGACGCGTGCGGCGCTCCCCCGCATCGAGGCGCTGCAGCACGCGCGCCTCGAAGCCCACCGGCGGTTCGGCCTCGGGGGCAAGTTGCGGAATGGCGTCGGCGGCCTCGGTGAGCTCGGCGACGTAGGCCTGGCAGCGCGCACAGCCGTTGACGTGCAGCACGACCTCGGCGCGCTCGGCGCCGCTCAGGATCCCCAGGGCCAGCTCGGGCGCGAGCTCGCGCACCTGGGCACAGGACATCGCGCTGACAGTCACTCTTGCTCCTCGCTCACCAGCGCGGCCCGGAGGCGGAGCAGCGCCGTGCGGATGCGCGTCTTGGCCGTGCCGAGCGGGATGTCCTCGATCTCGCCCACCTCACGCGCGGTGTAGCCGAGCAGGCCCGCAAGCACGACCGCTCGCGACTGCTCCTCGGGGAGTTGCGCCAACGCGGCGCGGAGTCGGTCGCTGTCCTCGGACAGCTCGGCGTGGTCACCGGGACTGCGGTCGGTCGACGCGGCGTCGTAGCCCAGGAGGGAAGCCGGGTCGATGACGACCGGTCGCCGCACCCGCACCGCGTCGATGGCCAGGTTGCGGGTGATGGTGAGCAGCCACCCCACGACGCTGCCCCGGCGGGGGTCGTAGGCGCTGGAGTGCTTCCACGCCCGGACGAACGCCTCCTGGGCGATGTCCTCGGCGGCGCGGTCGTCGTAGACGATCGTGCGGGCCAGGCCGTACACCCGGCGCTCGAACCGCTGGACGAACGCGGACGCGGCGTCACGGTCGCCGGAAGCGAGCCCGGCCACCAGCGTTTCGTCCGACACTGTCCACACGGCGGTACTACGGCTCCCGAGGCTGAAGGGATTGGTCCGGAAGGCTGACGGGATTGGTCCGCGCCGAGAACGCTACCGGCGCAATCCCTCCGACCGGCTCGTCCGTAGTGCCGTCGACGTGCCCGCGACAGGGAGCATCGGCATGCGGAGATCCTGGAGCCGCGAAGTAGCCAGGGCGACGTCGTCGTCGCAGACGTCTACGGACGTCGGAAGCCGTGCCCGAAGAAGCCCCCCTTCGGGCGCGCGTGGGCGTGGTAGTGGTCGGGGATGTTGCGCATGTTGTCGTCGACGTAGTGCTCGACGGTGAGCGTCTCCCCGGCCACC
>DASXXX010000181.1:0-8869 GCA_036502765.1 Acidimicrobiia bacterium | reverse complement strand
GCTCGCCACCGCGATCCAGATCGGCAACCCGGCGTCGTGGCAGGGTGCGATCGACGCCCGTGACCAGTCGGGCGGGCACATCGGCGAGGTCACCGACGCCCAGATCATCGAGGCCTACCGCATGGTCGCGGCGGAGGAGGGGTGCTTCGTCGAACCGGCGTCGGCGGCCTCGGTGGCCGGGTTGCTCCAGGCCGCCGCCGACGGTCTGCTCACGGCCGACGACGTCGCGGTGTGCACGGTGACCGGACACGGGTTGAAGGACCCCAACCGCGCCATCGCCGAGGTGCAGGTCGGCGATCCGGTCGACGCCGACGCGACCACGGTCGCGGTCGCCCTGGACCTCGCGTGAGCAGCCCGTGAGTGTCGCGCTCGTCACCGGCGCGTCGGCCGGGATCGGGCGTGCCTTCGCCGTCGGTCTCGCGGCACGTGGACACGACCTGGTCCTCGTGGCACGCGACGCGGCCCGGCTCGAGGAGCTGGCTGCCGAGCTCGGCGCCGCCCACGGCATCGAGGCGGAGGTGTTGTCCGCCGACCTCGTCACCGACGACGGCGTGGCCGCGGTCGAAGCGCGGCTCGACGCCGTCGACCCGGCCGTCGACATCCTCGTGAACAACGCCGGGTTCGGCACCTTCGGTCGCTTCGCCGAGCTCGACGTCGACCGTGAGGTGCAAGAGGTCGGGCTCAACGTGGTCGCGCTGCTCCGGCTCACCCACGCTGCGCTCGGTGCGATGGAGTCGCGTCGCGCGGGCGCGATCCTCAACATCGCGTCGCTCGCGGCGTACCAACCGTCGCCCGCGAGCGCCACCTACGGCGCCACGAAGGCCTTCGTGCACAGCTTCACGCACGCCGTGCACGAGGAGGCGCGGGGGACCGGCGTGCACGTGATGCTCGTGTGCCCCGGCTACACGCACACCGAGTTCCACGACCGGGCCGAGCTCGGGCCGACCGACCTCCCCGAATTCGTGTGGCAGTCGGCCGACGACGTCGTCGCCGCCGCGCTGCGCGACCTCGACCGCGGCCGCTCGGTGTCGATCCCCGGGGTGCTGAACCAGGCCGCGGCGGCGTTCTCGAGCGTCGCCCCGGCCGGGATCACGCGTCGCGTGGCCGGTCTGGTCGTCAAGCACTCCGGGTGAACGGCGTGCTCGGCCCGACTGCGGTGCTGCTGCTGTCCTGCCCCGACCAGCCGGGCGTGGTCGCGGCCACCGCCGACTTCGTCTACCGCCACGGCGGCAACATCGTCGACGCGCAGCAGCACACCGACCGCACCGACGGTGTGTTCTTCCAGCGGGTCGAGTTCCTGCTCGACGGCTGCGACCTCGCGCGCGACGAGATCGAACCCGCGTTCCGGCCGATCGTCGATCGCTTCGACATGCAGTGCACGGTGCGCTTCTCCGACGACGTCCCGCGCGTCGGCGTGCTCGTGTCGAAGGAGGCGCACTGCCTCGTCGACCTGTTGGCGCGCTCGCGTCGCGGTGAGCTCGCGATCGACGTGGCGGTGGTGATCTCCAATCACGCCGACCACGCCGAGGTGGCGCAGTGGTTCGGGGTGGAGTTCGTGCACCTCCCGGTCACCCCCGACACGAAGGTGGAGCAGGAGCGCGCGATGCACGCGGTGCTCGAAGCGCACGGGGTGACGCTCGTCGTGCTGGCGCGCTACATGCAGATCCTCACGCCCGAGTTCATCGCGCAGTGGCCCGATCAGATCATCAACATCCACCACTCGTTCCTGCCCGCGTTCATGGGCGGCCGCCCGTACCACCAGGCCCACGAACGTGGGGTGAAGATCGTCGGCGTCACCGCGCACTACGCGACCGCGGTGCTCGACGACGGCCCGATCATCGACCAGGACGTCGTGCGCGTCAGTCACCGCGACGCGGTAGAAGACCTCCAACGACGCGGCCGCGACCTCGAGGTCGTCGTGCTCGCGCGCGCGGTGCACGCCCACGTGGAGCACCGCGTCCTCGTCCACGGCCGCCGCACCGTCGTCTTCGACTAGCCCCCACCCTCTCAACAGGCGTCACAGTGCGCGAACAATTGTCGCACTTTGACGCAGGAACGCCGGGAGTCAGCTGCGATCGATGCGGTAGACGCCGTCGCTCAGGGAGGACACGTAGAGGGTGCCGTTGTTCGCCTGGCCGAAGGTGGCGACGCTCGCGGCGTCGACGCCGGCGTCCTCCATGGTGAAGCCGTCGCCGGCGGGGACGAGGAGCCGGATGGTGCCGTCGCAGTTGTCGCTGAAGAGGTAGTCGCCGACGAGCCCCGGGATCTTCGTGCCCCGGTACCGGTAGCCGCCGACGACCGCGCACGCGCCGGTGTCGTGCGGGATCTCGTAGACCGGCGGATCGGCGTCGTTCGGCGCGCTCCCGCGGTACGCGTGGTCGCCCTCGAGCCGGTTCCACCCGAAATTCACACCCTTCCCCGCGTCGCGCCCCGCGGTCGCCGCCACGCGGTCGATCTCCTCGTACTCGTTCTGGCCGACGTCGCCGATCCAGAGGTCGCCGTTCTTCGTGTCGAACGAGAACCGCCACGGGTTGCGCAGGCCGTACGACCAGATCTCGGGCCGCGCGCCGTCGACCCCGACGAACGGGTTGTCGGGCGGCACCGAGTACCCGCGCTCGCCGGGCGCGGGGTCGGGCGCAATGCGCAGGATCTTGCCGAGCAACGTGTCGAGCGACTGCCCGTTGCCGCCGGGCGCGTGGCCCGGACCCTCGTCGCCCTCGTTGCCGCCGTCGCCGAGCCCCAGGTACAGGTAGCCGTCGGGCCCGAACGCGAGTTGGCCACCATTGTGGTTCGATTGCGGTTGTTCGACCTGCAGGATCGACTTCCGGCTCGATGGCGTCGCCCGCCCACCTGCCATCGCGTACTGGTCGACCTGGGTGTTGCCGTCGATGTCGCTGTAGTGGACGTACAGCAGCGCGCCGTCGGGTGAGAACGCGAGGCCGAGGAGCCCACGTTCGCCACCGTCCTGACTCACGCGGCTCCGGAGGTCGAGCACCGGCGTCGACGCGACGCGACTGCCGCGCAGCGAGCGCACCATGCCGTCCTGCTGGGCGAGGTAGAGCGTGCGGGTCCCGGCGCGCGGGGCGATCACGGTGACGCCCTCGACGTCGGCGACCTTGGTGAGCCGCAGCGCCGGGGTTGCCGCACCGGCCGGCGGCCCGGTGAACGAGGCGGCGGCGAGGACGAGGGCGATCGTGCCCCCGATCGCGGCACGGACCCTGAGGCGACCCATGACTTCGGCACCGTACCGCCTCGCGGTTCTGGCGAAGCCTCGCGCAACCCCGTCGCGTAACCTCGCGCGATGAAGTACCTCGTGCTCGTGCCCGACGGCTGCGCCGACGAACCGCTCGCCGAGCTCGACGGTCGCACGCCGCTCGAGGCCGCGCGCATGCCCAACCTGGCGCGCCTGGCCGCGTCGGCCGAGGTGGGGTTGGCCGAGGTGATCCCGCCGGGACTCCCGCCGGGCAGCGACGTCGGCAACCTCGCCATCCTCGGGTACGACCCGTCCGAGTACCACACCGGTCGCGCACCGATCGAGGCCGCGGCCATGGGCGTCGAACTGGCGCCGGGCGAGGTGGCGTTCCGTTGCAACCTCGTCACCGTCGGCATCGACGAGTCGGGCCGCGAGGTGATGGTCGACTTCGCGGCCGGTCACATCAGCAGTGAGCAGAGCCACGTGATCGTCGCCGCGCTCGACGACGCGCTCGGCAACGGGCGCGACGGCGTGCGCTTCCACCCCGGCGTCGAGTACCGCCACCTCTGCGTGATGCCGACCGAGTTCGGCGATGCGGAGTGTGTCCCTCCCCACGATCTCACCGGTCGACCGATCGTGCTCCCGACCGGACCTGCCGCAGCCAAGCTCACCGCGCTGATGGACGCGTCGAAGCCCGTGGTCGCGGGCGCGGCGGCCGAGGTCGACTCGATCGCCACGCAGATCTGGCTGTGGGGGCAGGGCACCCGTCCGCAGCTGCCCGACTTCACCGCGCGGTACGGCGTCCCCGGTCGACTGTCCTCGGCGGTCGACCTCGTGCGCGGTCTCGGTGTCCTGTCGGGCATCGAAGTGCTCGACGTCCCCGGCGCGACCGCCGGCTTCGACAACGACTACGTCGCGCAGCGCGACGCCGCGATCGCGTCGCTCGCCGACCGCGACCTCTTCCTCCTGCACGTCGAAGCCACCGACGAAGCCGGCCATCAGGGCGCGATCGACGAGAAGGTCACGTCGCTCGAGCGCTGGGATGCCGACATCATCGGCCCGCTCGTCGACGCACTCGGCGCCGAGCCGTTCCGCCTGCTCCTCCTGCCCGACCACGCGACACCGTGCGCGTCGCGAACGCACACGTCGGAGCCGGTGCCCTACCTGCTCTACGGCACCGACCTCGCCAGCGACGGTGGCGAGTACACCGAGCGCGGCGTCGCCGGGCAGGTGCCCGTGCCCGCGCACGACCTCATGGCGCGCCTCCTCGCGTAGCCACCTCGCGTCACCCCCGCGCACCGCCGCGGCGACGGCGTGCGCGGGAGCGAACGGCGTCGGAGCGAGGTGTTACAGTGACACCCGCCGCCGGTCGATTCTTCGTCCAGTTCACTGGACGAGATCCCGGTTTCAGGTGCCGAAGCCCCGGCAGGGACTCTCAAACCTGTTGAGGTCTGACAACCGTGCCCGCCCTTCCTCGCGCCAGCGCGCGCGGTGTCCGTCGGGTTGGAGGAGACGGAATGGCCACGGAGCAGCAGATCGACCGCTCGGTCCTCGCCGGCAAGGACCGCGACGAGCTCCACACGATCGCGGGCGCGATCGGGGTGAAGGCGGCGACGCGCATGCGCAAGGCCGACCTGATCGACGCCATCCTCGCGGCAGCCAACGGCGGCGAGCCCGCGCCGGAGGCTGCGCCCGAACCGGCTGCCGAAACGCCGCCTGCCGAAACGCCGGCCAAGCCGCGCCGCGTGCGCTCGGCGCGCGCGTCGCAGGGCCCGGCCGACGACGACCTCGCCGCGCTGGCGGCTGAGGAGGACGCGCTCGGCAGCGACACGACCGACGCCGAGGAGCCGATGCCGCGGCCCCGTGGCCGCCGCGCCACGCCGGCGTCGGTCACAGCACCCGCCCCGAGCGACGACACCGCCGCTCACACCGGCCGAAATGCGGGCCGAGACACCGGTGCCACCCCGTCGATCGACGCGAACGACCACGACGACGCGAACGACGATGATTCCGACTCTGACGACGACGACGGCCACGGCGACAACGTCGACGCCGAGGACGAGCGGCAGTCGTTCGGCGAGGGCAACCGTCGCGGCCGACGGCGCCGCCGCGGGCGCGGTGGTCAGGACCAGCCCGGCGACGGCCGGCCCGGCGAATACCAGGGCGACCCGATCCCGGTGCAGGGCCTGCTCGACCTCCGTCCCGAGGGCTACGGCTTCCTCCGCGGCGACGGCTACCTCCCCGCGCAGAAGGACGTCTACGTCTCCGCGTCGCAGGTCCGACGCTTCGCGCTGCGCAAGGGCGACTTCGTCACCGGAACGTCTCGCCCACAGGCGAGCAACGAGAAGTACCCCGCGCTGCTGCGCGTCGACGACATCAACGGCATGACCCCCGAAGACGCGCGCGCCCGGCCGCGCTTCGAGGACCTCACGCCGCTGTTCCCCGACGACAAGCTCCACCTCGAGGTCGGTTCCGACCCGCAGGAGATCACCGGGCGCATCATCGACCTGATCGCGCCGATCGGGAAGGGTCAGCGTGGCCTGATCGTCTCGCCGCCGAAGGCGGGCAAGACCACGATCCTGAAGCAACTCGTCTACGCGATCGAGCGCAACAACCCCGAAGTGCACCTCATGGTGCTGCTCGTCGACGAGCGGCCCGAAGAGGTCACCGACATGAAGCGCCACGTACAGCGTGGTGAAGTGGTGGCGAGCACGTTCGACCGCCCCGCCGACGAGCACACGCAGGTCGCCGAGCTCGCCATCGAGCGCGCCAAGCGCCTCGTCGAGCACGGCAAGGACGTCGTCGTCGTCCTCGACGGCATCACGCGCCTGGCGCGGGCCTACAACCTCGCCGCGCCCACGTCCGGCCGGGTCATGTCCGGTGGCGTCGACTCCACCGCGCTCTACCCGCCGAAGAAGTTCTTCGGCGCGGCGCGCAACGTGGAAGAGGGCGGCTCACTCACCATCATCGCCACCGCGCTCATCGAGACCGGCAGCCGCATGGACGAGGTGATCTTCGAGGAGTTCAAGGGCACCGGCAACATGGAGCTGCGCCTCGACCGCCACCTCGCCGAGCGCCGCATCTACCCGGCGATCGACGTCGCCGCGTCGAGCACACGCCACGAGGAGCTCCTGTTCGACCGCCACCAGCTCCAGCAGGTGTGGAAGTTGCGGCGCGTGCTCAATGCGCTCGAAGACGGCAAGGGCGTCGAGCTGCTCCTCGAGAAGATCCGCACCACGAAGGACAACAACGAGTTCCTCCGCGAGATCGGCAAGGCCCCCTCACCGGGGGGCTGACCCGACTCCGGGCGATCCGGGAAATCAATTGCCCGCCGCTGGTGTTCTCTTGGCCACTGCCCGTGAATCCCTGGCGCCTGGCGTCTCCTAGACTGGACAGATCATGAAGACCGGAATCCACCCCGACTACGTCGAGTGCCAGGTGCACTGCTCCTGCGGCAACGAGTTCACGACTCGCTCGACGGTTCCCTCCCTGCGCGTCGAGCTCTGCTCGGAATGCCACCCCTTCTTCACCGGCAAGCAGAAGCTCGTCGACACCGGTGGCCGGGTCGAGCGCTTCAACCGTCGCCTCGCCAAGTCGGCCCCCGCGCCGGCCAAGAAGGGTGCGAAGGCGGCAGCCGCCGAGAAGGCAACCTCCGAGGCCTGACGCCATGAGCGACGGCACCCCTTCCTCGAGCCCCCGCTACATGGGTGGCCAGGCGGTCGTCGAAGGGGTCATGATGCGCGGCGAGCGGTCGTACGCGATCGCGGTGCGCACGCCCGAGGGCGACATCGAGGTCGAGACCCACGACACGCCCAACTGGGCGGAGAAGTGGGCGAAGATCCCGCTCGTGCGCGGCGTCATGGCGCTCGCCGAGTCGATGACGCTCGGGATGAAGGCGCTCACCTGGTCGGCCAACCGCCAGATCCCCGAAGAGGAGCAGATCTCCTCGAAGGCGATGGGCTGGACGATCGGCGTGGCGCTGGCGTTCTTCACCGCGATCTTCATCGTGCTGCCGGCGGTCGCGGCCAACGGCCTCGGCAACTTCCTCGGTGTCGACGGCTTCTGGTTCCACGTCGCCGAGGGTGCGCTGCGGCTCGCGATCTTCCTCGGCTACCTGCTGCTCATCGGCCAGATGAAGGACATCAAGCGCGTCTTCATGTACCACGGCGCCGAGCACAAGGCGATCGCCGCCTACGAGAACGACGTCGAGCTCACCGCCGAGGAGGCGCAGAAGTTCAGCACGGCGCACGTGCGCTGTGGGACCAACTTCCTGCTCACCGTGATGGTCATCACCATCGTCGTGTACTCGTTCATCGGTCGCCCGGGTTGGGCGTTGCTCATCCTGAGCCGCATCATCCTGCTGCCGGTGATCGCGGGCATCAGCTACGAGGTCATCCGCTTCGCTGCCAAGCACATGGACCGCGCCTGGGTGCGGGTGGCGATGAAGCCGGGGCTGCTGCTGCAGCGCCTCACCACGCGTCAGCCCACCATCGACCAGGTCGAGGTGGCGGTGGCGTCGCTGCGGGCGGTGCTCACCGCCGAGCAGCTGGCCGAGGTCGACGCCCGTCCGCGTCGAGTTCTCGCCCCCGGGACGCTCCCTCGTCCTGCGATGAGCTGATCGCGTCTCCTCCGAGAGCGTGAGAGGGGTCCCGGTACCCTGAACCGCGTGTTCGACCGACTCGCGGAGCTCGAAACCGAAACCGAGAAGCTGGAGAGCCAGCTCTCCGAGCTCTACGCGTCCGGAGACCAGCAGGCGGCGGCCGCGGCAGGTCGCCGGTTGGCGGAGCTGCGGCCGGTGGTCGAGGCGTATCGCTCGTACCGCACGACCGAAACCGATCTGGCCGAGGCCCGCGAGATGCTCAGCGGCGAGTCCGACCCCGAGATGCGCGAGTACCTCGAGAGCGAGATCGACACCAAGCAGCGAACGCTGGACGTGCTCGACGCGCGCCTCCGCGAGCTCCTCGTGCCGCGCGACCCCGACGACGGCAAGAACGTGATCGTCGAGATCCGCGGGGGAGAGGGCGGTGAGGAAGGCAACCTCTGGGCCGCCGACCTCTACGAGATGTACCAGCGCTACGCAGACCTCCACCACTGGAAGGTGGAGACGCTCGCCAGCCAGCTGTCGGACATGGGGGGCATGCGCGACATCACGTTCGTGGTGAAGGGCGACGATGCGTGGGCGCGCCTGAAGCACGAGGCCGGCCCCCACCGCGTACAGCGGGTCCCGGTCACCGAGAGCCAGGGCCGCGTGCACACCAGCGCAGCGACCGTGACCGTCCTCCCCGAGGCCGAGGAGATCGACGTCACCATCGATCCCAACGAGCTCGAGATCGACGTCTACCGGTCGAGCGGACCGGGCGGCCAGTCGGTCAACACCACCGACTCCGCGGTGCGCATCACCCACAAGCCGTCGGGGCTCGTCGTCACCTGCCAGGACGAGAAGAGCCAGCTCCAGAACAAGGAGAAGGCGATGCGCATCCTCCGCAGCCGCCTCTACGAGATCGAGCGCGAGCGCCAGGAGGCCGAACTGTCGTCGGCGCGGCGCGGGCAGGTGAAGAGCGGCGGTCGCTCCGACAAGATCCGCACCTACAACTACAAGGAGAACCGCGTCACCGACCACCGCATCGGGCTCACGCTGCACTCCCTCGACCAGGTGCTCGCGGGTCAGCTCGACGA
>DASXXX010000180.1:0-5301 GCA_036502765.1 Acidimicrobiia bacterium | reverse complement strand
GGGTGTCGTACCCCGCGGGGTCAGCGCCGAACCGGGTACCGCAGGTGGAGCGCGCGACTTCCCTGCACGACGACCGGGTCGTCGAAGAGCACGTGGCCGCGATCGAGCTTGGCGAAGAACGGGATGCCCTCACCGAGCAACACCGGCGCAAGGCTGACGCACACCTCGTCGACGAGGCCGAGGTCGAGCGCCTGCTGGGCGATGTTCGCGCTGGCGATGGTGATGTCCTTGTCGCCTGCGATCGCGCGCGCTCGTTCGACGCCCGCCTCGACGTTGTCGACGAACGTCGTGCGCGGCCAGCGTGCCGCGTCGTCGGGCGTGTGGTGGGTGACGACGACGACGGGCGCGCCCACCGGGTGGTTGTCGCCCCAGCCGTCGGTGATGTCGAACAGGTGGCGACCGCTCACCAGCGCGCCCACGTTGTCGGTCAGCTCGTGCCACACGCCGACGCCGGCGGCGTCGAGCGAGAACGAGATGTCGTCGTTGGCGCTCGTCACGGCCACGTCGCCGGCCTGGTACCAGTCGAACAGCTCGCCCGGCATGTCGTCGGGATTGGCGATGAAGCCGTCGAGCGACATCGTCATGTGAGTGAAGATCCTGCCCATGTGAGCTCCTCCTGGTGCGCGATCGTGTCGATGTTCTGACCGCGCCGAGGTTCGGAACTCATCGCGCGAAGCGCGGTGCGACCTCGTAGGCGAAGAGTCGCATCGAGCGGAGCACGTGCTCCTGTGCGATGCCGCCGACGCCCATCCAGCACACGACGTTGCGCACGCCCGCGTCGCGCAGCAGCTCGATCTTCTCGATGCAGCCCGCGGGATCGTCGAACACGAGGTTGGTGTCGATCTGGCGCTGCCAGTCGGCGTCGGGGATCTCGGGCGGCGGCGCGTCGGCGGTGAGCGTGTCCCACTCCTCGATGGGACGCACCGGCGCGCTCAGCGCGGCGAGGCGCGACATGTGCCACTCGTACGGGCGCTTCTGGAGGTCGTGGGCCTCGGCCTTGGTCGGCGCGAGGAACATGTAGAGCAGCACGATCGCCCGGTCGAGGATGAGGGCGGTGTCGAGGTCCGACTCCTCGACCAGCGACACGTAGCCCCGCATGATGTCGGCGGTCGCGCTCACCGGCGCGAACGGCGACGCCAGCGCGAGCGGCAGGCCGCGGGCGACGGTCTCCTCGATGGGCGTGGCGCCGCCGACGCTCATCAGCAGCACCTCCTCGGTCCGCCGCACCGGAGACGGCCACGTGCGCACGGGCGGGAACGTGAAGAACTCGCCGGCGTAGCCGTGGCGCTCGCCCGTCCACGCGTCGAGGATGATGTCGAGCGACTCGGCGAAGCGGGCCTTGGTGGTGGCTTCCTCCACCTCGAACACGACGTTCTGGGGCCACTGGTAGCCGCGGCCGATGCAGAGGTCGGCTCGGCCGTCGCCGATGCGGTCGAGCAGCGCGGCCCGCTCGGCGAAGCGCAGTGGATGCGTGAGCGACTGGTTGACCACCGCCGCGCCGACACGCACGCGCGACGTGCGCCCGAGCAGGTAGGTGCACATGTCGATCGCGTCAGGGCACGCGCAGTAGTCGAAGAAGTGCTGCTCGGGCACCCACACGCTGTCGTAGCCGAGCGCCTCCGCGAGGTCGACGCGCTCGAACTCCTCGGCGTAGATCTGCTCCGTGGTGATCCAGGGCGGCACCTGGAACGTGTGGTACGTGCCGAACTTCATTTCCAACTGTCGGTCTTGCGGATGCCGGCGAGGAACGGCAGCACCTCGGCGGCGAATGCCTTCGGTGTCTCGACCGGCGCGAGGTGACTCGTGCCCGGCAGGAACACGCAGTGCGCGTCGAGCAGGTCGGCCAGCTCCTGCTGGTCGGCGTCATTGCCCTCGTGCTCGCCCGCGATGACCAGGGCGCGCACCGAGAGGTCGGGGAGCCGATCGCGCGCGTCGAACGTGAGGACGGCGCGGAACGCAGCGGCGAGCGACGCCGGATCGGCGGCCCGCATGTCGGTGAGGAACCGCTCACGCGCCTGCTCGGTGTGCTCGAGCGGCGTCGGGCCGAGCATCGCGGGGAGCAACGCGTCGGCGACCGCGGCGGAACCCTCGGTCTCGGCCAGCGTGGCGAGCACCGGGTTGAACTCGCGCGCACCCTCGGTCACGCCCGGGATGGTGTTGCAGAGCACGAGTCCGCGCACGCGATCGCGCGCGAGCAGCGCGAGCTCCTGGGCGATCATGCCGCCGAGCGAGTGGCCGATGACCACGACCGGACCGAGGCTCTCGTCGTCGAGCGCGGCGGCGAGGCGCGCCACCGTGACCGGCTCGTCGATGAGCGGCGCGTCACCGAAGCCGGGCACGTCGACCCCGACGCACGTGTACCCGCGGAGCAACCGCACGACCGGATCCCAGAAGGCGCGCGTCCCTCCGATGCCGTGGATGAGCAGGAGCGTCGGGGCAGCCATCGCGTCAGTCGGCAGCGAGGAACTCCATGATGTCGGGCACGGCCTGCGGATCTTGCAGGAAGAAGATGTGGCCGCCCTCATAGAAGCGCAGGTCGGCCTGGGGGATGAGCTCCGCGATCTTCTCGGAGTTCTCGGGCGGCGCGATGTGGTCGTACTTGCCGCCGGTGATGAGCGTCGGACACGTGATCGTGCCGAGGCGGTCGATCACGTCGAGACGACTCCGCGCGTCGAGCTGCAACATCTCGCCGCGGTGCGCCTCACCGGTCGCTTCTTCGCCCTGCATCCCCGCGATCATGTCGACGAGCCCCTGTGCGTCGGCGTGCTCGGCGAGGTACTCGGGCGTGAAGCGGCCGTCGAGCAGCTGCGCGCCCATCGCCTTGGCCTCCTCGGGCGGGAGGTCGGCGAGCTGGTGCAACGGGTACGACGCGAACTTGCCGCCGGGTGATGTGCACGCCAGCGCCAGGCGCTCGACCCGATCGGGGTACGTGACCGCGAACTCCTGGGCGACCATGCCCCCGAAGCTGGTGCCGAACGCACGGCACGAGTCCCACCCGACGGCGTCGAGCAGCGCGGCGGCGTCGGCCGCGTAGTCGGCCATCTCGTAGGGGCCGGGCGGGATCTCGGTCTGGCCGAGCCCGCGCTGGTCGTGGGCGACGACGTCGAACTGCTTGGCAAAGCCGTCGACCATCACGCCCGACTTCTTCAGCGTCTGGCCGCTGCCCTGGAAGTAGAGGAGGCGGGGGCCGCTCCCCTGCTGCTCGTAGTAGATGTCGATGCCGTTGGCGTGAATCGTGGGCACCGCCCGAACTTACGCCAGGCGGCTACGCCACGCCCACGAACCGAGACAGCACGTCGTAACAGTGCTCCACCGATTGGCGAGTGACGAACTCGCCCTGGGTGTGCGCGATCTCGGGATCGCCGGGGCCGAAGTTGAGCGCGGGGATCCCCATGGCCGCGAAGCGGGCGACGTCGGTCCATCCCAGCTTCGGCCGCACGGCCAGCGAGAGGCCGCTGACGAACTCGTCGACCAGCGGGTCGGTGAGGTTCGGCGGCGCGGCCAGCTGGGCCTGGAGGATCTCGATGTCGTCGGCGCCCTCGAGCAGCTCGCGCACCTGCGCCTCCGCCTCCTCGGGCGTGTACTTCGGCGCGAAGCGACGGTTGACGGTGATCGTGCACCGGTCGGGCACGACGTTGTGCTTGCCCTGCACCCCGCCTTCGATCCCCACCACCTGGAACGACTCGCGGAACTGGAGGCCGTCGACGTCGACGGTGTCGGTCTCGTGGTCGGCGAGGCGCGCCAGCACTTCCGACGCCGAGTGGATGGCGTTGCTGCCCATCCACGGACGCGCGGCGTGCGCGCGCTCGCCGTCGAACCCGGCCTTGGCCACGAGCACACCCTGACAGCCGGCCTCGACCCAACCTTCGGTGGGTTCGAGCAGGATGGCGAAGTCGGCCGCGAGCAGCTCGGGCTGCGCGCGCATCACGATGCCGAGGCCGTTGAACTGGTCGCGCACCTCTTCGGCCTCGTAGAACACGAGGGTCACGTCGTGCGTCGCTCTCGACACGTCGGAGTGCAGTTCTTCTGCGATGCGCAGGAGCACCGCGAGGCCGCTCTTCATGTCGGCGGAACCGAGGCCGAAGAGCGTGTCGCCCTCGATGCGCGGCACGTCGTTGCCGCCGTTGGCGGGCACGGTGTCGAGGTGGCCGCCGAGCAGCACGCGCCGGTCGCGACCGAGCTGCGTGCGCACGACGACGTTGTGCTCGACGCGGTCGATGGCGAGCGACGGCGCGCGCGCACGCAGCCGCGCCTCGACCAGGTCGGCGAGCTGCGCCTCGTGGTGGCTCTCCGACGGCACCGCGACCAGCGCGGTGGTGAGCTCGAAGAGATCCGACGCATCGGTCTCGAGGACAGGTTGACTCACGTCGCGGCGCCGTGGTCGCGCAGGATGTCGTTGAGCTTGGACTTGTCGTGGCGCTCGCCCTCCTCGAGGCGCTTCACCACGAGCACACACGGCAGCCCGAACGTGCCGCCGGCGTACTCACGCGCCCGGGTGGCCGAGATGGCGACGCACCAGTCGGGCACGATGCCGCGCGACAGCTCGTCACCGGACTCGGCGTCGATCACCGGGATCGAACCGGTGAGGATGGCGCCGGCTCCGAGCACCACGCCGTTGCCGACGCGCGCGCCCTCGGCGACGATGCAGCGCGACCCGATCATCGAGTCGTCACCGACCATGACCGGCGCGGCCTGCGGCGGCTCGAGCACGCCGCCGATGCCCACGCCACCGGAGAGATGCACCCGCTCGCCGATCTGCGCGCACGAACCGACGGTGGCCCAGGTGTCGACCATCGAGTCGGCACCGACGCGCGCCCCGATGTTGACGTAGCTCGGCATCATCACCGCGCCCGGCGCGAGGTAGGAACCCCAGCGTGCCGACGCGCCCGGCACCACCCGCACGCCCGAGCGCTGGAAGTGGCGCTTCAGCGGGATCTTGTCGGCGTACTCGAACGGCCCGAGCTCGATGGTCTCCATGTGGGAGAGACGGAACAGCAGCAGCACCGCGAACTTCAGCCACTCGTGCACGACGACGTCGCCGTCGACCATCTCGGCGACCCGCGCCTCGCCGGTGTCGAGCAGCTCGACGGCCTGGAGCACAGCGGCCCGGGCCTCCATCTCGGGCAGCACCGAGAAGAGGTCGTCACGACCCTCCCACAGTGCAGTGATGGTCTTCTCGAGCGATTCGGGGGTCTCAGCCATGCCGATCAGGCTATTGGTGGGCGCGAGCGGCGTGCGCATCCCTTCCGGAACGAGGTTGCGTCACCTGAGCGCGTATTGCGCGCTCGAGTGACGCAACCT
>DASXXX010000179.1:0-3217 GCA_036502765.1 Acidimicrobiia bacterium | reverse complement strand
AGCGAAGCGAGATGTCCGTAGGGCTCACAGCGTTGCCCATGCGGGAGAACTCATGTTTCAGGAGGTCTCGTGCAAAAGGCCATGGTTCGCGTTGCGGCCGGCGCGTCAGCATTGGTCGCAATGCTGCTCGCCGGTGGCGCTTCCCGTTGGAAGTAGCACGGATGCGTTCAACTCGTCGGGGCTCTGCCTTCTCCATCCTGATCTAAGACCATGGATACACAGCGCAACGTAGAGAAGACGATTCAGCTGACCGTACTTTTGTTGTGCGGTCTTACTGTCGCGCTCGTCATCGTCGCGGCTCTGCTCACGGAGAACGTCTTCACCGCGGATGTCGCCATGGCTCTCGCCGTGCTCGGTCTCTTCGCATTGGCCGCCACGAACTTCGATGTCACCGCGCGCGCTGGCCTGGGCATCAGTGGCAATGTCATGGTCCTCGTCGCGTCGCTGGTGGTCTTCCGCGACTTCGGGTTCTTCCTCGGACCGGTCATCGTCGGATGCTTCGGCGCTCTGGACTGGACGCAACTGCGTGAGCGCGCATGGCCAAAGATCGCGTTCAACGCTTCTGCGGATGCTGTGTCGCTTCTTGCGGCCACTCTTGTCTTCTGGTCGATAACGACGCAGCCCGTTGCTGGATCCACGATTCGCCTGTTCGTCGCAACAGCGCTTGGCGCGACGACGTACTTGCTGGTGCATTCACCACTGATCAGCATTCCGGTCGCGCTGAGCTGCGGTGAGCCGTACTTCAAGGTGCTGAGGCAGATCGCCGCTTTCGATGTTGGAGCGTTTCCTTTTGCTCTGCTCGGGTTGGGGCTCGGGTGGGTGTACCTGGAGCTCGGCGCCGCGGTCGTCCCGCTGCTCGTCGTCCCGATCTTGATCGCACGTTCGACCTTCGCCAGCTACCTCGAGCTGAAGGCGGGCCAGGAGCAGACGATCGAGACCCTCATCCTCGCCCTCGAAGCCAAGGACCCCTACACCGCCGGCCATGCGCAGCGCGTCGCCACCTTCGCCGAGTACGTCGGTGCCGAGCTCGCGTTCGGCCAACGGCGCATGGAGCGTCTCCGCTACGCGGCGCTCATGCACGACATCGGCAAGCTCGTCGTCCCCAATCAGCTCCTCAACAAGCCCGGTCGCCTCACCGAAGCCGAGTTCGAACGCGTGAAGCGCCATGAGCCGGTGTCGGTCGAGCTGCTGCACCGCATCGACTTCCTCGCGCCCGTCGCCGGTGACACCACCACCGAAGCCGCCACCGCCGCGGTCGACGGCAGCGGGCTGATCGAACCGGCGATCATCCACGTCGCCGACGCCTTCGACGCGATGACCTCCACCCGCTCCTATCGGCGGGCGCTCAGCCAGGACACTGCCTTCACCGAGCTGCGCGACGGCGCCGGCACACAGTTCAACTCCGAGTGCGTCGAGGCCCTGATCGCCGCGATCGAGCGCAGGGGTGAGCAGTACGGCGCAGGTCACGAGATCGACGAACACGAGTGGGAGGTGGCGCCGCCGGAGGCCGGGACCGGATCGGCTGGCCTCGGCCACTTCGTCGCCGACGAGCTCGTTCCCGAGGAGCAGGCGGCCGGGTCGTGAGAGGCTGGACACGGGTGCTCGTCCTCATGTTCGGGGGCGCGGCGGTCGCCGTCGGGATCGAGATCGCCCACCCGGACAGCCCCTGGGCGCCACTTGCGGTCATCGGTGGCGCGATCGCCGCCGGAGAGCTGATCGAGCTGAAGCCGCCGCTCCGTGCCGCGCTGCCCATCTCCTTCGCGTTCATGGTCGTGCTCGCGCGCGAGGCCTCCGTGGCGGACGCCGCGCTCGTGCTCGTGATCGCCGAGCTCGCAACTTTCCTGGTGCGGTCCGAACCCACGTCGGTCGAGGGTCGCCTGACGCTGTTCGGTGAACGACTGGTCGAGGGTCTCGCGGCAGTGCTCGTGTACCACGGCATGGCCGACGCCTTGGGTGCGCCGTCCACGCCGAAGCTCCTCTTCGCGCTGGCGGTCGCCGCGCTCGCGCCGATCGCGATCGCCGAGATCACACGCATGGTGCGTGAGCGCACGATGGAGATCACCGCGCACGGGCGCATGGCCGACGTCGCGCTCGTCACGAGCGCCACGCTCATGGCGATCAGCGCGATGGGGGTCGAGGGGAACAGCGGCATGGGCCTCTGGGGTCCTGCGGTGTTCACGATCCCGTTGCTCGCGGCCTGGTACTCGTACGAACACCTCGAAGTGATCCGCCGCACCTACGACCAGACCATCCGCGCCCTCGGCGCCGCACCCGAGCTCGGCGGCATGGTGCGCGACGGTCACGCGGAGCGGGTCGCCGACCTCGCGGTCGGGATCGGGAACACGCTCGGCTTCTCCCGTCACGAACTCGCCCAGCTCGAGACCGCCGCGCTGCTGCACCACCTCGGGCAGGTCTGCCTCGACGAACCCGACGACGGTCGTCCGCCCGAACCGGTGTCCATCGCGCAGGCCGGCGCCACCATCCTCCGCGGCACGCAACTCCTCGCCCCGGCCGGCGACATCATCGCCGCCGAGTGGATGCCGTACCGGCAGAACGTGTCGTCGCGGCCTTCGGTGATGTCGGGTCAGGTCCTGAAGGTCGCCAGCGCGTTCGACGAGCTGGCCGACGGTCACGCCGACCGCGCGGGTCTCGCCCTCGAAGCGCTGTGCTCGGCGCCCGAGTACCTCTACGACTCGCGTGTGCTCGCCGCGCTCGAGATGGTGCTCGACCGGCGCGGTCTGCTCGACGATCAGCTCGGCTGAGCCGGACCCGCCCGGCGCGCCACTGCCGCGCCGCGCCGCCGAGGGACACGGCTGCCTTCGAAGCAGAGGTCGACGATCCCGAGCCCCATCACGATGTCGCCGATCGAGAACTGCTGGTTGGGGAAGCCGGGCGCGGTGATCACGTCACCGAGGAACACGAGCAGGTCGTCGTCACCCTGCGGGCGGTGCTTCACCGTCTGCTCGATCGGGACGCGCACCTCGCGGCCGTCGCGCTCGCGGACGTCGTCCTTGGTGGGCATGCCCTGGTTCAACGCGATCACCAGCACGTTCAGCGCCACGCCGACCGCGATGAGCGTCATGCCGCGCACGGAGCGGTTCACGACGCAGAACCCGAGGATCGCCACGTAGGGGACGAGCAGGATCGCGAACCCGAGGGTCTCGATCTGGTCCTTCGGGAACTCCACGACCTCCAGCACGATCTGAATCGCCAGGCC
>DASXXX010000178.1:0-4504 GCA_036502765.1 Acidimicrobiia bacterium | reverse complement strand
GGGCAGACCGGGCCGACGCCGCAGGACGTCTACAACATCCCCTTCACCTCGGTCACGTCGTTCATCCTGCTGATGAGCTCGCTCACCATGGTGCTCGCGCTCGCCGCCGTGCAGCGCGGTGACTACCGCCGCTTCCGGGTGTGGATCATGGCGACCGCGCTCTTCGGGGCGACCTTCATCGGTGGTCAGATCTTCGAGTTCACCGAGTTCACCCGCAAGGGCCTCAACGTCGACACCAACCTGTTCGGCTCGAGCTTCTTCATCCTCACCGGCATCCACGGCACCCACGTGCTCATCGGCATCGTGTGGCTGGTGGCGCTGTGGGGGCTCTCGATGCAGAGCCGCATCTCGCAGGGCGACTCCGAACGGGTCGAGATCGCGGGCCTCTACTGGCACTTCGTCGACGTCGTGTGGATCGTGATCTTCACCGTCATCTACCTCCTGCCGAAGTGAGGCGACGCGCATGAGCGACACGGAGACGCAGGAGATCGAGGTCCGGTCCGGGCACGAGCCCGACCTGCCCCAGGGCGACCTCGCCTACCGCATGGCGCACGCGGCGCCCAACCTGCTGCCGGGCGAGATCAGAGCGCACCCCGACCCCTGGCAGTACGTGGTGGTCGCGGTCGTGCTCGCGGTCATCACCGGAGTGGAGATCGCCGTCTCCTACATGGAGGGCGACATCCCGGACGGTCTCATCACCGTGCTGCTGCTGGCGATGATGGTGGTCAAGTTCATCCTGGTCGCGTCGTGGTTCATGCACCTCCGCACCGACCAGCCGGTCTTCAAGCGCCTCTTCATCGTCGGTGCGATCGCCGCACCAGTGCTCTATCTCGTCGTGCTGGCGACGTTGCACGGCGTCCTGGCCAGCTGAGGTCGGCGCGCTGATGTCGGCCGCCGTCGCGTACCCGAGCTGGACGCCGCATCCCGACGTCTGGCTGTTGGTCGGCCTCTTCGCCGCGGGCTACGCCATCGGCATCGTGCGCCTCGGGCCGCGCTGGGCGACGCCCGGCCTCGCGGTGGTCACCCGCTTCCAGATCACGTGCTGGTCGCTGGGCGTGTTCGCGATGTGGGTGGCGTCCGACTACCCGATCCATGACATCGCCGAGCGCTACAACTTCAGCGTCCACATGGTGCAGCACCTGATCTTCACCATGGTGGTGGCGCCGCTCCTGTTGCTCGGGCTGCCCGCGTGGTTGCTGCGCCGGATCCTCGCACCGCGATGGCTCTTCGACACCGTGCGCACGCTGTCGCGCTTCATCCCGGCGCTGGTGATCTTCAACGTGGTGCTCGTCTTCACACACTGGCCGCTGATCGTGAACGAAGCCCTCACCTCGGGGTGGGTGCACTTCCTGATCCACGCACTCCTGCTCGTGTCGTCGCTGATCGTGTGGATGCCGATCGTGAGTCCGCTGCCGGAGATCCCGCGGCTCGCGCCGGTGATGCAGATGCTGTACCTGTTCGCGTGGTCCGTCGTGCCGACGGTGCCGGCGTCGTTCCTCACCTTCGGCTCGTCACCGCTCTACAAGTTCTACGAGCACGTGCCGCACCTGTTCGGACTGTCGACGCTGGAGGACCAGCAGACCGCCGGACTGATCATGAAAATCGGGGCCGGGCTCCTACTGTGGGGAATCATCGCCGTAGTGTTCTTCCGCTGGGCCTCCGAGGAGGAACGCGCGAACACCCCGCGGCACGGACTCGACGAGATGGACCGTGAGCTCACGGAGATGGGGCTGAGGAGATGAGCGAGACCACCACCGTGGACGAGACTTCTGGCGAGCTCCCCGAGCTCGTCGAGAGCGAGCGCCTCGGTGCCGACGGCACCGCCGACGACACGCCGCTCAAGACGCGCGCGCTACTCCCGTTCCTCGTCCCGCTGCTCTCGATCGCGATCGTCGCGGTTCTCGTGCTCAACATCTCGCGCGTGTTCCTCGCCGACAACAAGAACACCGCGCTCGCGATGGCCATCATCATCACGCTGGCGATCCTGATCGGGGCCTCGTTGATCGCGGCCGCCCCCCGCCTCAAGACCTCGTCGCTGGCGGTGATCCTCGGGCTGGTGTTCGTGGGCGTGTCGCTGGGCGGACTGGCGAGCCTCGGCCACAGCCTCGACGAGGGCGAGGCCGCCGCAGGGAACCCCAACGTCAACCCGCCCGGCGCGGTGAAAGGCACGGTCGGCGTCGTAGCGTTCTCGACCCTCAAGTTCAACGCCACTGAGTTCACCGCGCCCGCGGGCAAGGTCGAGTTCGACTACAGCGGGGCCACGGGACACACATTGGCCATTCAGGACGCGGCGTTCGACGGCTTCCTGCTCACGACCGACGCCGGCGGCCCGAAGAAGGGGTCGGCGCTGCTGAAGGCCGGGCAGAAGTACACGATCTACTGCACGGTTCCCGGTCACGAGGCCGCCGGCATGAAGGCAACCGTCACCGTTTCATGAAGACCATTTTCATGAAGACCATTTTCATGAAGACCGTGTCGACGAGGACGTGGACGCGCCGCACCGGCGCGTTGCTGGCCGCGCTCGCGATGACCGTCGGGTTCAGTGCGTGCGGTGGTGGTGACGACGGTGGTGGCAGCAAGGCCTACGTCGAGCCGAAGGGCGCGTCGACCGAGACGATCTCGATCCACGCGGGCAACTTCTACTTCGACCCGCACAAGATCACGGCGAAGCCGGGCATTGCGACGATCAAGCTCACGTCGGACAACAACATCCATGACCTGGTGTTCGACGGTGCGTACTCGGGATACCTGCTCGAGGTGTCGGGCAGTGGATCAACCGATTCGAAGAAGATCGATCTGAAGCCCGGGAAGTACACCTTCTACTGCAGCATCACCGGCCACCGCGCGGCAGGCATGGAAGGCACGCTGACCGTCAAGTAGCCGACGTCGACGACGCCGGCACGACGACCGCGAGCGCGCCGGCTACGGGTTCGAGGCGCGCCGGCAGTGGTCCCGCGTGCTCGCCGCTCGCCCAGAGGTCGACCGCGGGTGCGGGGTCGAGCGCCTCGACGACGACGTGCGTGCCGCGCGCGGTGCGCACCTCCGGGTGCTCGACGTGCGTGCCCTTGAACACCGACGGGAACGTGCGCAGGAACTCGATGCGCGACACCGGGCCGACGACGCACACGTCGAGCAGGCCGTCGTGCACGCTGGCTGCGGGTGTGATCATCATCCCGCTCGCGTAGGTGCGCGTGTTGCCCGCGGCGACGAGCCACGCGTCGGTCTCGATGACGGTGTCGTCGACGGTGACGCGCACCGGGGTGGGCCTGTACGAGGCGAGGGTGCGCAGCGTGGCGAGCACGTAGAGCGGGGTGCCGCTGGTCCACGTGACCGCGTTGGCCCACGCGTTCGCAACCGCGTCGAAGCCGGTGTTGGCGACGGTCGTGAACCAGGTGCACGCGCCGTCGGCGGTGTGCGCGCGCCCGAGGTCGGTGGGCAGCACCCGGCCGGTGCGGAGCACGTCGATGGCGGCGGCGAGGTCACCGCGTGGGATCTCGAGTTGGCGGGCGAAGTCGTTGCCCGATCCGAGGGGGAGGATGCCGAGCACGCCGCCTTCGTCGGCCGCCACGCCCGCGAGCATGCAGACGGTGCCGTCGCCCCCGCACGCGACGACGGCGCGTCCGCGCCCGAACGCGTCGCGCGCCTGGGTGACGAGGTCGGTGGCGTCGGCCGACAGCACGGTCTCGAGGTCGAGCGCCGCCGTCGCGAGCGCCTCGAGCACGTGAGGGAGGCGGGCCCGGGCCCGACCGCGCCCGGCGGCCGGGTTCACGATCGCGGTCCAGCGCTCGGGGGCCGGGAGCATCGGGCCGGGAGCGTAGCGTCGACGGGGCGGCGTAGCGGCACAATTCGGTAGGTTGCGCGAGTGACCATCTCTGTCGACGTCGACCTGCACCAGGTGCCCGGCCACGTCGCGATCGTGGGGGGCGGCGTCGACGAGGCCTCGCTCACCGACGTGGTCGACGGAGCGCTCGGCATCGGGCTGCGCTGGCTCACGATCGAGTTGGTGCCCGGCGAGTGGTGGGGTGAGCCGCTCGAGGTCTCGCGGCGCGCGTTCGCCGAGGCGGAGCAGTTGGTCATCGCTCGCCGCGAGGAGCTCCACCGGCAGGGCGTGCGCATCCGTGGTCTCGGTCGCCGCGACGCGCGGGTGCCACAGCGACTGGGTCGCGTGCTCGCCGAGACCGAGGCGATGACCGCCGGCAACCACGGGATGACGCTCACGCTGGCTGTCGACCACGACGGACGGGTCGAGCTGGCCGACGCCATGGCCGCGCTGGCGGACGAGGTGCGCGAGGGACGGCGCCGGCCGTCGTCGATCGACGAGGACGCGCTCGCCGCCCGTCTCACCGCGCCCGACCTGCCCGATCCCGACCTGATCGTGCGCACCGGCGGCGAGACCACCACCACCAGCTTCCTGGTGTGGCAGTCGGCGTACTCCGAGCTGGTGTTCACCGACGTCCGCTGGCCCGGGTTCGGCCGCGACGACCTCTTCGCCGCGGTCGCCGAG
>DASXXX010000177.1:0-13857 GCA_036502765.1 Acidimicrobiia bacterium | reverse complement strand
CATGGCCGCGTGGATCCAGGCGGGCCGCCAATTCGCCTACGACGTCGCCCGGCGGATGGGACGCGGCGAGGGCACCCTGGCTGCGTCGATGGTGAAGGCATACGTGTGCCGCACCGCGGAATGGGTGACGCGGGAGGCCATGCAACTGCATGGCGGCATGGGCTATGCCGAGGAGTTCCCCGTCTCGCGCTTCTTCGTCGACGCCCGCGTGCTCTCGATCTTCGAAGGCGCCGACGAGACCCTCTGCCTGCGCGTCATCGCCCGCCGCCTCTGCGAAAACGCCCTCGCGCGCGGATAACTCCACCAACAGTTGTCAGAGAAAACCGCGCATGGCGCGGAGAAGTCTGACAACTGTTGGTGGTGAAGGCCGCGCTATTGGGCGCTGCGGGACATGCCGGCGCGCTCGCCGCGACCGACGAACTTCAGCGCCATCTTGCGGCTCGCCTCGTCGATCATCTCGTCGCCGAACATGACCGCGCCCTTGCGGTCGCCCTCGGTCGTGGCCTTCTCGTAGGCCTCGAGGATGTCGAACGCCCGGTCGAATTGCTCCTGGGTCGGCGTGAAGACCTCGTTGATGACCTTGACCTGGTCGGGGTGCAGCGCCCACTTGCCGTCGAAGCCGAGGATGCGGGGCCGCATCGAGTAGTCGCGCAGCTGTTCCAGCTCGCGGATCTTGAGGAACGGTCCGTCGATCACCTGGAGGCCGTTGGCGCGCCCGGCCATCAGGATCTTCGAGAACGTGTAGTGGAAGTGGTCACCCGGGTACTCGGGGATCTGCACGCCGCCGGTGAGCACCGGCATCTCGGTCGACGCCGCGAAGTCGGCGGGACCGAACACGATCGTCTCCATGCGCGGCGACGCGGCGCAGATCTCCTCGACGTTGATCAACCCGCGCGCGGTCTCGATCTGCGCCTCGATGCCGACGTGCGACTCGCGACCGATGGTCTCCTCGATCTGCGTGAGCAACAGATCGAGGGCGACGACGTCGCTGGCGTACTGCACCTTCGGCAGCATGATCTCGTCGAGGCGCTCGCCCGCGTGCTCGACCACGTGGATCACGTCGCGGTAGGTCCACTTCGTGTCCCACGCGTTCACGCGCACGCACACCACGGTGTCGCCCCAGTCGAGCTCGCGGATCGCGCGCACGACGTTGTCGCGCGCGGCTTCCTTCTCGAGCGGCGCGACGGAGTCCTCGAGGTCGAGGAAGACCATGTCGGCCCCCAGACCGGGGGCCTTCCCGAGCATCTTCTCGCTCGAACCCGGCACCGCCAGGCAGGTACGACGGGGCAGACTCCGCGAACGTTCCGACATGCGGGCGAGGGTAGACGGGAGCCCCTGTGGTTGTTGCACGGACGGGCGTAGCCTTCACCACATGGCCGAGTCGTTGACCCTCACCGAGCTCGCCGACGGCGTGTTCGCGTGGCTGCTCCCCGGCGGTGAGACGGGCGTCGCCAACGCGGGTGTGGTCGTCGACGACGACGGCATCACGGTGATCGACACCCTCATGGTGCGTTCGCAATGGGAGCCGTTCGCGGCCGCCGTCAACGGGATCGGCCTGCCGGTGCGACGCACGATCCTCACCCACGCGCACATCGACCACGTGGGCGGCACCAAGGCGTTCCCCGCCTCGGCGATCTACGGCACGACCGTCACCAGCGACGCCCTCGACCAGCCCATGCCGATCGAGGGCTACAAGCAGTTCATGCCCGCGTTCGACGAGGAGTTCGACGACCTCGCCGAGCTCGGCACCCGGCCCGTCACGCATCTCGTCGACGGTGCCGCGCAGTTGACGCCCCGCGTCGAGATGCTCCCCGCGTCGGGCCACACCGCCGGTGACCTGCTCGTGCTCGTCGCCGACTGCGACCTGTGCTTCGCCGGTGACCTCTGCTTCTTCGGTGTCACACCACTCGCGTTCCAGGGCGATCCGGCCGCGTGGGCCGACATGCTCGACGTCGTGGTGGAGCTCGCCGACGTGATCGTGCCCGGACACGGTCCGGTGGGTGGCGAGGCCGAGGTGCGCGACCTGCAGGGCTACCTGCGCGCGTGCGTCGCGGCGAAGGGCGATGTCGGCGCGATCGCGCCCGGTCCGTGGGACTCGTGGATCGACCGCGACCGCGACGCCATCAACGTCGAACGCGCCGCGCTGCTCGCGCAGGGCGACGACGCGCTCCCGCCGTCGATGCTGAAGGCCATCGGCCAAGACTGATCTCGGCCAGGACTGACCTCGGCCAGGACTGATCTGCGGTGCGGCCGCGAGCACCGCCTAATCTGCCCCGGTGGCGAAGAACCCCGACCCGAACCTCAAGCTCGCCAGCACCAAGGGTGTGACGCGCACGCTCGACGACTGGTCGACGATGTTCCACCTCTGCCTGGTGATCCTGCCGCCGCGTCCCGAGGCCGCGGTGTACATCCCGATCGCGGAGCGCATCTTCCAGGTGTTCGGCGACGCCGACTGCCGCACCGCGCTCTGCGTCGTCGGCAACGAGTTCATCGCCAAGGGCGTCCTCGGCGCCGCCGAGGACAAGTACCTCTCCTTCGTCGACACCGACGGCGAACTGGCCTCGAGCCTGGGCCTCACCCACCTGCCGGCGTTCGTGCACCTGCGCCAGGACACGTCGCTAGGGGCCGCGGCCGAGGGCTGGGACCCCGCCGCGTGGCAGGCGGTGGCCAAGGAGATCGGCAAGGCCATGGCCTGGAGCGTGCCCACCGTGGCCGCCGCCGGCGATCCGCCCGCCACTCGGGGTTGGCCGGTCTGAGCCGGTCTGCACCGAATGTGAGCTGAACTTCAACAGAGGTTCAACCCACCCCAGAACGGCCCAGGATGCTGGCGTGGGCTGGTCGGGTTCGCTAGGGTGCCGTCAGTCCGTACCGGGGTCCACCCCTGTACGGACGTGTTGTTGTTGGATAGCTGTGTGTTTGTTGTGCACAACGTCGTGTTCAGCAAGGACCGAAACGGCCACGCCGGAGGAGTCCCCACATGAACCGTCGAGCTCTCAAGCTCGTCATCACCGCCGTGTTCGTCGCCCTCCTCGGAGTGGTGGCGGCGCCAGGGGTCTCCATCGCTGACCCCATCAGCGACAAGCAGGCGGAAGCACAGCAACTCGAGGCGCAGATCAACAGCAACGCCGAGAAGCTCTCCGCGCTCAACGAGCAGATGAACTCGACGCAGAACGAGCTCGACAAGGCGAACGAAGACATCGCCAACGCCGATGCGCTGGTCGCCGCCGCCAAGGCCAAGACGAAGGAACTGCGCACCGAGGTCGCTCGCCGCGCCGCCGCCGTCTACACCCAGAGCGGTTCCAACAGCGGTGTCGAAGAGCTCGACGCACCCAACGCTCAAGACCTCTCCTCGAAGCAGAAGTACAGCTCGCTCGCCGCGCAGCGCGACAACGAGATCGTCACCGCGCTCGCGAGGTCGAAGGAGCAGCTGACGCTGCGCAAGGCCGACGCCGAGGACGCGCGTCAGGTCGCGCAGGACAAGCAGGCCGAGCTGCAGTCGCAGAACGACAAGCTCCAGGCCGGCCAGGCCGATCTCGAGAAGATGAACTCGAAGGTCACCGGTGAGCTCGCCACGCTCGTGCAGCAGGCCGAGAACGAGCGCCTGGCACGCGAGAAGGCTGCCGCCGAGGCCCAGTACGCGGCTCAGCTCCAGCAGGCCGCACAGAACCAGCCGGCCGCCGGTGGTGGCACCGGCGGCGGCGACTTCACGTACGGCGGCGCCGGAGCGACTCCTCCGCCCACCAGCGGTGGTGTGTCGGCGGTGCTCGCCTACGCCTACGCGCAGCTCGGCAAGGACTACTGCTACGCCGGCGTCGGCCCCTCGTGCTACGACTGCTCGGGCCTCACGATGATGGCGTGGGCACAAGCGGGCGTCTCGATGTCGCACGGCTCCTACGACCAGCTGGCGTCGTTCCCGCAGGTCTCGATGGACCAGCTGCAGCCCGGTGACCTCGTCTACTGGGACAGCCACGTCGGCATCTACGTCGGCAACGGCAGCGTGCTCCATGCACCGCACACCGGAACCGTCGTCCAGATCACCCCGATCTGGTCCGGCGTGATCGGCGCCAACCGCCCCGGTTGATCCCCCACCAACTGCGTTTCGGCGCCGCTCTCGCGTGAGAGTGACGGAGTAGGGGCGCCAGAACCTGGGGTGGCTCAGGGGATGACGAGCATGCCCAGTTCGGCTTCGAGCTGGGGACGGGGCTTGGCGCCGAGCGACGCCCGCTCGAGGCGGCCGTTCCGGAACAGGCCGATGAGCGGGATGCTCTGCACGTCGTACTCCTGGGCGAGCGCGGGCTCCTGGTCGATGTTCACCTTCACGACCTTGTAGGAACCCTGGCGCATCGCGGCGATCTGTTCGACGATGGGGCCGACCTGGCGGCACGGACCGCACCACGGCGCCCAGAAGTCGACGATCACCGGGACGTCGGCACCGAGCACCTCGGTGGGGAACGATGCGGTGGTCACCGCCTTCACCAGGCCCTCGGGCTCGGGTTCGGGCATCGCCTCGCGCGGGGTCTCGCCGTCGTGAACCTCGGCCAGCCACTGCTGCGCCTGCTGCACGCTCTCCAGCGACACCTCGTGGCCCATGGGGTACTCGCCGAAGACGACCGGCAGGCCGGCTTCGATGAGCGCCTCGGCGAGACCACGGGTGCTCGCGGACGGGATCATCGGGTCGTTGGTGCCGTGCTGGAGCAGCACGGGCACGTCGCGCGCACTCTCGAGGTCGATGCCGAGCAGGCCCGGCGGCACCATCGGGCTCAGCGCCAGCACGCCCGCGGGGCGGGGCCGCTCGGACGGTCCGAGCGCGAGCGCCAACGCCAGCCCACCGCCCTGGGAGAAGCCGCCGACGACGGCCTCGGCACGATCGAAGCCGTGCTCCGCGCACGCGGCGTCGAGGAGGTCGTCGACCGCGGCCAGCGCGGTGGCGAAACCGTCGGCGATGTCGTCGGGATCCTGCGACGCGAGGTCGAACCACGAGAAGCCGGGGGGCGCGGCCACGGGCCCGCGGGGCAGCACCACCGCGAACTTCCCGTCGGGGTCGAGGTAGCCGAGCAGGCCGCCGAGATCGCGCTCGTCGGCGCCGTAGCCGTGCAGGAGCAGCAGCAGGCGGTCGGCGTTGCTGCCTGTGACGACGTTGGTGACCAGGTCCATCAGGGGGCTCGCCTTCTCGGAGTGGGGGGCAAAGCGTTCAGAGACTTCAGAACATGTAGTTGAGCTGGCGCACGAGCGCCCCGCCCAGGTCGATGTCGCCCTCGATGGCCACCACTCCGGTGACGACGGCCTCGTCGGGGTCGAGGCGGCCGCAGGAGAGACGGCCGTAGGTGTCGGAGGCCAGCGAGACGTTGACAGTGGGGAGTTCGGGGACCGGATCGAGCGGGCGGGCGCGACCCTCGGTGACGGCCACCGCGGCGGAGGCGGTGATCGGGCCGGAAAGCGTGAGCACGACAGTGGAACCGTCGGGAGCCCCCACCTTCTTCCCGACCACGTAGGGCAACACGTCGAGCATCATCTGGGTACTGAACCGGGCGGCGGCCGAGTCGAGGTCGCCGGGGCGTTCCAGACCGCCGCGCATGTCCTGTTCGTGCACCCACGAGTCGAAGAGGCGGAACCCGAGGAGCCCCGCGACCGTGCCCGGACCCATGGGGGTCCACGAATCGGCGGCGAAGCCGTCGTCGTCGAGGGTGCGGAGCTGCGCGATGCGGACGTCGGTCGTGGCGACGAACTCGGCGAGCGCGTCGGCACCGGTCCAGGCGCGGCGCGACTCGATCCAGCGCTCGTTGGATCGTCCGACGTCGTTCTTCACGTGGGGCAGATCGTCGGGGAGGTCCTCCGACGGGAGCGGATCACCGAGGATGAACCGCTCCAGCGCGGTGATGTGCACCAGGGTGTCCTGCACGGTCCATCCCGGGCACTCGGACGGCGCTTTCCACTCGGTCTCGGCGAGCGACGCCCCGAGCTCGGCCATCGACCCCCACACCTGCTCGAGCATGTCGACCAGTTCGGTGTTCGCGCGGTTCGTCATGGCGTCATGTTGTCACTCGATGCGCAGTCGCACTCGTTCGACCGCGTGATCGGGTCCCTTCACCAGGATCACGTCGCTGCCGTCGCGCGTCGGGAGGATGTGCTCCTCGAGGTTCACCAGGTTGATCGCGGTCCACACCTGACGCGCGAACGCGTCGGCCTCCGCGGGTGAGTACCCGACGAAGAACCGGAAGAACGACGACTCGTCGGATGCGGCGTCGGCGACGAGGCGACAGAAGCGCTGCACGTACCACTCCTCGATGTCGGGCGTGGCGGCATCGAGGTAGACGGTGAAGTCGACGTGGTCGTCGGGGAACGGCAGGCCTTCGAGGATCAGGACCGACGGGCGCTCGACCACCTGCGTCTCGCCGTCGACGATGTCGTAGGTGGCGTGCGAGTACACCGGCGCGTGCGTTTCGGGCGCGCCGCGCCGCACCGCGACCAGGAAGCTCGCCAGCTGGGCGTGGTCGAAGGTCTCGGGGAAGCCCTTGCGGTCCATCAACCCGCGCGCCACGAGCTCCCGATTGGGGTAGAGGAAGCCGTCGGTGCACACGACCGACACCGGGGCGCGTGTGGTGTCGGTGCCGAGCGCCTGCGCCAGCGCGGCGGCGGCCGCGCTCTTGCCCACCGCGACGCTGCCGGTGACCGCGACCACGAAGGGCGCGGCGCTCCCGGCCCGGTCGGCGACGAGCTCGGCGAGCGGGCCGTAGACCTGGAGGATGTCGGCGACGGCGACGTCTCCGGGTCGGGCCGCGACCGAGGTGGTGGCGAGGCGCTTCACACGCCGACGCGCCGCCCACTGCGCCCGGTCGAAGTCGTCGTACCTCGCCGTGCATGCCGAGGCACGCTACGCCGCACCGGCCCGGTACTGGCTGGTGCACGGGCGGGTGGACGCAGCTGGTGGGCATGGCGTGCCACCCGTTAGCTTCGGCGCCTGACCGCGAACGGGGGGACGATGGCGGCACTCGACACCGCGCACGCTGCAGGCATCCTCGACGGGATCCGCATCGTCGACCTGTCGGACGGCATCGCCGGTCCGGTGGCAACTCTCATGCTCGCGGAGGCGGGCGCCGACGTGGTGGCCGTCGAGCCGCCCGGTGGCGCGGCCAACCGGTCCACCCCTGGGTTCCACACGTGGATGCGCAGCAAGCGCAGTGTGGTGCTCGACCTCGACGAGGCCGACGACCGCGCCGCGCTCGACCGACTGCTCGCCGCCGCCGACGTCGTCGTGCACAACCACGGACCGACCCGCGCCCGCGCGCTCGGCCTCGACGACGCGTCGTTGACAGCACGGTTCCCCCAGCTGATCGTGTCGTCGGTACTGGCCTGGCCCGCGAACCATGCCGACGCCGACCTGGCGGTCGACGAGCTGCTCACCATGGCGCGCCTCGGGGTGCTCGACGAACAACAGGGCTTCCGCGACGGTCCGATCTTCCTGCGGTGCCCGATCGCGAGCTGGTGCGCGTCGCACCTCGCCGCGATCGGCATCGTCGCCCGACTCATCACGCGTCAACGCACCGGACACGTCGGTCCCGCGCACACGTCGTTGGCGCAGGGCGCGCTGGTGCCGATGGCGATGCACTGGCGCCGGGTCGAGCACCCCTCGCCGTCGTTGGCGACCGGGATGCCCAAGGGCATGACCGGCGCGACGTTGTTCGAGACCGGCGACGGCGTGTGGATCCACCTGATGGGCGACCCCACCAAGTCGCCGATGTTCACCGATGCGATCGCGGTGGTGCGACCCGACGGTCCGCGCCAGGACCCGGGCACGTTGTTCCAGCAGACCGACGGCTGGCCCGAGGCGCTGCTGCTGCACCCGAGCGGTGAGTGGCTGGAGTCGTTCTGGGCCAACGACGTCCCTGTGCAGCCCGCCGCCCAGCTCGGCGCGATCTTCGCCGACGAGCAGGCTCGCACGAATGGCTACGTGATCGAGGTCGACCACCCCGAGCTCGGGACGATCGCGATGGCGGGCTCACCGGTCACGGTCACCCCGGCGACACACATGCGCGCGTTCGCACCCGCGCTCGGCGCGCACACCGACGAGGTCTTGGCCGAGTGGGAGCCGCGTGCGCACGCGGGCTCGACCGGACCCGCGCCCGAGCACCCACTGTCGGGCGTGCAGGTGGTCGACGCGGGCGCGTTCCTCGCCGGTCCGCTCGGACCGATGTTGTTGAGCGACCTCGGCGCCGACGTCGTGAAGGTCGAGCCGCCGGGTGGCGAGGGCATGCGCTGGGTGGAGTGGTCCTTCTTCGGCTGCCAGCGCGGCAAGCGTGGCGTCGCGCTCGATCTGAAGGCACCCGACGCGCGGGTCGCGCTCGATGCGCTGCTCGCGCGTGCCGACATCCTCCACCACAACCTGCGCATGCCCGCGGCGCGCCGGCTCGGCCTCGACGAGGCGACGGTGCGCGCGGTGAACCCCGACATCGTCTATTGCCACGCCAGCTCCTACGGGCCGCAGGGCGCACGCGCCGACTGGCCCGGGTACGACCAGTTGTTCCAGTCGTCGTGCGGGTGGGAGGTTGCCGGCGCCGGCGAGGGCAACGACCCGATGTGGCACCGGCTCGGCTTCATGGACCACATGTGCGCGATGGGGTCGCTGATCTCCACGCTGCTCGCGCTCTACCACCGTGACCGCACCGGCGAGACGCAGTTCGTCGCCGGATCGCTCCTCGCCGGCGGCGTGATGACGGGCAGCGAGACCTACCTCGACGCACAGGGTGAGATCGTGCCCGTGCCGGTGCTCGACCACGAGCAGACCGGCATCGCGCCCGGGTACCGCATCGCCGAGGTCACCGACGGCTGGGTCGCGGTCGCGGCCACCACCGACGCCCAGCGTGCCGCGCTCGACCAGTCCGGAGGCGTCGATGCCCTGGTGAAGGGCACCGTCGCCGACGCGCTCGCGGCGCTGGCCGATGCGGGCGTGCCGAGCACCCAGGTGCGCCTCGACCAGGGCGAACCGTTCTTCTCGTCGTCGGCCAACGACGCCGCCGGCCTGATCGCCCGTTACGACCACGCCGACTACGGGCGCGTCGAGCAGCCGGGCGCGTTCTGGATCTTCGGCGACCTCGACGTCAAGCTCGACCGCGCGCCGCCGGCGCTGGGCGAGCACACGGTGGAGGTGCTCACCGAGGTGGGGCTCGACGCCGCCACCGTCGACGCGCTCCTCGCGTCAGGCGCCGCACTCGCATGGAAGGCCGCATCACCCGCATGACCACCACTGAGACCAGCACCGATGGCCCGGCCGCCGAAGGGCCGATGCCGCCGCTCCCCCAACCCGACCCGGTGACGCAGTTCTTCTGGGACGGCGTGGCCGAAGGCGAGCTGCGCATCCAGCGCTGCCAGAACTGTGGGCACTACCTCCACTACCCGAAGGTGCTGTGCCGTTACTGCCAGTCCGACGACCTCCGGGGCGAGCGGGTCTCGGGACGGGCCACGCTCTACACGTGGACGATCGCGGTGCAACCGTTCCACCCGTTCTACGTCGACCGGATCCCCTACATCGTGGCGACGGTCGAGCTCGACGAAGAACCCGGTCTGATGTTCATGACCCAGCTCACCGACTGCACCGAGGACGACCTGCGCGTCGGCATGCCGGTCGAGGTCACGTTCGTCGAGCTGCACCCCGAGCTCACGCTCCCGTTCTTCCGACCGGCGTCGGACGCCGACGCGAAGGCGAGCGCCTGATGGCCACCGGACAGCGCGTCGCCATCGTCGGGTGCGGCTACTCGCACGTCGGGCGCAACACCGGCCTGTCGATCGACGACCACATGATCCAGGCCACGAAGGCCGCGCTCGCCGACGCCGGCCTCAGTGTCGGTGACATCGACGGGATCACGTCGGTGGGCACCGAGCCGCTCAACGACGCATGGCTCCTCGGCATCGAGCCGGTGAACTGGTGGGCGTCGGGGATGATGGCGCCCGCGTTCTCGTACTCGGCGACGCAAGCCATCGCCGCGGTCGCGTCGGGCTTCTGCCACACCGCGCTCGCGCTGCGGGTCATCGGCCAGCAGCCGAGCTCGTCGGCGCTGGTGAAGGGCGCCGGTGCCAACCACCCGATGACGTCGATGCTCCACCGCGCCGCCGGCGATCGTCAGTTCATCGTGCCCTTCGGTGCCGGCAGCCCGGTGCAGTGGGCGGGCATGTTCACGCAGCGGTACATGCAGCAGTACGGCGCGACCGAGGAGGACTTCGGTCGCCACGTCGTCACGCAGCGGTACCACGCGTCGCTGAACGACGACGCCATCTTCCGCGACGAGATCACCCTCGACGACTACCTCGACGCGCGCTACGTGTCGAAGCCGCTGCGCATCCTCGACTGCGACTACCCCGTCGACTCCGGCTCCGCGGTCATCTTCACCACCGAGGAGCGCGCCCGCGATCTCGACCAGCCGGTCGTGCTCGTGGAGTCGTACGCGCTCAACGCGATCCGCGACCTCCACTTCGAGGTGATGTCCGACATGGTGCACACCGCGCCGGTGCAGACCGCGAAGAAGCTGTGGGAGGGCACCGACCTCACGCCCGCCGACGTCGACACCGCGCAGCTCTACGACGGCTTCTCGATCATCGTGTTCCAGTGGCTCGAGGCGCTCGGCTTCTGCGGCGAAGGTGAAGCGGGCGCGTTCGTCGCCGAGGGCAACACTCGCCTCGGCGGGTCGCTGCCCGTCAACACCGACGGCGGCGCGTGCAACGTCGGCCGTCGTCACGGCGCCAACTTCTGCATCGAGGCCACGCGCCAGCTGCGCGGCCAGAGCGGCGTGCGTCAGATCCCCGACGCCGAGGTCGCGGTCTGGACCAACGCCGTCGGCCCCTTCGCCGCCGGCGCCATCCTCACGCGCGGCTAGCGAATCGGCGTCAGTTCGGCGGAAATAGGCCGCCCAACTGACGCCGATTCGGGATTCAGGGGCGGATGTAGGTCTCGCCGAAGGCCTGGATGAAGTCCAGCATCTGCTGCGGGGTGGTCGGCGGGTGGCCGACGTTGACGTAGGTGAGCCCCGCCTCCTCCATGCGGCCCAACTCGTCGACGTGGCGCTGGATGTCGCTGGTGGGCTGGTGGATGCCCTCTTCCATGTAGCTCATGCAGAAGTCGAGCTCACCGGCGCGGTCGCCGGCGAGGTCCTTCACCTCGGCGATCATCCCGGTCAGTTGCTCGAGGCCCGCGATGTGCGGCGAGCGCGTGGTGCGCGCCACCTCCTCGGGGATGCCCATCGGCATCCAGCCCTGCACGGTTGCCGCGCGCCGACGGCTGAGCTTGGAGTTCCCGCCGATCCAGATCGGGATCGGGTTCTGCGTGGGCCGCGGGCGCTGGATGACGCCCTTGGCGGTGAAGTGGATGCCGCTGGCGTCGAACGGCTCGCCCGACCACGCCTTGGGCAGGTACTCGAGCGCTTCGTCGACGAGCGCGTTGCGCTCCTCGAAGTCGACGCCGAGGGCGAAGAACTCCGTCTTGTGGTAGCCCGCGCCGAGCCCGAGGACGAACCGCCCGTTCGAGCAGCGGTCGAGCGTCGCTGCCGTCTTCGCCAGCAGGAACGGGTTGCGGTAGGGCGCGACCGACAGGTGCGTCAGCAGTTGGATGCGCTCGGTGACCGCGGCCGCGAACGCCAGACCGACGAACGGGTCGAGGGTCTGGTGCCCACCGTGGGCGAGCCAGTTGGCGCCGGGGATGGGGTGCTCGGTGAGTGCGAACGCGTCGAAGCCCGCGGCCTCGACCGCGACCGCGGTGTCACTGATCTCACCGGAGTCGAGCAGGTCGCTCTCGAGTCCCGAAGTCTCGGGGTAGTTGAAGACGAACTTCACGCGCTGGGCTCCTTGTCCTCGAGCTGCTTGACCAGCTCGTGCTTGAGGATCTTGAACGTGGCGTTGCGCGGCAACACCTCGACGACCTCGAGCTGTTCGGGGATCTTCTGCGTCATCAGTTGCGCGTCGCGGCAGAACTGCTGCATCTCCGCGAACGTGAGCGGCTCCTGCCCGGCGGGCGTCTCGACGACCGCGCACACGCGCTCGCCGCGGTCCCGATCGGGCAGGCCGATCACCGCGACCGCGGCGACCTGGGGGTGGGTCTGCAGCAGGTCCTCGATCTCGCGCGGGCTGATGTTCTCGCCCTTGCGGATGATGAGCTCCTTGGTGCGACCGGTGAGCACGATGTGGCCGTCGTCGCGCAGGTACCCGCGGTCGCCGGTGGCGAAGAAGCCGTCGGACCCGAACGCGGCCTTGCTCTGCTCAGGGTCCATGTAGCCCTTGGCCAGCATCGGCCCGCTCACGCGCACCTCACCGGTGACACCCGCCGCCACCGGCGCGCCCTGCTCGTCGACGATCTGCACCACGCAGCCGCGCACCGGCGCGCCGTCGGTGTTGGTGAGCTGCTCGTCGGTGTCGCTGGGCGCGCCCTGGGTGATCATCGGGCACTCGGTCATGCCGTAGCCGTGACACACCGGGAGGTGCATCTCGGCCCGCACCTCGCGGAACACCTCGGGCGGCTTGGGCGCGCCGCCGCCGTTCATCATCCGCAGCGCCGGCATCACCGGCTTCGACGGGTCCTTGCGCTGCTCGTTGAGGAACGCGAGGTAGAACGCGGTGCTGCCGCCGGCCATGGTCACGTTGTCGCGCGCGAACGTGGCCACCGCATTCGCGGGATCGAAGGTCTCGAGCAGCACCGCGGGCATGCCGTACGCGAGCATCACCACGAGGTAGTCGGGCCCGCCGATGTGCGTGCACGGGAAGGCGATCGACCCGACGTCGTCGGGCTGGACCTCGAGCGCGTACGCCAGGCCCATGCCGCCGGCGATGAGCCCGCCGTCGGAGTGCATCACGCACTTGGGCGCCGCGGTCGTGCCCGACGTGGAGTAGAGCCAGCGCACCGCGTCGCCGTCGGTCGGCGGCGCCGGCAACGTCGACGGGTCACCTGCGGGCAGGCCGCCATCCTGAAGGTCGGCAGTGATCACCAGCGTCTCGAACGCGCCGCCCGACGCTTCCTGGAGGCCTCGCGCCATCGCCTCGTAGTCGAAGTTGCGCCACACCCCGGGCACGGCGAAGAACTTGACGCCCGCCTGCTGCAGCACGGACCCGACCTCGCGCTCGCGGTAGATCGGGATGATCGGCACCTGCGTGGTGCCGAGGCGCGCAAGCGCGAACGACAGCACGATCGACTCGATGCGCGTCGGCAGCTGCCACGCCACCGGCGTGTCGGCGGCAACGCCCAGCGCCATCAGCCCGGCCGCCACCCGCTCGCTCCGGTCGCGGAGCTCTCCGAACGAGACCGTGCGGTCGGCCTCGTCGATCAGCATGGGCGCGTCCGGGGTCTCCCGCGCGCGCCGGTCGAGCAGTTCCCAGAGTGTGGTGGCGTCGTCGATCACGGCGGTGAGACTACAGACCGCCCGGCCGCGAGTTCACTGCCCCGCTGGCAACCTCCGCGGTTGCTCACGGGGCAGTGAATCCGGGTCAGTCCTGCTGGAGCACCTTCGACGCGGTGTTCACGAACGACGAGATGTCGGTGTTCGACTTCTTCTGACGCGGGCTGCGCGTCACCACGTCGACGTCGGGCGACTCGGCCCGCAGCGCACCGACGGTGCACTGCTCCTTCGACCGGTGGGCGAAGGGGTCGAACTGGAACTCGCGCATCGCGTTCACGTGGGTGATCTTGTTGATCGCGTCGTCGGGCAGGTCGCCGATCGACTTCATGAACACCTCGGGCGCGTACGGCCACGCGGAGTCGGAGTGCGGGTAGTCGCACTCCCACGTGACCATGTCGAGGCCGACGTCGTCGATCAGCTTGAGGCCGGTCGGGTCGTCGATGAAGCACGTGATGATGTGCTCGTGGAAGACCTGGCTCGGGAGCTT